>JAMCRV010000062.1:818-7027 GCA_023381555.1 Chloroflexota bacterium | reverse complement strand
GGTAGCAGCCCGAAGTTAGCCATAGCCTCTCTTAGTCTGTTGACATTCCCCTCTGACATCTCGCAGAGCGGCAAGCGCAGGTCAGATGAGCATAGACCCATAAGGCTAGCGGCGGTCTTCACAGGAATGGGGTTGGTCTCGATGAACATGGCCCGGCAGAGATCAAAGAGACGATAGTGCAAATCCCTCGCGACAGCGGAGTTTCCTTGGAGGAAGGCCGCTACCATGGCCGCTACCGGCTCGGGTGCAACATTTGCCACCACTGAGATCACACCACGCCCACCCAGCGCCAAGATCGGCAGGGTGAGCGAGTCGTCGCCCGAAAGGACGGCGAAATCTGGACCGCACGACTGAACTATGGCGCTCACCTGGTCCATGCTGCCGCTTGCCTCTTTGATGGCGACAACAGTATCGAGACGAGCCAGCCGTGCCACCGTTTCTGGCAACATATTGACGCTCGTGCGACTCGGTACGTTATAAAGCACGATGGGCAAATCGACGCTGGAGGCTATCGCTTCAAAATGTCGGTAGAGGCCTTCCTGGGTTGGCTTGTTGTAATACGGCGTCACCACGAGCGCGCCATCGGCGCCTAGCTTGCGCGCGGCCCTGGTGTATTCCACCGCGCTTTCAGTGTCGTTCGAGCCCGTGCCGGCAACCACCGGCACACGCCCCGCCGCCACTTCGATCACAGTGCGAACGACAAGCTGATCCTCTTCCTCGGTCATCGTCACGGACTCCCCTGTGGTGCCGCAGGGGACCAACCCGTTGGTGCCATTCTTGATCTGGAACTCGACTAGCTCTTCCAGTCTCTTGACGTCCACATGACCATCTTTGAATGGTGTGATCAAGGCCACAAACGATCCGGCAAACACCGCAGGACTCCTCTCGCTAAAGGCAACACCACAACACGGCCTCTGGCCCCTTGCGGTACGGCTTGAGACCGAATCACTCGCCTAAGTTGGCCAAACTCTAGCATAGGGCATTGGCACTGTCAAGGAATGCGGGCCAACGGTGTCTCGGGTGCACGATGATGAATCGAGACCGCGATATCGCCAGTGCGCCTGTTGTTGTGGCTGGCCGCTTGTGGTACAATGCGCTAAGCGCCAACTGGATAGCATGGGCAGTCGAAGGTTTGCGGGGCACTAAGATTCCAGCGCCTCGCAGGGCAGCCGCGAATGACCAATAACTTCGTCCTTCTCGTCATCATCCTATTTGTCTACGGGCTGGCCTTCTTCACGATGGGGCTCGCGATCGCCCTCGAGTCAAGGCGCCCCAGCGCGTTTCCGCTCGCCCATGGGCTAAAGTACCTCGCCGCTTTTGGTCTGGTCCACAGTATGGTGGAATGGATCGAAATGCTGGTCGTGATCCAGAGCCAACTACTGATCGATGTAGATGCGGCGCCATGGCGAGTCATAAAGGTCATCCTGCTGGCTATCTCCACGGTCTGCTTGCTCCTCTTTAGCGTTCACGTGCTGACCGAGACACTTCAGAAGCACAACTGGCTACATTGGCTGCCCGCGGGGCTGTTTGTGGTCTGGCTGGGTAGTTTCGTGATCCCCCACCTTGGCTGGATTGCTGGTGAACCGACCGCCGGGCTTAGCACGTGCCTCCAATGTCATCCGGGTCAATCTCAAACGTATTTGACGATGAGTGGGGAGTGGTTGACCAGCGCCGAAGTATGGGCGCGCTACCTGCTCTACTTGCCTGGGTCGATCCTCGCCGCGCTGGCCATTTTGACTCAACGCTCCTTCCTAAAGTCAATTCATATGCGCAAGGTGATCATCGACTGCCAACGCGCTGCCATCGCCTTCACCGTAAACGGCGTAGCGGCCGGACTTATCGTGCCCCCTGCGCCGTACTTTCCCGCGTCAATGTTGAACTACGCCACCTTCTTCACCTGGTTGCACATGCCACCCCAAATCCTTCGCGCCGCGCTCGCCTTCATAATTGCCTATTTCATCCTCCGCATCTTGAGGGTATTCGAGGTCGAAAAGACACGCCAATTGGAGGCTGCCAATCGCGATCGATTTGAGGCCCAACAGGCGGCGCTCGAAGCCCAGCGCAGGGCGCGAGAGGAGATCGAGAGTTGGAGCAAGCAGCTAGAGACCACCGTTAAAATTCGTACTCGTGAGCTCGAAGCGCTTTACAAGATTGGCACTGAGATCTCTGCGTTGCTCGATCTCGACCGCATTCTCGAATCAGTGGTCGAGAACGCCCGTCAACTCCTTGGTGCCGAGGTCGCCACGCTCAGTTTGTTGGACGAAGACGCCGGTGAATTGGCCGTGCGCGCGGTCGCCGGCACGCGAACCGCGGCCTTTCAGCAGATCAGAATGCCCGTGGGGCGGGGGATAGCGGGACGCGCCGTGGCGCTTGGCGAGGTGATAGCCGTTGCCGACTATCGCATCGACCCCAGCTTCACCCACGAGTTGGATGCGATCATCGAAGCGGAGGGACTGACTTGCCATATCGCCGTGCCCCTCAGCGTAGGGGACAGGATCGTGGGTGCCCTCTATGTCGCGGATCGCAGCAATCGTACGTTCACAGATGCCGAGGCGAGGTTACTGGCAAGACTTGCTAACCAAGCCTCTATCGCGATCGAGAACGCACGCCTCTACGTGCAAGTTCAGAACCTTGCCGTTCTAGAAGAACGTGATCGTCTGGCCCGTGAGATGCACGACAGTCTCGCGCAGTCCTTGGGATACCTGAGCCTAAAGTCCAACGTCGTGGCTGGTCTGTTGTCCAAGGGAGAGGTCTCGAAAGCGGAAGCGGAGCTGCGGCAAATGGAGCGCGCGGCAGACGATGCCTACGCCGACGTTCGAGAGTCGATCCTTGGGCTGCGCAGCACCGTATTGCCGGGTCGCGGTCTGATTACTACGCTCAGCCAGTATCTGCACAAATATGGGTTGCAGCACCACATACACGTCGAGCTCGCGGTTTGCGACAATGTCCAAATTCGCTTTTCCCCGGCTACCGAAGTGCAAGTGGTGCGCATCATCCAAGAGGCGCTAGCAAATGTACGCAAGCACGCGCAGGCTAGCAGCGCCTGGGTTCGTTTCAAAGCTGAGCCAGGGTGGATGATTGTAACCATCTCAGACAACGGCCGAGGTTTCGACCTAGATGAAGTGCTTGCCCGTTCTGGCGATCATTTTGGCCTGCAGACAATGCGAGAACGGGCAGAAAGTGTCGGCGGCCAGCTCACTGTCCACAGCACGCGAGGTCTTGGCAGCGAGATTAGTGTAAGGCTTCCCGAGTCAGGCAATGGAGGTAGGTTGTGAGTCAGATACGAGTTTTAGTCGTAGACGATCAAGTGCTGTTTCGCGAGGGTATCGTGAATCTCTTGGCTTCTCAGGATGATGTCACGGTGATCGGCGAGGCGGGCGACGGACTAGATGCCATCGAGAAGGCCTACCAGCTTCAACCTGACCTAATACTAATGGATGTCAACATGCCTCGCCTTGGCGGTCTCGAAGCGACCCGCCGCATCAAGCTGGAGTTGCCGGAAATCAAGGTTGTCATCCTCACTGTGTCCGATGCCGACGACGATCTCTTCGAGGCGATCAAGGCGGGCGCCATCGGTTACCTGCTGAAGAATCTCAAGGCGCAAAATCTGTTTGATCGCTTGCGAGGGGCGATGCGTGGCGAGGCTGCGCTTACGCCCCTACTGGCTGCCAAGGTGCTTGAGGAGTTTGCCCGTCAGCGGCAGCGCGAAAGTCAGTCTAAGGACAGCGATGAAGGGCTTACTGACCGGGAGCGCGAAGTACTACAGCTCGTGATCGATGGCGCCAGCAACAAGGACATTGCCAACACTCTGTGCATCGCCGAGAGCACAGTGAAGCGACATCTGCACAATATTCTAGAGAAGTTGCACCTCGAAAACCGCGTACAGGCGGCGGCATACGCCGTTCGAAAGGGCCTTATCGAGCCGCCGTCGCAAGACGGTCACGTTCGCCCTTCGTGATCTGAAACCGGCCATAGTACGCTCTCGCGCCGCTTGACCTTGCCCGAAAATGCCTCGGACGCTGCGCTGGCCGAACGCTCGGCGCCTAGTGGCATTGTCTCCTCGGCGAGTCAATGGCTCTTAGAATGCCATCTGTTGTGCCGGCTATCGCTACTCCTACACCTTTTACCGGCGTAGCCGCCGACCTGCTCCAAGATACACCTTCTGGGTCACATTAATGAGCCACTTGCAGAATAGTCGTGGCGCTTCGTAGGGAGTAGCATTGAAGAGCAATGGCGCGTTCCGGGTGTAGCACGGGGCAAAGGTGGCCCAGGAGCTGAGCGCCGCGCTGGGACATTGCCGCGGTCCCAGTGGGCAGCGCTGCCAGCACCACCGTGGCCCGCGGTGCTTTCCCGGCCGAGGAGGTGTTATTGGCATGCATTCCATCATCGCTTCATCGCTGCGGGCGCCAATTATCTGGCTCGGCATCTCTGCGGCAGCCGCAATCTCGATCAGCGCACTTGCCTCGTTTAGCGGCTCGGTCTTCGCAGCACCGTCAGCACCCCACCCCATCGAGGGCCGCGAGAACTGCCTGTTGTGCCACAGCGCCACCGATCGTCCCGCTCCAGTGCCGCCTGACCACGGCAGCTACAGCCAGGACACTTGCGCTGGTTGCCACTGGTCTTCTGCCGGTCCCTCCCCTACTGCGACCCCGTCGCCGTTGCCGACACCGGCAAACACCGCGAATCGCGATCTCATGTGCCTCGCCTGCCATCAGAATCAGAATATGAGTATCGAGCTAAGCAGTGGCGAGACGCTGCCCCTCTATGTCGATGTCGCCAAGATCAACCAGTCCGTTCACGGTAGACGACTTGCTTGTACCGATTGCCACCCCTCAATGGCTAGCACGGTCTATCCCCACCCAAAGGTGCGCTATGATAGTCGGCGAGCCTACACCACGACGTACTATGAGGCGTGCAAGCGCTGCCATTTCGCTAACTACACAAAGACACTCGATAGTGTTCACTTCTCCGCTCTCGGCGCGGGCGATCACAATGCCCCCGTGTGCGCCGACTGCCACGGCACTCACTACATCACCAAGCCCGCCTCGCCGCGCGGCAACGACTCGCAGGCCTGTGGCAAGTGCCATACTGACGTATACAACGCCTATGCCGAAAGCGTGCACGGCAAAGCGCTCATCGGCGAGGATAACCCCGATGTCCCAGCTTGCACCACATGCCACGGTGTGCACAGCATCCAAGGGGCCAACTCCAATTCCTTTCGCCTGGCCTCTACTCAACTGTGTGCTCGCTGCCACGAGGATAAACAACTAATGGCTAAGTACGGTCTCTCGGCCAGCGTGCTAAAGACGTACTTCGAGGACTTTCACGGCCGCACAGTAGGCTTCTACCAGCGCCAGGGGAGTGACCAGCAGCCAACAGAGCCACTCTGTGTCGACTGTCACGGCATCCACAGCATCAAGTCAGCTAAGGATCCCAGCTCGCCCGTCATTCAGGCTAACTTGCAGGCCACTTGCCAGAAGTGCCACAAGGACGCCAGTCCGAACTTCCCGTCGGCCTGGCTGGCCCACTACGAGCCAAGCGCCGACAAGGCACCGCTTGTCTACTACATAAGGGTCTACTACTGGGTACTCATTCCAATGATGATCGGTGGCCTGCTGCTCCATATCGGACTGGACTTGTGGCGAATGGCGAGAAACAGATGAGCGAGGTAGTTCCGATGGAAGTTAAGGCCGTATCCAACCGGATTGCTGGTGATCAAGTTGTCCGGTTTAACTTGAGCGAACGCCTAGAGCATCTTCTCATGATGGTGGCCTTCACATCATTGGTGGTCACCGGGTTGCCACAAAAGCTCTACGGCATGCCCTGGGCGGCGACCGTAGTCATGGCGATGGGCGGCATCGACACTGTCCGCCTCATTCATCGCGTCTTTGCTACCCTCTTCACCATCCAAGCCTGCTACCATTTGACGTATGTCGTGACCGGTCTGCTTCGCAGACGGTTCCAGCCCTCGATGGTGCCGCAACTCAAGGACGTCGTCGACGCTTGGCAAATGTTGAAGTACTGTCTCGGACTGGTTCCTCACGAGCCAGCCTTCGGCAGGTTTACCTACCGCGAGAAGTTCGAATACTGGGGCGTCGTGCTGGGTGCCGCAATGATGATCGGTGGCCTGCTGCTCCATATCGGACTGGACTTGTGGCGAATGGCGAGAAACAGATGAGCGAGGTAGTTCCGATGGAAGTTAAGGCCGT
>JAMCRV010000062.1:0-808 GCA_023381555.1 Chloroflexota bacterium | reverse complement strand
TCTGGTTTCCGACCTGGGCCACCAAGGTTCTGCCTGGTGAGCTGATTCCGGCGGCAAAAGAGGCTCACGGAGGAGAGGCGCTCTTGGCGTTTCTCGTCATCGTAATTTGGCACCTCTACGGCGTACACCTCAGCCCGCTTCGCTTCCCAGGGGATATCTCGATCTTTACCGGACGCATCTCGCGTAAGCGAATGATCGAAGAACACCCGTTGGAATACGCGCAGCTAACTGGGGAAATGCCAGACCTTCACTTCGGGAGCCACGATGATGAGCACCGCGATGGCGGCGAGATATTGCCGACTAGGGGAGCTGCTGGTACGCACGACGCCGCGCTGGGACATGAGGCCTAAGCCGGAGAACTTCGTCCCGTAACGCGGCGTCCGCCGTGCTACCCTGGATGAGGTAATGGCTGTCCCAATGGGAGGGTTCCCATGCTGGCTAAGCTTAGATCAAGTCTTGAGCTGCGGATGATTATATTGGCTGGCACGGGGCTCTTTGTGGCCTTCGCGCTCTTCGCGGGACTCAGCACAACTGCCGTTGATCAAGGCATGCGACGTACGCTCGAGGAGCGAAGACTGCTGGCCAGTGTGGTGGCCGACCGTGTGGCCTACCTTCTTCAGGACAACCTCGATGTCTTGCAAGAGGCGTCCCTCTCCGCTCGTTTTGGCCCGGCGCGGACGGACGTTAATGTGCCGCGCTGGGCCCTCCACGATGCCTATTTGCGCAGCTTCTATAGCGGCGGCGTGTATTTGCTGAACGCCAAAGGCGACGTCTTGCTCGCCGAGCCCGAAGCGCAGGTAATGTCCAC
>JAMCRV010000073.1 GCA_023381555.1 Chloroflexota bacterium | reverse complement strand
CCAGTGTCTACGCAGCAGCAGGACTCAGGTTGCTCACCGATGTCCCAGATCTCGACATCGACGATGTGTCAGCGGCTTCCGTCACATTCGAGAGTGGTGCGGTGGGTTCCATCGTCAACTCGTGTGCCGTGGCAGGTGCGCAGATGCCCAATGTGAGCAACTACGTGCACATCGTGGCAAGAGACTTGGTGGTGGCCGTCTCGGCAGGTCAGCTCAGTTTGTTCCGTCCGGAGAGTGACCGCGAAGATTGGCGTCCAGAACGTGATAATAGCAACTTCCTGCTCAATCAGGCATTCATTGAGGCGGTTCAGACCAACTCAATGACGGGCATCCGCTCACCATACAGTGACAGCCTCAAAACACACGCCATCACGATGGGAGCTGTCCAGTCGGCACGTGAGGGTCGGGTGATCGCGCTGGCTGAACTGCTTGCATAGGCAGAGCGGGTAAACTCGTTCCCTTTGGCATTCTCATACATAACCAGGGTTGCACAACTCTTGCCTTAGGCGAATTCGAGGATGCTGCGTGCCACTTTGCCCTGCTGCAGAGTAATCAGGGCCTCATTGATCTGGTCGAGTGCAAAGCGTTGCGAGATCAGCTCCTCGATTTGTAGCCGTCCAGCCTGCCAGAGATCGATGATGAGGGGAAAGTCGATATCCGGGCGTACGCCTCCAGCATTGCATCCCAAGATTCTCTTCCCCGAGCGCATCAGATCGGGTGCGGAGAACTGGACAACAGCGTCCTCGGTAGCTACGCCAACGACGACGGCTGTGCCTCCCTTCCTGACGGTCTCGTAGGCCTGCTGAATGGTCTGTGGTAGTCCAATCACTTCGAAAGCATAGTCCGCGCCGAGACCTCCTGTCAGCTGGCGAATGCACCCTACTACATCATCAGCGCTGCTGTTGACTCCGTGCGTCGCGCCGAACCGTTGAGCGAGGTCGAGTTTCTGCGGGTTGATATCGACGGCAATGATCCGCGCTGCTCCGGCAAGGTGCGCTCCTTGGATCACGTTGAGACCAACGCCTCCAACGCCGATGACGACGACCGAGGAACCAGGCTGAACATGGGCTACGTTGATGACGGCGCCCACTCCTGTGGAGACGCCACAGGCGATGAGGCAGGCAGGCTCGAGTGGGACCGAGGTTGCGATGGGCACACAGTTGGATTCGGGAACCACCGTCGCCTCGGCAAATGAGCCTACTCCTATGAAGCCATAGACCATCGTCGAGTTGCGCCGGGCGTGGGCGCGCAAGCTGATATTTTTCGCTGGATCCTCTGGCGTGCAGAGATAGGGCTCCCCACGCCGGCAGTAGGCACACTCGCCGCACTTGTTACCAAATGCGATGATGACGTGGTCCCCTGGCTTCACCCGGCTGACCTGGGTGCCGACCTGGTCCACGATTCCTGATGCTTCGTGGCCGAGAATGAGCGGTAGCGGCGACCACGTATCGCGCTGCCAGTGGGACAAGTCGGAGTGGCAGACACCGCTAGCTACGAACCGAACGAGCACGTCGTGAGGGCCGGGATCGATGAGTTCCACATCCTGAACGATGAGCGGCTGTCGCCTTTCGTAGAGCACTGCGGCCTTCATTGTGTTCTCCTCTCACTCTGTTCGCCTCGCGTGATCATCCGTCCGTCAGGAGTTGCACGCCGCTGCGGTCAGATGTTGAGGTCGATTCCCACGTGCTGCTCTCGGGCACGAGTGTAGACCAGATGACCCACCGCGACATCTTCGATGGCAATGCCTTGGGATTCGAACAGCGTGACCTCGTGGGCATCCCGCCTCCCAGAGGTTTTGCCGGAGATGATGTCGCCGAGCTCACAGGCCCTATCCCAACTGAATGATCCGGCGGCTTCAGCGGCAAGCAAGTCGCCGCATTCGCTACGTGCTTGCTCCAGGAGGTCGACGGCAACTATGGAAGCCCTGGCGACTGTGGTGGGATCGATCTCGCTTTTCGCCGCTTGGTTAGAACCGGCTGCGTTGACGTGGGTGCCTGGCTGAATCCACTCTCCCTGCACCACAGGGTTGCTGGCGGTGGTGATGGTGACGATGATGTCAGCTTGCTGGACGGCGCTCTGTGCACTGGCTACAGGAGTGACGCTGATATCGAGTCGATCACTCATGCTAGCGGCAAACTGCGCTCGCCGTTCGACAGATCTGCTGTAGCACCGTGCGTGTGTGATGGGGCGCACCGCTGCGATAGCCTCGAGCTGCGCGTATGCCTGGAATCCGGAGCCGATGATGCCTACGGTGCCGGCGTCGGGCCGGGCAAGGTACTTCGTGGCCACACCGGTTGCAGCTCCCGTTCGGATCTGACCAAGAAGATTTGCTTGGAATAGGGCGAGTGGCTGGCCGGACGCTGGATCAAACAGGAAGAAGTAGAAGTGCGTGCCGGAAGACGTAGAAGCATAGGCCTTGACCCCCAATCCTAGCTGTGGATGACCTGCTGGCATAACCTGCAAGATTGCTGAGGGGATACGGACGCGCTGACGCGGGCGTACCTGGGCAGCACCGCGGGCGACGTCTCGCAGTGCCGATTCTACGCTTTCAATGGCAGCGGTCATGGGTAAGAGAGAGGCTACCTGGGACTCAGTGAGGAATAAGACCACGGAGTGACCTCCTCTAGGGACTCTTCAAGAGCGGTGCTTACCATTGAGCACGTGCTCTGACAACCGACCGCACAGTTGCGCCTGGACCAGCTACAGCAATACGCAGGTGCTCAGGGTTGAGATAGCGCTGGGCGACAGAATGCACTTGCTCTAAGGATATTGCCCGGAATGTGGCAACCAGCTCTGAAAATAGACGTGGACGATTGAGCTGGAGAAGGTCCCGGCAGAACCGCTGCGACCAGGTTTCGGGGCGGTCCGATTGCATCGCCAGGGAACCAAGCAGGAGCGCTCGCGCGCGATCGAGCTCTCCTTGTGCGGAGGTGCTTGCCACCTGGCGGCACTGTTCCACGATGGCGGCGCTGGCCGGGGCAAACTGGTCTGGGGGAACGCCGGCCTCAATGACTATTGCGCCAGTGGTGGCAGCTGGCACGAAGCGACAGCCAATATCGTAGCATAAGCCGCGCTTCTCTCTGATCTCGACAAAGAGTCGCGATGTTGTGCCGCCGCCAAGCATCACCGCAAGTAGATTCAGCGTTTCGGCATCAGGATGACCGCGTGGCACTGCTGGAGCAGCGATAGCAAGGTAGACGAGATCAGCTGGCATCACCGCCGCCGCACAGCGACCTTCACCGAATCCGGGCACTCCTAGGTTGGGTGTGCCACCCGTGGGCCACGTCTCGACGGCGTGCAGGCTAGCATTCAGAGCTTGTTCCAAGCTTCCTGGCGTTGCGATGCTTACCACTACTCCCTGAGCTCCGAAAGTGGTGGAATGAAGGTGCACAACATCGTCCCGTGTGATTGTTCTCAGGCTTCTCGCCACCTCCTGGGCAGACTTCCCTATCGGACTATCGGGCCACAAGAGCTGATCGACGAGGTCTCCGGCGCGGCTGGCAGGAATGGCCGCAGATGCGAGAAATTGCTCTCGACACCGGCGGCGCTCACGTGAGAGCGCCGCAACGGGAAACAGCGGGTGGGAGAGAAGGTCGACTAGGGCGTCCAATCCAGCGAGCAGCTGATCCGCAGGGACGGTGACCATGGCAGAGCACATGTCTTGATCGTTGTTGACCCCGAAGGTACCGCCCAGAGTTTCGATGGCGAATGCCAGTGTGTCGCTCGAGCGGAAACGCTGACTTCCGAGTGGCAGGGACCGGGCCAGTAGGACCGAGGCACCGAGGGGCGTGCCATCGACGTCACAGCGCAAACCGCAAGGTACTGCAGCAGAAATGGCCGCCATAGTTCCGTGTGCGCTTGTAACGAGGACTCTCGCACCATTTCGCGCCTCGGCCTGTTGCATCGATTGGGTGAGGGTGAGCTCCATCTCTTCTGCCTTTCTCAGGGGTTAAGCAACTGCTCGATGCGCTGTTCATCGCCGGCTGGTCCGGCAATGGCGATGCCAAGACGCTCCTTGGCGAGCTGGTGCACGAGGAGAGCTTCCAGGGCATCTGATCGAACGCTCTCGATTGCAGTGACGTCTGCGTCTGGGCCCAGATCGGACTCACCCATGAGAGCCTGGTGGCAGAGCTGGGTTGCCGCATCCAGTGGACGTTGCCACTGCCGGAGGGCTTCGCCGCGTGCGTAGCCCAGCGCACGCTTGAAATCGCTTGGCTTGATGCCGCGTTTTTGCGCATTCAACAGCTCGAGCGAGGCCGCAACTGCCCGCTCCAGAAGATCTGGCCGGGCAGCACTCGTGAAGCCAAAGGCACCAGCGTCGCGATTGAGCCAAGCCAGGACGCCCGTTTGGTGGAGAAGACTAGCCCGGCGCACGAGCCTGCGAGCGAACAGTGAGCCTTCTCCCTCCGCAATCAGCGCGCTCAACACAGCGAGTGGACCATGGGGCACGCTATTCCACGGCCCTACTGCGGAGCCCAGAGCAAAGACGGCTTCGCGGCGATCATCCATGACCTCCCAGCGAACGCGCGAAGAGGCAGTGCTCGGGGTTACTGACGGCGGGATGGCTGTCGATGTGGGCGGTGACCATGAGCCGAGGACACGATCAGCGAGATCGATCCCTTCAGCGAGAGTGAGGTCGCCGACAATTGCGAAGACTGTGTTACGCGGAGCATAGTGAGCACTCCAAAACTCGCGAACATCTCTCGCACTGAGTCGCTGCAGTGTCTCGACGTAGCCGATGATTGGCCGGGCCATAGTTGTTCCGGGCCACATCACTTGCTCGAAGGCGCGGATCGCACGTTGCCAGCTGTTGTCTTCTCCGAGGGCGATCTCTTGGAGTACGACGGGTCGCTCGTCGCTCACGTCTACTTCGCGCAGGAGGGGACGCGCTACGAGCTCGGCAGGAATGAGTGCCGAGAGATGGCCGTGTGATTTGGGCGTTGAGCAGATGAACTGTGTGTAGCTCTTGCCGGTGAAAGCGTTATATTCACCTCCGATGCTCTCCACTGCTTCACCGATCGCAGTCGAGCTTGGATATGCCTCAGTGCCTCGGAATACCAGATGCTCCAGAAAATGGGCGATGCCTGCCCATTGAGCGGGCTCATCAGCAGAGCCGACGTCGACCCCTAGACTCACGCCCACCGCGACGGAACTGGGAATCGCGAGGTGAATGATACGTACACCATTAGGAAGCTGTGCGACGTTTGGAGCAGTCGCAAACTTCGTCGCAGTAAGCGTCATATGGGGTTCCTCTCATAGTTCCGGTGACTGCTGCGATCCGGCTCAGTCGTGATGAATGGTTTCCTGCCCCTAGCCGTGGCAGAAGATCGGTATAGGCTACTGCACGGATTCGGGGAAGGCGAGTTCCCGGACATGCGCTATACTCCCACCAGCTGAAAGTTCGTACTCAAGGTGAGGAGGAGCGGTGACAGCTGACACTGGCCAGCAAGCAGCCGTGCCCGCCTGCCCGCGCTGCGGATCGACTCGCTTGGACCTCAGCACGGTGCAGTATGCGGATGGTCAGGTTCCCTACACTCAGTGTCAAGAGTGTAACTATCTCGATCTCCAGAGTCCGCCGAGTTACATCTCGCCGAAGACTACGGTTCGAGCTGGGCCTGCCGAGCGGAAGCTCCCTTTGGGGAGTGTGCTTCCGCTTCCGAAGATTGCGGGCATTCATGATCCTGAAGGCATTGCTACGGGCCAGCTTACAGGACGTTTCACACGAGCGCACACGAAGCGGTCGTAGCTCTATCGGGCCGTGAAGTCTTGGTCCTGACAGTATCGTTCCCTCCCCGGCTGGCGGAGCGGTCGGCTTAGAGGGCACCTCCAGCTTTCGTTCCTCTTTGCTACAGGTCAGGTAAGGGCTGGCTGCCGGATTTCGATACGGGAGGGTCAGTAAGCACGGCGTGGAGCGTCATGGCAAGGATCAAGCGCCGCCGCAGACGCTGGCCGGGAGAGCCGCGCGTGGTGCTGTCTTCATCACAACCACGGTTGCAATAAATGGGATGATCGGCGTTCTGGCGAACATCGTGTTCGCGAGGGTGCTTGGGCCCAACACGATGGGTGTGTACGCCTTTGCGCTTGCCCTCAGCGATCTTCTAGCCCTTGCAGTTTCGATTGGTATCGACGTGTACCTCGTCCAGGAGCCAGAGGTGTCGCCGCTGCTGTTCAGGGTGGCGCTTGCTCTAGGGACTCTGCTGGGCGCGATATTCGTCGTACTCAGCGCCGGTCTCAGTGCTCTCTTCTGGATGAGGGGACAAGAGCAGGTTGCCTTGCTGCTGGCCAGCCTCGCGGTACAACGTCTGGTCTTGATCAATACTGCTTCGTACTTCGCTCTCTTGCGAAGATCATTGCGATTCCGCACCCTCAGCGTGATTCAAATAGCTGCGGGAGTGATAGAGCACGTTGTGGCTATTGCAGCTGCTTTCTTGGGTGCTGGCGTGTGGGCGCTGCTTGTGCGTGACATGCTCGATGCTGTCGTCAATCTTGTCCTAGCCGTTGGGGCTTCGGGTGAGCGCTTTGCCTTCCAGTGGCAAGGAGAGCGGGTGCGCTCCATCCTTCGTTTCGGGTGGGCCCTGCTCATCAGCCAGAGTGGTGAGCTTGCCGTACACCGGGTCGACTCGGCGTTCCTGGGGGCCTTGGCGGGCACTCGAGAGCTGGCGCTCTATGACGAAGCATTCAAGCTCGGCGATGTGTCACGCAGGATAGCTCTTCCAGCCTTACAGCAGGTCGTGTTGCCCACGTATGCGCAGCTGCGTGGAACGGTGCAGACGCAACGGCACGCCTTCGAGCGGGTGCAACAGCTTGGAGCGTTAGCTCTGGTGCCCTTTGCACTGAGTCTTATGGTGTATCCCACGCCGATCATTACGCTCTTATTGGGCCCGCAGTGGAGTGGAGCAGGGCCTATTGTGCGAGTCTTTGCCAGTTACGTGCTCGTGCAGCCGTTCCTTGATCACACTGTCCAACTGCTCCTCGCTCACGGAAACTCCGCCGCTGTTGCGCGCGCGAAGCTCGTTCAGCTTGCCGTCTTTCTGCCCCTCCTGGCGATTCTCCTGCCGAGGTTCTCAGGTGTAGGTGCGGCTGCTGCGGTGGTCTCTGGGGTTTGTGCGGGTGCGGCATTCGCCTTATGGGAGGCACGGCACTTCGCTGGGC
>JAMCRV010000110.1 GCA_023381555.1 Chloroflexota bacterium | reverse complement strand
TGTCGTTATCCGCACACAAGTGCTACGGTCCCAAGGGGATGGGTGTGCTCTACGTTCGGCGAGGAACTTCTTGGAAGCCCCAGCAGCATGGAGGGTCTCAAGAATCCAAGAGGCGGGCCGGTACGGAGAATGTTGCCGGTGCGGTCGGGCTGGCGACAGCGTTGCAGCTCGCCGAAGAAGGACGTCAGCAAGAAACTGCACGACTGATCCAGCTGAGAGATGACCTCATTCGTCAGATCCTTACGATGATTCCGCAGAGTCAGCTCACTGGCCATCCTGTCGAGCGACTAGCGCATCACGCCAGCTTTGTGTTTGCCGGGGTTGAGGGCGAGAGTGTGGTCATGGCTTTGGACATGCAAGGGATTGCCGCATCAACGGGGTCGGCGTGCACGTCGGCATCGCTCGACCCGTCACACGTGCTGCTCGCGCTGGGGCTACCTGCCCCCCTGGCTACCGGCTCATTGCGATTGACCCTTGGTAGGTTGACCACCGCGGATTCCGTGCAAAGGATTGTCGAACTCCTACCTGCGATTGTGCAGCGGTTGCGGACTCAGCAGTCTTTTGTCACAGAACCGCTTTCCACCACGTCTGCCTAGGCGGCAGTGGTCGCGCCTCGCTTTTCCTTCATCGCGGCTGTGACTGTGATGGGCTTGGCGAGCCTTCCAAGCCGGAGCTCCCGGGCCTGTTGACGATCGCGGAGAAGTCTGCCAATTTGTGTGTCGAGTTGACTGGTCGCTGGCTTGCACCGATCCGGCCACTGCGCGGCTGTATGGTCGAGCCTATTGCGCTCCAATGAATGGGAGTGCCCGCCGTGAAGATCCCGCAGCCTCCCCAGGACTATGCAGAGCGTGTGTACGCTGGCGTTCTGGGGAAGATCATTGGTGTGTATCTGGGCCGCCCGTTCGAGGGCTGGACGTATGAGCGCATTGCCCACGAGCTGGGCGAGATTCGTGGATACGTTCATCATCGCCTGGATAAGCCGTTGGTGGTCACAGACGATGACATCAGCGGCACGTTCACGTTTGTGCGTGCGTTAGAGGACTACGATTATTCTCCAGATCTCTCGCCTGCACACATCGGGGAAACCTGGCTCAACTACCTCATTGAAGGCGAGTCCGTGTTGTGGTGGGGTGGTCTGGGAAATTCGACCGAGCATACGGCATACCTTCGCCTGAAGCGAGGCCTACCAGCACCGCTAAGCGGAGCCGCGAGCACCAATGGTAAGGTCGTTGCAGAGCAAATTGGCGCTCAGATATTCATCGATGCCTGGGCAATGCTCTGCCCTGGTGATCCCGATCGCGCCGCTGATCTGGCGCGTCGCGCAGCGAGTGTGAGTCATGAGGCGATATATGGTGCCCAGATTATCGCGGCGATGGAAGCTTCAGCCTTCGTGATGTCCGATCTGCAACAGATCACAGACGAGGCGTTGCGCTTCATTCCAGCCGAGTCTGTCATCGCGCGCCTCATCCACGATGTCCGCGAGTGGCGAGTGCGTGATGGAGATTGGCATCGCACACGGGAACGTATCAGCGAGCGCTATGGGTACCAGCAATACGGTGGCAACTGTCATATCGTGCCAAACCATGCGCTCATTCACTTGGGACTGCAGTATGGCGACGATGACTTCAGCACTGCACTGAGCATCACGAATACGAGTGGGTGGGATACCGATTGTAATAGTGGGAACGTGGGAGCCTTTCTCGGCATCAAGCTTGGCCTTGCAGCCTTTTCAGGAGAAACAGACTGGCGGAGTCCAGTAGCTGATCGCATGTACCTGAGCACTGCGGATGGCGGTAGGACCCTCACTGACGCGTTGACGGAGTCTGTGAATCTGACTCGGGTCGCTGCGCGGCTGCGTGGTGAGAATGTGGCGGCACCGAAGGCAGATGCACGTTTTCATTTCTCGCTCCCTGGGAGCGTGCAAGGCTGGGCAGCCACCGTGGTGCACGATCAGGGCGAGATCGACCCTCGGGCGTGGGCCAGGGTTGCGAATGGAGTGCTGCCAGAGAGCACGGCCCGGCGAGGGCTCGCCGTCGAATTCGCTGTCCACTCTGCTGAGAGCTGCGTGCGCGCGATGACATCGGTGTTCGTCACACCAGATGGCTTTAGCCCCAGCCACTATCATATGCGTGCTTGTCCTACGCTCTATGGCGGTCAGACCATCAGTGCCCGCCTCGTCGGAGGAGTGGCGCTCGCGAGTCCGGTGTGCGTGCGCATCGTCGCGCATCGCTATCGCTCTGGCCCTGTCACCGGGCTCACAATAGAGGCGCTCTTCTCGTCAGACTACGCGATCGGTCCGGGAGAAGTCGCAGACCTGCGCTGGACACTCCCTGATGGGGATGGATCTCCATTCTGTGCCGTGGGGCTGGTGCTCGCATCGCAACCTCAAGAAGGCTCCCTCTTCATCGACTGGTTCACCTGGTCGGGACCTGCGCGGGTGTCGTGGCAGCCGCCCATAGCTCAGTGGCCAGCGAGCATACGGAGCTGGGTTCCTGCACGTGTAAGCATTACTCCGAGAGATGATGCGCTGTTCCATGTGGTGGCAAATGAAGGGCGCGGGCTAGCCATCACTGGCCAGCGGGAATGGACTGATTACACCGTCGTGTGCGCGCTGCGGCCACACATGGCTGAGGAGGCGGGCCTTGCCGTGCGTGTTCAGGGCCTGGAGCGCTACTATGCCGTGGTATTGACGGCTGCCGGACGTGTGTGCGTGATCAAGCGCTTCCCAGGAGTCTCCGGACCGGGTTGCGGGGAGAACGCTGTTGCTGCAGCACCTGTCGAATGGATACTCGACCGCACGTACGAGCTCACAGTAACCGTGATGGGCAATACCCTGAGCGCAAGTCTCGACGGCCGGCCTGTCCTGTCTTACAGTGACGGCACGGAACAACTCCCCCGAGGCGCGATTGCGCTGGTGGCGTGTGAGGGCAGGGTAGATATCGATGCAATCTCAGTGCGCCCTGTTGTCGACGACCGCTGATTACCACTCAGCGAGCAGTAGGGCCGTCCAAACACGAGGCGGGGACAAGAGAAGCTTCTCCGCTAGTGACGAAGAGCCCCTGACGTGAGAGGTGGTCCGGAAGAGTTAGTGCCGGCCGTTGCCGGTCGTCTGGCTGCCGTCCATCAGCAGCTCCATCCGCCCAAGATGGCGATAGTGCTCGTAGCGGTGAGTCGTCCAATCTAGGCCTTCATTGGCGAGTAGCGAGAATTCTTCTCGGAGCGCTGCTTGCACATATTGTGCGGCCACTTCCGGATCACGGTGGGCGCCGCCAATGGGCTCGGGGATAACGCGATCGATGAGCCCGAGCTGGAGGAGCTGGCTGGCGCTCACCTGCATTGCTGCTGCCGCCTCAGGAGCGGCGCTGACGTCGCGCCAGAGCTGGCTCGCACACGCCTCTGGAGCAATTACTGAGTACACGGCGTGCTCGAGCATGAGAACACGATTCCCCATAGCGATGGCAATGGCGCCACCGCTCATACCCTCGCTGATCACCACAGCAATGATTGGCACGTGGAGATTGGCTTGCGTCTTGAGACACTCGGCAATGGCCCAGGAAACTCCGCGGGCCTCGTCATCTTGAAGTGCACTCGCTCCACTCGTGTCAATGAAGGAGATGATTGGAAGATCGAACTTGCCGGCAGTGCGCATGAGGCGTTCCGCTTTGCGGTAGCCCTCCGGATGCGGCATCCCGAAGTTACGCGTGATGTTCTCTTTTGTCGAGCGCCCTTTTTGCTCACCAACGAGCATGACGGACCGGTCCGCAAAAGTGGCGAGGCCTCCTACGATGGCGCCGTCATCGCCGAAGTGACGGTCTCCATGCAGCTCTATAAAATCGGGGAATAGCGTCGCGACATAATCTAGAAATCGTGGCCGCTGGGGATGGCGGCTGATGAGGACACGCTGCCACGGGGTCAGATCCCTGTAGATCTCCGTGAGCGCCTGATCGTAGCTTGCCCTCACCTTGTTGGCCTGGGCCACCACGTCAGGGCCACCCTTTGCTTCAGCCTTTTCGAGCCGTTCTAGTGCAGTCCGGATGTCCGCAAGGCCACGTTCGAACTCGAGCTCGGTCACGTGCCTGTTCACTCTCTGGCCTCCGTCGACCGTACGGTAATTCTGCGGCGCTTCGGTGCTGGGGCCGCTTTTCTGGCGCTACAGTGGCTGGTGAGGTGACGCAACAAGGCGCTCACCGTTGCTCGCAGCTGGGGGCGCGGGATGATCAGGTCGACCATGCCATGCTGCAGCATAAACTCTGCTTTCTGCGTTTCCTCAGGGAGGCGGATCTTGATGGCTTGCAGCACGCGTGGTCCACTGAAGCCGACGCGAGCGCCAGGCTCAGCAATGATGATGTCACCGAGAGCGACCCAGCTTGCGGTGGCTCCGCCGTAGGTCTGATCGGCGATGATCGAGATATAGGGCAGGTGAGCGCGCTCGAGCCGGGCTAGAGCGGCGCTACTCTTTGCCATCTGCATGAGAGAGAATAGGCCCTCGTGCATCCGCATTCCGCCGGACTGTGACACGATGATAAGAGCGCGTTGCTCATCACACGCGCGTTCAACCGTGCGCGTAATTTTCTCACCCGCCACCGAGCCAACAGCTCCTCCGAGATACTCCATCACCATCACTGCGAGGGAGATTGGGCGTCCATCGAGCGAGGCCGTTCCGGAGACGACGGCCTCGGGCACGCCAGCGGACTCCTCGGCCTCTCTAAGCCGGTCAAGGTACCGGCGATCGCGAATGGTGAACCCGAGCGGATCGAGTGAGCGCAGCTCATGGTCAGTTTCGGCGAAGGTTCCGGGATCGGCCAGCGATTCAATACGCTGTGACACGGTGAGCCGGTGGTGATGACCGCAGCGCGGACAGACGTGAAGATTGGCTTCGAAGTCCTTTTCATAGAGGAGCTCACGACAACCCAAGCACTTGTGCCAGACATCGTCCGGAAGCTGCTCAAGGGCTTGCTGCTCCACAGGCCTGAAACGCTCGCCTCGTGCACGCCGGAGGAAGTCCAAAGCCTCTCCCCTTCCTACCTCTGCGTGCCTGATGGCGCTGAAGCTGTGAGCTTCGGCGCGGCGTCCAAGCAGTACTGTGCTCCTGATACTACCGTAAGAAGTGTCGCCAGCCACAGTAACACGATGGCGATGGCGTGTATCTGCGGGATCTCGGCGATGAGACCGGCGAGGGCGAGCATAGTGACTACCGTCTTGAGCTTGCCACCGGCTCGAGCAGCAATTACCCAGCCGCGCGCGGCGGCGTAGCTGCGCAAGCCGGTCACAATGAATTCTCGCAACACGATGATGATGGCAATCCAGGCAGCGACGCGCTGCAGGGCGACAAGAGAGATGAGTAGGCCGGCGACAAGTGCCTTGTCAGCGGTGAGATCGAGAAAGACACCAAGGTCTGACACCAGGCGTTGCCTCCTGGCAATATAGCCATCGAGGAAGTCTGTCGCAGCTGCCCCGATGAAGAGGGCATCTGCGATGGAACGGTTGAGCACAGAGGGCTTCGACTGTGCCATAAACATGAAGAAGAGGATGATTGGTAACAAGACAGCGCGCAGGATACTGAGGGAATTGGGGAGGTTCACACCACTTCACCGAAGAGATCGTGGGCGGTAACGTCGGTAATACGGACGGTGAGAACGTCACCAACGCTATGACGCCCTCGAAGGAAGACGGTTCCATCAACCTCCGGCGCATCGCGGTGAGAGCGTCCCACGCTCCAGAGGTCGACGGAGGTACCCTGGCGGTGGCGATACCGCGAATCCTCTTCGACGCCTTCGACTAGTACTGTGAGCGTCTGCCCAATCAAGCGAGTGTGGATTTCCAGGGAAATGTGCGCTTGGGTCTCCATAAGCCGCTTTCTACGGCGTTCCTTAGTGATCTCCGGCACTTGATCACTCATTACTGCACCTGGAGTGCCTTCTTCTTTGGAGTAGGTGAACACACCCATGCGGTCGAAGCGCATTTTTTCTGTCCACTCGACGAGGAAGTCAAACTCGGCACGTGTCTCGCCGGGAAAGCCGACAATGAATGCGGTGCGCACTGCGACATGCGGAATGAGCTGGCGGAAGAGTGCGATGTGCTCTTCGGTGCGTTCGATGAGATGGCCACGCCGCATCCGCTTGAGCACGTCGGGATGGGCGTGCTGGAGAGGAATGTCGACATATTGGCAGAAGCTCGGAACTGCCGCGATGCGCTCGATCAGCCTTGGGGTGAGACGATCGGGATGGAGATACATCACACGCACCCACTTGAGGTCTGGAACGTTGCCGGCAAGCTCTTCGAGGAGCGTTGCGAGTGACGTTCCATCCTTTCTGTCGAGTCCATACGCCGTCGAGTCTTGCGACACGAGGATCAGCTCCCTGACCCCGAAGTGGGCAAGCTGTTTTGCTTCAGCGATGATTTGGAGCAGTGGCTTACTTCGGTAGAGGCCCTTCATAATTGGGATGGCGCAGAACGTGCAACCGTAGTTGCAGCCTTCAGAAATCTTGATGTAGGCGCTTGGGCCGCGCACCTTGCGGGGAGAAGCGGGCCATTGGTTGAGCACCGAAAGGGATGCAGGGAAGCGGAGCAACGAGCCTGATGGCACCGGCTCTACTGGAATAGCCGCTGGGTTGCCGGTATCGAGCAGCTCCGGGAGGGTGCGCCAGGCGTCTACCCCGACAGCGACGTCGACTTCTGGCAGATCTGCGGATACTTCTTCGGGGTAGCGTTGTGATAGGCACCCCGCGGCCACCAGACGTTGACCGGGGCGCTTGTCTCGACCGAGTTCGATCAAGCGGTCGATGGACTCTTGCTTTGCGACATCGATGAAACCGCAGGTGTTGACGATCACAACGTCTGCTGAGTGGGGGTGGCTGACTGCGGTGTGACCGGCGCTGCGCAGTGCTTGTTCCAGCGCTTCAGAGTCAACGGTATTCTTAGGGCACCCTCGAGTGTCGATGAAGAAGCGCACTGTCATCCTTCATGCTGCGGGGTAACACGAGCACATTACCTACCCTCGCCAGGATACCGCGCAGACTGCTGCTAACGATAGTTGACAAACTGTAGTGCGATGTCGTAGTCGGCTTCATGACTTCGCAAATCGTGAATGACAGCTTGGAGATCGTCGCGACTGCGCCCGGTCACGCGGATGGCGTCGCCCTGGATAGTGACTTTTACTCTTTGATGACGGTCTCGGATGTACTTGGTCAACTGACGGGAAAAGTCAGCTGGTAAGCCGCGCACCAGCGACACAGCCTGGCGATACCGGCCTCCGGCTGCATCTTCAGGTGCTCCCCAGCGCAGGATCTTGAGAGGCAACTGGCGACGAACGAGCTTGCTGAGGATGACATCCTTGATTGCGGTAAGCTTCATCTCGCTCTCGGTCAGGATTGTGATCTGCTGCTCCTCAAGGGTGATCTCAAACGGGCTGTCTTTGAAGTCAAAGCGTGTTCGCAGCTCTCGGCGTGTCTGATCGAGAGCATTGACGAGCTCTTGTTTGTCGAACTGCGACACGATGTCGAAAGAGGCCTCTGTTGGCATGCTACTCCGTCAACCCACTCGAAAGG
>JAMCRV010000116.1 GCA_023381555.1 Chloroflexota bacterium | reverse complement strand
TCGTCCGGCAGACCATCGATGCGCGCTTCCTTCAGAAGCTGCACTTGCATGTGGCTCAGCGGATCGACGTAGGGATTACGCAGTTGAATTGAGCGCTGCAGTACAGGGTTGTTGTCCAGGAGGTTTTGTTGCTGCGTCACTCGCAATAGGATGGCACGCGTGCGCACGTATTCCTCCTCGACCAATCCGAAGATGCGCTCAGCCACTTGAGCATTGGGAACGAGCCGTGAGTAGAGCGCGGCGATGCGCATGTCAGCCTTGGAGAGTGTCATCTGCAAGTTGTCGATGAGTGACTTGAAGAAAGGCCACCGCAGATACATCACCTGCAGCGTGGCTTCCCCTTCAGGGTGCTCTTCAAGAAAGCTCAGTAGCGTCGTTCCGACGGCGTACCAGCTCGGCAGCACGTGCCGGTTCTGCATCCAGGCGAAGACCCACGGGATAGCCCGCAAGTCCTCAAGCTGCCGTCCTACCGATCGCCGTGCTGGTCGAGAGCCAATGTTGAGAGCACCGAGCTCTTCAATCGGAGTAGCATAGGTGAAGTACTCGAGAAAGTCTGGGTCGCGTGCAACGAGTGCACGATACATTTCGAGCGAGCGCTCAGAGAACGCTGAGAGTAGAGACTCCCACTGGGTCCGCGGAACGGAGCGTAGGTGATGTCGCGGGTCACTTGCCTCGTACACGGCAGCCACTACAAGCTCGAGATTGCGCAGCGCGATCTCCGGCAAGGCATACTTGAAGGAGATGGCCTCACCCTGCTCTGTCATCTTGATCTCACCGTCGAGCGTTCCCGGCGGCTGCGCAAGAATGGCCTGATTTGTCGGTCCTCCGCCACGGCCGACTGTTGCTCCTCGACCATGGAAGTACCGCAGCCGGACGCCGTGCTCCTTTGCTGCTTCGGTAAGGCGCTGCTGAACTCGGTAGAGCTCCCAGTTCGCCGTAATGATGCCGCCATCTTTGTTGCTGTCGGAGTAGCCCAGCATGATCTCTTGACGCTGAGAGCGCGCACGGACATTGGCGGCATACCAGCGGTTGCTCCAAGCCGCAGTCATCACCTGCAGAGCAGCGTGCAAGTCCTCAATCGTCTCGAATAGCGGCACGACGTTGAGGTCACTCTCCGGCTCGCTGCCGCTGAGCCGGCAGAGCCCCACCCTGCTGGCGAGCACGAGCACAGCGAGAAGGTCAGACACGTGGTGCGTCATGCTCACGATGTAGGTGTCGGACGCCTCCGGTCCATACAGGCGAACTGCTTCAGCCAGCGCATCAAAGGCCGCAAACACTTCTTGCAGCTCTGCAGGAAGGTCAGCCGGCACGGCTGGCATGCGCTCCGGATCGGCAAGCAGGCGCTCAAGCTCCATCACCCGTTCGTCTTCGGCCAGCTCCTCATAAGAGCGATCACCGAGAAAATCCTTGAGCCACGCCGTCAGCGCCGCTGTGTGCAGGGCACTGTGCTGACGAAAGTCCAGCTTTGCCAAGTGGAAGCCGAAGCAATCGAGCTGGCGGAGTAAATTGCGCACTGGACCACCGGCAATACGATGTTGCTTCGCAATGCGTAGCGCTTGCTCGACCTCGCGCAGGTCGTCACGAAACTCCGTCGCAGAAACGTATGCCCCGGGCACATCCAGCGGTGAGCCGGGAGGAAGCTCGCAGGCTGCGAGGCTCCTCCCCAGACGCTCCCAGATGAAGAGAAGCTTCTGGCGAAATGGTTCCCCTGGGTTTCTCTGCACAATCGTCTGCGTCGCTTCTGGGAGCTGCTGCATATCCTGGGCAATGGAGTTACGGAAACGACGGGAAATTGTGACAAACCGCTCCGACTGGCTGCACAGCTCAGCGAGCGCATAGACTTGCTCACGGTAGAGACGCAACGCAACGGCGCGATGCCGCCGAAACGTCTCTCTGCTGAGCTGAGACGTGACGTTGGGATTGCCATCTCGATCACTACCCACCCACGAGCCGAACCGGATGAGCGTGGGAACGGGAATGGTCGCTTGTGGGTAGTGGACTCGTAGGCAGCGCTCGAGCTCGGCGTGCAAGCGGGGAATCGCTGAGAAGAAAGTGGACTCGAAATAGAACAGCGCGGTCCGGACTTCGTCCGAGACCTCTGGGCGCCGCTCTCGTACATCATTCGTGCTCCAGAGCAAGAGCACCTCCTCCTCGAGACTCTCGAGGACCTCCGCGTGCTCAGGAACAGTCAATCGCTTGGTGTCAAGCTCCTCGAGGAGTCGCGAGATGTACTGCTGCTTGCGCAACACCGTGAGACGGGTTGCCTCCGTGGGATGGGCTGTCAGCACTAAGGTGATCTGGATGTCACGCAGTCGCTCACTCACCTCCTCAAGCGGCACACGCTGTTGGGCGAGGCGCTGAATGAGATCCTCGAGCGAGCCCTGTTGCGGAGGCTCCCCACGCTGCATGCGATGAGCGCGTCTCCGACGAACACGATGGACTTGCTCAGCAATATTCACCAGTTGAAAGTAGAGGGCGAAGGCACGCGCAACCTGCACGGTCATCGGTAGCGTCAGCTGTTCGAGCTCCGCCTGTAACTGGGTGTTGAGCACTTCATCGTACTCGGCGCGGAGGCGCTTACACATCGCCCGGATCCGCTCGACGGTGTCGTAGAGGCCAGGCTCACCGTGTTCACGCAACACACGGCCAAGCATCTGCCCGAGCGTGCGGACGTCACGCCGCAACGGTGCATCCTTCGAGGAAAACACCACGGGGGGTAGGCTGCTGGTTTCTGGCGATCCGTCCATCGCCTTCCTCCCCGAATTCCCGACGTGGTCACCGACTCGTTGCCCTCAGGTCGACTACCATGAGCGAGTGTACCGCGCCGGAGCCGGCTGGCTGGCATAGGGTGTCGTGGAAGAAGAGGCACGCGGTGCTGGCGTGGGGGTAGGGAACGGCTGCGTCGGAGGGATGCCCATGTGCGTGAGGATCATCTGCCCCAGCTCCGCAAACATCGGCGCAGCCGTGTTAGCACCATAAATCGACGTGGTCGGGTGGTCAAGGACGATGAACAGCACAAAGGCCGGATCCTGTGCAGGAGCGAACCCGACGAACGAAGCCATGTAGGCGCTCTTCTCGTACACGCCGTTCTTGGCGATCTGGGCTGTTCCCGTCTTAGCGCCAATGAGATAGCCCGGGATACGGCCGAGGGTTGCCTCGCCCAAGATCGGCACTTCCTCCATCATCGATCGCAGCGTTGCCGCTGTCTTTGGAGAGATCGGATGGCCCAGCACGACCGGCTGCACAACTTTTTCACCCTGAGGACCAACGATACGTTGCACGACGTAGGGCTTGTAGAGAGTTCCGCCGTTCGCTATCACGGACACCACGTCAGCCATCTGGAGGGACGTGGCAGTGAGCCCTTGACCGAACGAGTTCGTCAGGAGGTTGATGGGATACCAGCCAGGCTGATCTGGCTGCAACACGACACCAGGCGCTTCGCCTTGGAGATCGATACCAGTGCGGCGCCCTAAGCCGAACGCCGAGAGACCTGCATAGAAGTTCTTTGCGCCAACCCGCCGCGCTACGAACGAGGCGCCGACATTCAGTGAATGATCGAGCACCTGCCGCATTGTGACGACTCCGTGCGACTTGCGGTCCCAGTCGTGAATGATCGAGTTGTAGAACTTGACGTAGCCAGGGTCATACACCGTCGTCTCTGGGGTGATCGAGTGCGTCTGGATCCCGATGGACATCGTGACGACCTTGAACGTCGAGCCAGGTTCAAACGGTGTCGTAATAGCAGTATTGACGAAATCCGCGAGGCTCGCATCAGCGTAGTGGTTGGGGTCGTAGGTTGGGTAGTTGGCCATGGCGAGAATGGCACCGTTGTGCGGATTCATGACAATGACTGAGCCCGACTTCGCCCCGTACTTATGGATGCCTTCTACTAGCACTCGCTCAGCGTCGTACTGGATCGCGTCATCGATGGTGAGGTAGAGATCACTCCCCGGGACGGGAGGAACATAGCGCGCGTGAGCGAGATCAAGCTCGTTTCCGTTCCCGTCGCGCTCTGCTTCGAGCTTTCCAGGCGTGCCTTTCAGTACGGTGTTGTAGTACTGTTCCAGCCCATAGTTACCCTGACCCGCATCATTGACGAAGCCCAGGACCTGCGCCGCGAGCGTACCCTCCGGATAGATACGTGTCTCATCTGGAGTGACTCCGATTCCAACGAGCCTCAGCTTGAGCACCTGATTACGCGTCGCGGGTGGCACCTTCCGTGCCAGCACGCTGTACTGGCGCGGATGCGGCGTGTCTGGAGGACTGGGGGTAAGGAGGGTCACGAGCTGCCGCTCAGGAACGCCGAGAATAGGCGAGAGACGGATGGCCGTGCCAACCGGATCTTTGATATTTGGCGGCACAGCATAGATCAGGGAGTAGTCGGCATCCGTGGCGAGGGTCTGGCCAGTGGCATCATAGATGTGGCCACGGCTCGCCGGAATCGTGAGATTGAGCGTGTGCTCCTTCACGGCCCGCTGCTGCAAGCTCGATGCTTGCGCAACCTGCCAGTACCACGACTTGTACCCGAGGTAGCAAAACGACAGTATCACGACGAGCATGGCAAAGTTTGAGCGCCGGCGCAACGAGAGCGTGACCGGCCGCATCGTCTGCTGCACTTCACACCCCTCCTGAGGCGAGCATACCCCCGCCGCCTCTAGAGAGGCGCGCAAGATTGACCGACCGGGTGACCTGTTTTGACCAGGATTGGCCCTGTCCAGCTCGGCGCCTATCGCCTTCGCCCAGGATGGCACGTATATAGGCCAGCACATCCTCGATGAGGTCACGAGGATTAGCCAGGACACAGCACCACGACGTGTGCCACGCTCTAGGCTGCTGGCTCTTCAGCGGCAGGCTCACGTGCACTGTCCGGCAGCCCAGTGTTTCGGAGCGCGGTCTCGACACTGTCAAGCCATTCCCGAAACTGGGCCAGCGAAGAGATCTGCTGGGCACGCACGCGGAGCTGATCCTTGCCTGGGATGCCGCGAACGTACCACACGAAGTGCTTCCGGAGTGGCAGAAACGTCTCGCGTCGATCCCCTCCCGCAGAGATGGCCAGGTGGGCGTGTTCCCTGACCACTTCTATCAGCGACCAGCGGCCGGCATCTAGCAAGCTGCCACCTTTCAGCGTCCGGCGCAGTGCCAGAAACACCCACGGATTGCCTTCAGCGCCCCGTCCCACCATGACTCCGTCGGCCTTCGTGTAGTCCAGCATCGCCCGAGCGGACTCGACATCCTTCACGTCTCCATTGCCGATGACTGGAATGGAGACCGCCTCCCGGGTGAGCCTGATCACTTCTAAGCTAGCCGTGCCAGTAAAGCGCTGTCGCTGGGTGCGCCCGTGGATCGTGAGCAGCGTCGCTCCCGCCCGTTCGAGTAGCTGGGCTACTTCGGGAGCATTGACGCTGTCCCATCCCGCCCGCATCTTGACACTTACAGGCAGCGGCGTGGCCGCTCGTAGCGCAGCTACGATCTCGGCTCCGACCTCAGGTTCGCGCATCAGAGCACTGCCATGACTGTGCGCGACCACCTTGTCCGACGGACACCCCATGTTCACGTCGATGCCAGCACAAGGCAGAGAGTTGTGGATGACGCGTGCGGCGTGGGCGAAATCAGCAGGGTGCTTGCCGTAGAGCTGGATGAGGAACGGTTTCTTTCCATGTCGCGCGCCGATAGCCTCGATGATCTTTCGAACCCCGGCCTTGATTCCCGCCGCAGGAGCGAACTCGGACACCGTGAGCTCGGCTCCAAGCGCATAGCACATTTCACGGAAGGCCCAGTCAGCGACCCCATCCATCGGCGCCAGACTAATAATCGGCGGCTTGAGGTCTTGGGCCCAGTCTGGCAACAGCCGCTGAGCATCGGCGCACTCTCTCGGCGCTACTTCGCTGGAATAGACGGAGCGTTCCGTGAACAGATCGACCACGGTGCGCTTATTCTGAAACTGACGCCAGCTCAGGGTCTGGCTGCGCCTGCCCATCGCTATCTGCCGCTTCGTACGACTGCTGACGGACAAGTAGCCCAGAGAGACGGGCGTCGATCTTCTGGTATTTCTCGAGCAGTCCACCCCAGATATCATCCTCTTTGAAGGCGGATGGATCAGCGAGCTGTTGCGCGATACGCTCCCGCTCTCTCTCAAGGCGGGTAATCTCCTCGGACAGACCAAGCTGCTCCGCCGCCAGTGCCGCTGAGCGCTCCTCACGCTCACGCTCGAGCTGGCGCTCCGCCTCTTCTATCCGCGCCTGCATATCGCGCCAGTCGTCGTACGAGCCCAACCGGGTGAGTGGCATCGCTCCCGGACCCTCCAGCACGATGAGCTTGGACGTGTCGAGATGCTGCAGGAAGTACCGGTCGTGGGAGGCTACGATAATCGCTCCTTCATACGTTGAAAGCGCAGCCTCGAGCGCTTCCTTGGAGGGAATGTCGAGGTGGTTGGTCGGCTCGTCGAGCAGTAGAAGATTTGCTGGGATGAGCAGCATCTTCGCGAGGGCGAGGCGCGCACGCTCGCCACCAGATAGCTGCCCGACTCTGGCAGTCATCATCTCACCCTTGAAGAGCATCCGGCCAAGGGCTTCTCGGATCCTCTCCGGCGGGATGCCAGCAGGTGCATCGGCTGCCGCTTCATCGAGAACGGTCCGGCCCGGATCGAGCACATCCGCCTGGTGTTGAGCAAAGTAGGCAACGGCGATCTGGGGACCGAAGGAGATGCTGCCCGCATCATGCGGCTCAAGGCGTGCCAGCAGCCGCATGAGCGTAGACTTTCCAGCTCCATTGGGCCCGACCAGAGCGATACGCTCGCCACGCTCCACGGTGAAAGAGAGCGGAGCGAGCACTACCTGGTTGTCGTAGGACTTCGTGAGACCCTGTACCTCACAGACGACTCGGCCGGAGTTCGCCGCAGGTGGAAAACGAAACGTGACTGGCCTGCGCCGCACCGGAGCGGCTGCCACCTCTTCGACGTGCTCCTGTTCGAGCCGCGCCAGCATCTTCTCGTGGCTGCGCACCTGTGTGGCCCAGGCTGCATTCGCCCCGAAACGCTGAATGAACTGGCGGTGCTTGGCTATTTCCGACTCGCGGCGCTTTGCCGCCGCCTCGGCAGCCTTCTGGCGCCGGCCGCGCTCGCGGACGTAGTTGGTATAGTTGCCGTGATACGGTGTGATCCGCTCACCCTCGACCTCAAGAATCTCGTTCACGACGTTATCTAGGAAGGTCTGATCATGCGAGACCATAACCAGTGCACCCCGATACGCCGATAGCTCAGCTTCCAACCAGCTTATCGCTGTCAGGTCCAGGTGATTCGTCGGCTCATCGAGCAACAACACATCCGGCGCCATCACGAGCAAGCGCGCGAGGGCAAGACGGACTTGCCACCCTCCCGAAAGCTCTCGTGTCGGGCGGGTATAGTCGATCTCGAGAAAGCCCAAGCCGGCGAGCACACGCTTCGCCTCGGCTTCTGTGCGCTCGCCACCCAGACGAACGTACTCCTCCGCGAGATCATCGCGGGTGTGGATGAGTTGATCGTAGTCAGAAGACTCGGCGCCGGCCACGGCAAGCTTGGCAGTGACATCGTCGAGGTGCTGACGCACCTCCGCGAGGGGACCGATGCCACTGGTAGCCTCATCAATTACCGAGCGATCTTCCTGACACGGAGCCTCCTGTGCCAGCATGCCCACGCGTAGCCGGCCCTGACGCGTCACTTGCCCGCTGTCCGGCTTGCGTAAGCCCGCAAGAATCTCCAGCAGCGTCGTCTTGCCGGCGCCATTTGGTCCAACGAGACCGATGCGATCACGCGCTTGGACGGTGACACTGACGTCTTTGAAGAGAACTCGACTCCCAATGCGGGCAGTGACGCTGTGCAGAGTCAGCATCCAAGGCCCCCTTTCGTTTGCGGCACTCACACGCCGCCGCAAACGGGGACGCTCCCGGACGCGGCAGCATCGCTCAAGCAGGCAGCGCCTCGCCGCTCGTGAT
>JAMCRV010000050.1 GCA_023381555.1 Chloroflexota bacterium | reverse complement strand
CGAATCGCTCTTTCACGACCGCGGTCTCTGGCTCCGTGTGCATCTCCCGCCAGCCACTCAGCCGGTCTACGCCGACAAGACACGCATTCGCCAGATTTTCATCAACTTGCTCTCCAATGCGGCCCGTGTGACGGACCGTGGCGGTGCTACGGTACGGCTCGAAGAGCACGAGCACGTGGTGCGTATTCAGGTGGAGGATACCGGTCCGGGAATTCCACCCGACGACCTCCGCCGCGTGTTCGAGGAGTTTCAGCAATCGCGACTGCCTGGCGGGCGGCGGGGTGGCACGGGGCTCGGCCTCACGGTGAGCAGGCACTTTGCGGAGCTGCACGGCGGCACACTCGCGGTCGTGAGCACGCTGGGGCAGGGATCCATCTTCACGCTCGAGCTGCCACTCCAGGCGGATGAGAAGACAGGGCAGCCTGGGGAGTGGCTTGGGCGTGCTGATAGAGCACCCGGACGCAAGCGAGAGCGGGTGATTCTCGTTCTCGACCCTTCGAGGCAGTTTTACCGGCTCTTCCAGCGCTACATCGATGGGTACCGCGTGCTGCACGCTTCTACCCTGGCCTCTGCTCGGCTTCAGATGAAGCGGCGCCCGGTACAGGCTATCATCGTCGTGGAGGCCGGGGATGAGCCTCCTCTCGCTCCTGCCCGGCTCTTCCAGCCAGATGAAAGCTCGCTGCCGTTCATCACCTGTAGCTTCACGCAGGCCCGGCTGCGCGTCGACGGTCACGATACCGGCGTGCGGACGCTCCTCAAGCCCGTGACGCGGGAGAGCCTCGCTCTTATGCTGCGTAGTGTGGCGCCAGGGTTGACGTCCTGCCTCATTGTGGATGACGAGGAGGAGATGCGCCTTTTACTGGAGCGGATGGTGCGCTCACTCTATCCGAGCTGCCGTACCCTGCTCGTGACGTCTGGTGAAGAGGCGATCGAGGTGATGCACCGGGAGCAGGTGGACGTCGTACTTCTCGACGTCCGTCTTGGCGGTATCTCCGGGAGGGAAGTAGCCGTGGCCCTGCGGAAGGATGCGGCCACGGCGGCGGTGCCCGTGGTGCTGGTCACTGGCTTTGAGCAGGAGGAAGAGGTGATCCGCGCCGCGCACGTGGCGCTCAGTCGGTCCGGAGGGCTGCCGGTTGGGGAGCTGATGCGCTGCCTATCGGCGGGCCTCGAGGTACTGCTGGGGTAGCAAAGCAGCGGCTGAGCCCGAAGGCGCCGGAGGAGTACGTCCGCGGCTTCAGGGATGAGTTCCGAGAGGGACTGGCCAGCCTGACTGAGGGGTCGAGGAATCCACTTGACAGAGGAATAGCGTAGTATATTCTGAAAGTAAGGAAGTAAGGAAGTGACTCGGTGCTTGCCAAGCGAACAGCAAAGAATCAGATAACTCTACCCAAAGCTTTGCTGGACCAACTATCCCCGTGTGAGTATTTCGAAGTCACCGTGGAGAACAGAGCTTTGGTTCTTCGACCCGTCAAGATAGTGCTCGTGGAAGGGGAGAAGGCTGTCCGGTACTATCCCCGGCGTTCTCTTAGCAAGATCATCGGCAGCGGAACCGGGCTTTTCCGGACGGCTGCCGAGGTGGATGAATACTTGGAAAGCGAACGGCAGAGCTGGGATGGTTGAGTTCCCACCGAAGGGATGGAGCAAGGCGGACTGGGTACTCACCAACGATGTACGCTGGAAATCGTTCCGGGAGGTTCCGGTTCTGACTCTATCGGAAATCCTGGAGCCGCCGGCTGAAGCGCCCTAACGCTTTGCTCAAAGTTGTGGCCCTGCGGAAGGATGCGGCCACGGCGGCGGTGCCCGTGGTGCTGGTCACTGGCTTTGAGCAGGAGGAAGAGGTGATCCGCGCCGCGCACGTGGCGCTCAGTCGGTCCGGAGGGCTGCCGGTTGGGGAGCTGACGCGCTGCCTATCGGCGGGCCTCGAGGTACTGCTGGGGTAGCAAAGCAGCGACTGAGTAGCTCAAGGAGGGAATCGCGAGTGACTGGCTTCGAGAGGAAGTCGAACACATTGAGTGAGAGGGCCAGCTCACGCTCAGGAAGCACGGAACAGACGATCACCCGCAGCGCCGCGCCGTAGGGAAGGCGGCGCAGCTGGCGCAGCAGCTCCCAGCCGTCGATCCCGGGTAGGAGCACGTCGAGGATGATGAGGTCCGGATGCATCTCTTCCACCAGGCGTAATGCTGCTTCACCCGTCGTGGCCGTCAGGAAGCGATAGCGCTGTGGACCGGTCCAGCGGCGGAACAGGAGGGCCAGGTCAGGATTGTCATCCACGAGGAGAACGGTGTGTAGTGGCACTGGGGGAAAGGCGACAAGAATGTGAGGATTGCGCTCCCAGGAGTAGTCGAGAGTGGCGTGTAGGAGCCGGAGGATAGGCTTCGCGCTTTCGATGAGGCGAGCACCGGCGGTGGGAGAAATGCCGGTCTGCCCCCTGGTCGTGGCTGGGGTGATGGTGATCGCAAGGCCCTGCTCGCCATCGCTGGCCGTCACCGAGATGGCACCCCCGGACCACGTCTCCGCGGCGGCGAGCAGGATGTGGAGCAGAGCCTGACGGAGGAGCATCGGCGTGGCGTTCACCTGAGGCAAGGTGTCGGGGCAGTGGACGATCCACGCGGCGTGACGTGAGGGCGTCAGGTCGCTGAGTGTCGCAATCGTCCCGCGGAGCGCCGCCGGAAGATCAGCCTCGCTCGATACAGATGCCTGGAACGTATGCTGGACATCGCCAGCAGGATCGAGGAGTGGTGCCAGCTCGTCGATGGGCGGTGAAGGTGAGCTTGCTGCGCCTTCCTGCCCAGTTTGCTCGGTGAGGATATCAGAGAGCAGCACACTAAGATCCGCGAGCGCTTCGTTGAAGTCGCGGCTGGCCTGACGGATGCTCACCTGTAGCTCCTCGGCCACGCGCTCGAGCGTGTAGCCGTGATGGGCACGCAGGATGAGGTGTTGGTAGCGCCGCCAGGGAGCATGGGAGAGATCCTCAGCGCCAGCCGGGCGTAGCCGCTCGATCTGTTTGAGCACTAGCGACCGGAGCTCGTCGGGCGTGAGGGGCCGCGACCCACGGGCCAGCACTACACACAGCGGGCTCCGGACGATCTGTGCCCGATCATGCCAGTGCTTGAGCAGGTGACGCAGCTCGTGAGGCAGTGAGGAATTCTCCACGCCGACAATTGTACTGCCTTTGAGGTGCGCAGACGCAACCTATAACCCTCTTCTCGGTCCAATTGCACCTCCCGTGGGCTCACTGGCCCGCGTAGTACACCCAGCGTCCTGCTGTGCGAAACACCAGGAGTGTCGACAGAAGAATGATGATGAACAGCACCCAGGCTAGTGCTGAGGCGTAACCCATGTGGAAGTACTCGAAGGCGTTGTTGTAGAGGTAGAGCGCGTAGACGAGAGTAGAGTTGGCCGGACCACCGGCCGTCATAATGTAGGCCTGCGTGAAGTACTGGAGCGAGCCGATCAGGCCAATCACCACGTTGAAGAAGATGACCGGTGTGATGAGCGGCAGTGTGATCGAGAAAGTGCGGCGAATCGTTCCAGCTCCATCGATCTGGGCGGCTTCGTGGAGCTCTGCCGGTACGTCTTGTAGCGAGGCGAGATAGATGACCATTGAGCCACCCACTCCCCAGAGCTGGAGCAGGATGAGGGCAGGCTTCGACCACAGTGGTGTCGCGAGCCAGCCTGGACCGACGATGCCGAAGAGGGCTAGGAACTGGTTGATGAGGCCAAATTGAGGGTTCAAGATCCAGAGGAAGAGCGCTGCGGTTGCGACGACCGGCACGACTGTGGGCAGGTAGAAAACGGTCCGAAAGAAGGCTTGCCCCGGCACCTTCACGTTGAGCAAGAGTGCAAGACCGATGGCGATGACCGTACCGAAGGGGACACCGACGAGCGTGAGGTAGAGCGTGTTGCCAAGAGAGATGCGAAAGAGTGGATCCTTGACGAGATCAACGTAGTTGAGCGTGCCGATGAAGGTCGGGGGCTTCAGCACGGTGTAGTTTGTGAAGCTGTAGTAAAGCGAAGCCGTGATGGGAAAGACCTGGAAAGCAAGGAAGCCGATGATCCAGGGAGAGATGAAGAGGAGACCATTACGCAGATTGATTCGCGTGAGGCGACCGATACGATGGGCGCTGCGCCGGGTGGCCTGCTGATCTTTAACCAGGGCGATGTCGCTCATACGCCTACACTCCTATCCCTTGAGGCCGGTTAGCGCAATGCCTTGGATGAACGTGCGCTGGGTGAAGAAGAATAGCAGGATCATTGGGACGGTGAAGGTCGCGGCGGCTGCCATCATCTGCCCCCAAGAGGATCCGTAGGCACTCACGAACTGCTGAAGGCCAAGCGCCAGAGTAAACTTGGATTGCTGGTTGAGATAGATGAGCGGTGCCAAGAAGTCGTTCCATGAGTTCATGAACTGGAAGAGCGCCACGGTTGCCAGAGCTGGCCGGGCCAGCGGCAAGATGATCCGGTAGAAGATGCCGAACTCAGTGCACCCATCGATGCGAGCAGCATCCGAGAGCTCAGCAGGCTGCAGCATGAAGAACTGGCGCAGAAGAAAGATGAAAAAGGCGTTACCAAAGAAGGATGGGACGATAAGCGGTCGGAACGTGTTCACCCAGCCGATGCCGCGGAAGATGAGAAAGAGAGGGATCATCGTGACCTGGTAGGGCAACATCAGCGTCGCCAGTACCAGGATGAAGACAGCATTGCGACCGGGCCAGCGAATGCGTGAGAAGCCGTAGGCGACAAGAGAGCTGGAGACAACCGTGCCGACTACGTTGAGGATGCAGATGGTGAGCGTGTTGCGCAGATAGTCGGCGTAGGGATAAGCCGTGAGCGCCTTCGGGTAGTTCTGCCACACGAGCGGATGAGGAATCCAGATCGGCGGGACGACGACCTGCTGCGGTGGGGTCTTGAGTGAGGTTGCAACCATCCAGTAGAGCGGGAAGGCAAACGTTAGACCGAAAATGATGAGGAGTACGTAGGTGATGCTATGGGCGACCTGCTGACTCCGTCGCTTCGACGAGAGCCAGCCGGATACGGGGATTGACTGGGCTGCCATGAGGGCATCCTCCTCTGTGATCTGCACGTCGGGACACTAGACCATCCGGCAGGGGGGCAGTGAATCACCCCGGCTCACCGCTCCCCCGCACAACTCTCCGTTGTGAGAAAGTGGATGGTCCTGGCCCTGGAGCTACTTTTGCTTCTGATCGGCAGCGATACGTGCCTCGACGAGCTGCTGGGCACCTGCTAAGGCTGCCTCAGCCGTCTTCTGTAGCTGCGTGGCGTAGGATTCGGCAGCGTTGACCTGGTCCCACATGTAGGCTTGCTCGTCGATCTTAGGGGTGATGCGTACATTCGGGCTGCTGAAGATTTCCACATACGGCGCGAAGTTCGGGTACTCCTTTAGGTAGTCCAGGTAGGGCTTCTCCTTGGTCATGGCTGGTCCGCAGGGAATCCAGCCGCCCCAAGTACAGATGGTGGCGAGCTGCTCCGGCGAGTGAAAGCCGCTCCAGAACTCTAGGAAGCTGAATGCGCCCTCGCTCTGCTTCGCACCCTTGGGGATGATCTGGTAGTTGCCGTTGACCCAGGACGCGTTGGGTCGGCCGCCGGGCGGATAGGGTTGCGGCACGGCGCCATACTCAATCTTGGGGCCGTAGTGCTTCATGTCGAGATTCACCCATTGACCCTGGACCGCCATGGCGTACTTGCCGTAGGCCATTGGTGAGACGCCCTTGATCGTGGAGGAGATCGTGTTCTGGAAGGAAGCGATCTTCTGGACGCCATATCTCTTGGAGTAGGTAGCCTCCCAGGTGAGAGCATCGACGATCTTGGGATTGGTGATCGTTATCTTGCCGCTGCTCTCATCATAGAAGTCACCACCGAAGACATCACCCCACTGCCAGATGCTACTGGGGATGAAGCCAGCAACGTCGATCTGGCCGTTGCTTTGCATCTTGAAGAGCTTGGCTGCGTAGGTGTCGAGCTCCTCTATGGAGGTCGGGGGCTTGTTGGGATCGAGCCCTACTTCCTGGAACATCTGCTTGTTGTACATAAGCGCCCAACTGTTCATAGTGCTGGGTGCGGCCCACTGGTGGCCTTTGTAGTTGCCGATGCTCCAAGCGACCGGCCAGAACCACTTCTTGAACGCAGATGCATCGGCTGGTGTAACGAGCTGATCGAGTGGCTGCAGCACTCCTTGGTCGGCCCAGGTGGGGATGACTTGATTCCACTGCGTCATGATATCTGGCGGTGTACCACCAGCCACAGCACTGAGAAACTTCGCGTTAGCGTCACCAGAGATCACTAGTGGTTTCACGAAGTAGCCTGGGTGGGTCGTGTTGTACCAAGCGACAATGCGATCGACAACCATCTCCCACTGGCCAGACCACATATGCCAGTACTCCACCGCCTTCTGATTGCTCTGCGGGCCCTTCTTAATGAACGCTTGAGCGGCTTGGGCCGCGGCGGTGGGATTGGCGGTAACGAACTGGTTGACATTGCCTGCCTTGGTGACAGCAACGGTGCTGGAGGCAGAGGTGCTGCTTGGCGAGCTGAGGGAGCTTGCTTTCGCGACGGTAGAAGATGCCGAGGCGGAACTGGCGGAGCTTGAGCTAGGGCTTGCTCCGCAGGCGGCCAGGACCGCAGCGCTGGCAACGGTTGTTGAGCTCACAAAGACCGCAAGAGCCCGGCGCCGCGTCACCTTTTCATGGGTCTCACCGGAAACGAGCTTCATAAGACGAACGCCTTTCTGCTTCGTGAATACTGACGTCGGGATTCCAAGGACGGCAGATAATCTCCCCAAGGGAGGGCTGCAGACTCACCGCATACGTGATCTTCACCTCCGATCGAGCCGTGGTAGCCAGATACTGCGGGTAACAAATGCTTGTAGGTAGTGGGGTACTTCGTGCTTTCAGCATAGGCTGTGTGGTCACGGTAATTGGACAGAGAACTGCCAAAACCTGGACGCATTTTGGCACGTAGAACCACCACTCCGAGCGCCCCATCCGGAATTGACCAAGCCGGAACTGTAGATCGCTCAGCAGCATTTTCAACGCGGGAAGACGGCACCTTAGACCGTCTGCTACCATATAGTGTAGTATATCAATGAACATAGTCAACAAGTGTGGACTGCCTGGAGATCGCCCGCCCGGCTACGGTGCCGGAGTGAACAAACCGTTGCGGTGGAAGTATGATCAGGAGTGGAGCGGATGAACGTGGACCAACCCATATCGGTGACTGACGGCAGAGACGTGGTGATGGACACGACTCAGGGCATCCTGTCCGCCAGTGCCCCCGAGATCGATGCCTTTGAGACCGAGGTCACGCGCTTCCGGCAGGGCGAGTGGGAGGCGAATGCCTTTGTCGGGTACCGCACGCTGCACGGCGTGTACGGCCAGCGGCAGCCGGAGGCGCAGATGGTCCGGGTGAAGGCTCCGCTCGGCGTCCTCACCGCGGAGCAGCTCGACGTTCTTGACCAGGTAGCCCGCTCCTACACGGCGGGACAGCGGGGCCACGTCACCACACGGCAGGACATCCAGTTCCACTTCGTCAAGCTGGAAGACACCCCGGCGGTGATGCGGCTGCTCGGTGCGGCGGGCCTGACCACGCGCGAAGCCTGTGGAAACGCGGTCCGGAACGTGACGGGGTCGCCCTTCGCCGGTGTCTGCCCCCGCGAACCCTTCGACGTCACACCCTACGCGGCGGCCTACGCCCGCTATTTCCTGCGCCACCCACTCACGCAGCGCCTGCCGCGGAAGTTCAAGTCGTCCTTCTCCTGCTGCGACGACGACGACACGATCAGCGACATTCAGGATCTCGGCTTCATCCCCTGCCTCCGTCACGAAGCCGGGCAGGAGCGTCGGGGTTTCCTGGTCAAAGTGGGCGGGGGCACGTCCGTCTTCCCGCGGACCGGCTTCGTGCTCACGGAGTTCGTCCCGCTGGAGGAGTATCTCCGTTTGGCGGAGGCCGTGCTGCGCGTCTTCGATC
>JAMCRV010000051.1:3025-34032 GCA_023381555.1 Chloroflexota bacterium | reverse complement strand
CGCGGCACGCTTCCCACCGGCGATGGCCGTCACGACCAGATCAGCACCGTTGACGCAATCACCGCCAGCAAACACGCCCGGGCAGGGAGTCGTTCCCTCTGAATTGATGACGACTACTCGACCATCATCCGTTAGCTCCAAGCACGGGATACCGTGTTTGATCTGAGGATCGGGGCGGTAGCCCACCGCCAGCACGACTAGGTCTGCAGCGATCGTGAACTCCGAACCGGGTAGAGGTCGCGGCTGAGGTCGACCCCGGTGATCCGGTGGTCCCAATTCCTGACGCTGGCAGAGCACACTCCGAATGTGACCTGCACCGTCATTCACGAAGCGGACCACATCAGCAAGGAAGATGAACTGGACTCCCTCTTCGAGCGCGTGGTGGTATTCTGCCTCTCGTGCGGGCATCTGTTCTCTGCTACGCCGGTAGACGCACGTGACTCCCGCAGCACCGAGGCGAACAGCAGTCCGAGTGCAATCCATGGCAGTATCGCCGCCACCAATGACCACGATCTGTTGACCGGCCACGCGTAGGTCTGTCTGTTCACCCGATGGCGGATGTGCGCCTACGAGGAAGTCGGTCGCGCGGTAGACCCCAGAGAGCGTCTCACCAGGTACGCGAGGGGAGACGCAGGCGGACGCTCCGTGACCTAAGAAGACGGCATCGTAACCTTGTGCCAGGAGGTCCGTAACACTGAGGTCCTGTCCGATCCGGCAGTTACCGATGAAACGTATGCCCATCTGAGCCAACTGAGCGGCCTTGTGTGCAACGAGAGACCTGTCCAGTTTGAAGCTCGGAATGCCGTACAGCAAGACTCCTCCCGGATTGGGCCAGACATCGTAGACGGTGACGGCGTGTCCTTCGTGTCGTAACAACTCAGCGACCGTCAAACCCGCTGGCCCTGCGCCAACCACGGCCACACGCTTGCCCGTGTCCGGGGTAGTCACTGGAAGCACCGGATCACCGTCTGCCTTTCGGCGGGCATCGGCGGCCATAGCTTCAAGGCGCCCGATGGCGACAGCCCGGCTACCGGGCGCGCGACGCTTTGCCAAGACGCAGGCGCCCTCGCAGAGCCGTTCCTGAGGGCAGACTCTTCCGCAGACCTCCGGCATCGTGCTCGTCTGGGCAAAGACGCGAGCAGCGCTTAGGAAGTCTCCTTGTTCAGCGTGCCAGAGGGCATCGGGAATGGCATTATGGAGTGGACACGCCGAGACACACGGCGCAGCTGGGCATTGTAGACACCGTGAGGCTTCTATTCTCGCCGAGTGCTCATCGGCAAACCCGAGCGCCACCTCATCCCAGTGCTGCACGCGCTGAGCCGGTGGCTGTTCCAAGAGCGGCTGAGGGGGAATCTGTATCCGTGCTTTGCGGTCGACGCTCCGCCGATCTTCTGTTGTTATCACTGTATGCAACCTCCTCCGCTACTTGAGAAATGCTGCTCACCTATCATCGATGAGGCTTCCCTTCGTGTGCTGAGCGCTGGTGATATTCCAGAGCGCTCCAGACGGTCTCGTCTCTCGCGACACAGCCGTGTACGGTCAGACGCTCACGCTGAGCACTCTCCCTCACCACGCTCGACGCGAATGAGAGTCTTCCGCTCCCAGTCCCGATAGAGATCGATCGCCCCCGGCCTGTGCGGTGGAACCTCCTGGAGGTCCGCGGAAAGCGCTCCTGCAGGAGCACTCGCCAGAAGTCTGTCAGTGTTCTCCTCGACGGTGCAATGACTCTGGTGCATCTATGCTCCCATCACAGGGGCGCGGTGGCGGCAGCCGGTCCACCGAAATGCCTGTCGATCGCCACGGCAGCACGTGTGCCATCAGCGACGGCTGTCACAACGAGGCCATCGCGGTGCACGCAGTCGCCGCCAGCGAAGATCGCCGGTCGGGAGGTCGCGCCGCTTGTACCGGCAATGATCCGGCCGGTGCTATCGATCTCAAGGCCTGGGGTAGTTCTCGCGAGGAGGCTATCCACTTGCCTACCAATGGCTAGCACCACGTGATCGGCTCGAACGGTGACTGATGCTGTCTCCGTCGATGGCGACGTTCGCGATCCACTGCGCCGTGATAGCCGTGGCACGGTGTGCCAGCAGACAACAGCGCGTACGTGGCCGGCATCGTTCCCAAGGAATTGGACCGGAACCGCCTGGTGGAGAAACCACACCCCTTCTTGCATCGCGTCTTGGAGACTCTGATGGCGGCACCCCATCTTTTCCTCTTCGCCGGAATGAACGCAGATGACGTGGAGAGCCCCTTTACGCATTGCCTGCCGGGCGCAGTCCAGGGCCTCATCTGAGTCGCCGGCTACTACCACGCATTTGCCGGCGAGATCACTCTCGTTCCAATCTGGAGGACGGGGATACACGCTGGCGGGACGTGCTCTTTCGAGGAAGTGCATGGCCTGGGAGACGCCAGCGAGTGACTCTTCCAGGACGTCGGGCGTGATCCCGAGGAGAGCGCCCGAACCGATGAAAATGGCGTCATAGCCGCTCGCCAAGAGATCATCGATTGTGGCGTCGCGTCCGACCTGGAAGTTGCAGATAAACCGAATGCCCATATTTTCCAAGGCGGCGATGTGGGCGTCCAAGATGGTCGGTGCCAGCCGGAAGTCTGGGATGCTCCAGCGCAGGGCGCCCCCCGGTCGTGGGGTCGTTTCGAACACTGTGACGGCATGGCCGCACCGCCGCGTCAACTCGGCAACGGTGAGACCAGCAGGTCCGGCGCCAACGACCGCGACGTGTTTCCCGCTGTCCGCAATCGCTATCTGGCGCTGGACGTCCGCCTCGACTTCGTATTGGACATCTGTCGCGAACGCTTCCAGACGGCCGATGGCGACGGGACGGCCTGAGTCGACTCGCGCACGTGTCCGGACCCGCCAGCACGCTCCTTCACACAGGCGCTCCTGTGGACAGAGGCGTGAACAGATTCCCGGCATCGTATTGACGATAGCAAACTCCACTGCGGCGGCGAGCACTTCTCCGTGGGCAATGTGGTGCAGAGCGAGGGGGATCGCAGGATGTAGGGGGCACGCTTGAGCACAAGGCGCCCGCGAGCAGTGCAAACAACGTGCAGCTTCTCTCGCTGCGGCCTCCAGAGTACGGGTCGAGGAACTCCTCCCACTCTCATAGCGGCGGTCGCTGTCCAATGAACCGGGGGTCTCACCAGTCAAACTGCTCTGCACTGAGGGCTGTTGCCCTGGCCCCGGATCGCGCATATCCTGGTCGCCCTTTCGGCAATCGCGTTTCCCTCTGGCTACAAAGTATAGTATAGGACTGTACGTAGCGTTATGCGCTTCTGGTGCAGATCTGACCGCGTCTAGGGTGCCCTCGCCACCGGCGATTACTGAGGGGTGAGTAGTGCTTTGCTGCGAGTCGACACTGCTGTTTTTCGCCTCTGTGCGACGAGAGGTTTCTGGGGATAGACCCAGTCTGTTACCTAAAGGAAGAGGAACTGGGCGATGCTAGGGATCGCGCAACAGTGGGATGGGAATAGTTGGGGTCAAGCGTATCGCAGGGTGGACTTCGACCAGTCACCAGTGACTGTGGCCTGGGAAGTTACACGAGCCTGCGCACTTGCCTGTGTTCACTGCCGGGCTTCGGCCATCCCACGCCGTGATCCGCGGGAACTGTCGACTGCTGAAGGTTTTCGCCTTATCGACCAGGTAGCCGAACTTGGATGTCCTATCCTCGTCTTCACGGGGGGAGACCCTCTGATGCGCCGTGACATCTTTGAGCTCCTAGCGCACGCGGCGGAGCAGAACCTACACGTGGCACTCTCACCTAGTGTCACAGCGCTCGTCACCCAGCGCTCGCTGGCACGCATCAAGCAGTCGGGGGTGGAGATGCTGCACCTCAGCCTGGATGGCTCCCTCGCCGCAATACACGATACCTTCCGCGGTGTTCCTGGCTCCTTCCAGCGTACTCTGGAGATCGTGCGCGATGCTGCCGGGGTCGGTCTTCCTTTCCAGATCGGCACGACCGTGTGCCGTCACAACTTGCACGATCTATCCTGTATCGCCGGTACAGTCGAGCGGATCGGAGCCGCCATCTGGAGCGTCTTCTTCCTCGTGCCTACTGGTCGCGGGCGTCAGGATGCGATGATTAGCCCGGCCGAGCAGGGGGCAGTGCTGGACTGGCTCGCGCAGCGGTCCCAGACGTCGTCGTTCCGCATCCGCACGACCGCAGCGCCGGCATTCCGGCGCGTAGTGGCACAACGCACGGCAATGGACCAGCGCGCACAGCCGGAGTCATCTGGAGTAACTGCGTCGATGGGCGATACTCCTCCGGATCGTCGCTATGGTGCGATGGTGACGCCGGGCGTTACCGACGGTCGTGGATTTTGCTTCGTATCCCACGTCGGCGACGTCTGTCCTTCAGGCTTCCTGCCAGTCTCTGCCGGCAACGTGCGTCATTACTCTCTTGTCGAGCTTTACCGTAGCTCCGAGGTGTTTCAGGCCTTGCGGAACCCTGCCATGCTCAAGGGGAAATGCGGACTCTGTGAGTTCAAGAGGCTCTGTGGAGGCAGTCGTGCTCGGGCCTACGCTATGACTGGCGACTATCTCGCTGCCGATCCTTCCTGTAGCTACGAACCTGGTCTGCTGCTCGACTCCGGCGCCGCCAGGGCGTAGTTCTCACTCGCCGCCGGAGCGGCGTTTCGTGTCAGTGTTAGCTCAAATCTCTTCGTGGAACAGCCGCATAGGGATAGGACGCTTCCGCCCGCAGGCTAGTAGTTTGGTAAGCAATCGCCAGTGCGGCAATAGCGCCTGCCCAGACGGCTGTCGCCAGAGCCACGTGCACCCCCTTGAGCACGTCTGGTTGATCGAGAAGGCCCAGGCCAGCACCAACCACAACCTCGGCAAGGAGCGCCAGGATCGTCAACCAGCTGACGAGCAGGAGCGCGCGGGCCCTGCCGAACTGTCGTGTGAGGAGCACCGTGCTCCGCAAGAGCAGCACGGCGACGATGCCGGCGATGGTGCGGTGAACCACCTGGACTATTACCAGTGGCCCTCCCAATACCGTGAATCCTCCCTGACAATAAGGCCAGCCGTCACAAGACTCGGTGGCTCCTGTGCCTACGACCAGAGCTCCGCTGAGCAGCAAGAGGAGGATGAGCAGGACGTTGAGCAGCAGGTGTCGCTGCAAAGCCGGCAGCTGCTCCGGTGGAGTAGTCCCACCAAGAGCCGGCGACGCGCCGGTGAATACGAATGCAGTCAGCATGAGACCGAAAATGACGAAGGCGTCGATGAGATGCACTGCAATGAGGCCCCGGGGCAGCACCGTTAGTACGGCAATGCCGCCCAGGACTCCTTCAAACACCACCAGCGCAAGGGCGATTGCTGTCAGGATGGGAACCAGTCGAGCACGCCAATGATAGAGCTTCCAGACGCTAAGGCAAGTGGCAAGGACCAGGAGGCCCGTCAGGCTGCCAACGACCCGGTGGCTGTATTCGAGGATTGGATGCACGCTCAAGGGTGGCACTAAGCCACCGTGGCACGTTGGCCAGTCCGGGCAGCCGAGACCCGATCCCGAAGTGCGCACGGTGGCCCCAAGGACGATTTGGAGATAGGTAAACACGGTTGCTGCCCCGGCGAGCATATGAATATTGAGAGGTCTTCTAGGAAGATACTTCGCTGGCCAGCCCATGTGATCCTCTCTTCGAATCCGGCGACCGACCGGCTCACGTCAAGCAGTTATGTCATAACCTGATAATAGATAATGACCGGTGAGAGAGTCACTGCTGTCCCACCGAGAGACGTAGCTGTCAGCGGAAACCACCTCGAATCATCTGCAGAGTTGGAAGCATAGAGCGATCGACGCCATAATATCCCGCAACGCGGTGAGCCCGCATCACGAGAGCCCCCAAGACTACGAGTTTCAGGTTCGACCTACGAGCACCGGCTAAGAGGAAGCAAACGTTCATCAAGACGCCAAAGAAGGCAGCGGCGCCCGTCAGCGCACCAAAGAGCAGCCCTGCTCCGACGAGAAGTTCTCCCCAGGCGACGACAGCAGCGAAACCCGCAGCACGCGGGCGTACTGCTCGCTTCAGGAAGGCGGCATACCACCCTGGGACAGCGGGATGGCCATCAGATTTACAGCCAGGAGCGCAGGCCACTGCGGCGTCTACAAATCTCTCCACGGCCACCCGGCCACGGGTACTACCGATCCACGCTCCGCCGGTAGCCGGGCGCTCGCAGCCCCCTAGCTTCAGTGAGTGGCCGGTGAGCTTCTCCCAGCCCGACGTAAACCACACATAGCCCAGATACAGACGTACGGCTAACCAGAATCCCGCCGTGCGCCGGTCACTGTACAGCGCTCCTGGAAGCCACAAGATCGGCGTAGCTAGAAGAACCCGGAGGAATGCGAGATCCTGTTTGCGCTGCGCCGAAATGGGCCGGTGCGCCATCGACACTCCTCGTCTAGAGCCTCTCGATATACGTGTAGTCAGAGTATACACGTAGGTGGCAGCGGTATATTATGAGCTGGGCCGTGGTAGTGTCTAGACGCTCGGAAAGTCCTTGCCGGTGGATCTGACTCTGTCCCGCCGTGGCGACTACGTCGTGCGCGCTGCGATCTCGCTGGCCCGCGCCTTTCACCCCCGTGGTTATCGCAAGATACGGGAAGTTGCTGAAGAAATGCGACTTCCGCGTACCTACACTCCACAGATTCTGAACGCGCTGGCTCAGGCAGGCCTGGCAGAAGCGAAAGCTGGTCAACAAGGTGGCTATCGACTCCGTCGCGACCCGGCGACGATCTCGGTGTTGGAAGTGGTAGAGGCAGCAGAAGGTCCGCTTGGGCCGGAACGCTGTACGCTGCGTGATGGGCCGTGTCGCTGGGACGATATGTGCCCGCTGCATCCCTCTTGGGATCAGGCAGTGAAAGCTCTTCGCCAAGCCTTGGCGTCCACATCGCTCGCCGCTGTCTCCGAGGTGGACGCGAGCTTAGAGGCGGGAAGCTACGAGATTCCAGCGCCTACCCACCGGCAGCAGCGCCGCCAGCCCAAGCCAGCTCACTAGCTCATCGTTAGCCTCTGCGCTCCGGTTCGTCCTGCGCAATCGACTTGCCCACTGCTACACGCAGCGTGCTCTGCCACGGCGATAGGCCGTCATACAGAGCGCGCCCCCCAATCCTCACGTAGCCCGGAGAATCCGCCCCCTTGCGGAGGGACAACCGAGAATGCTGTGTGCTTGATTGCTTTCTCGATATCTGCTATACTCCCGGTGATCCCGAAAAGAACAGACCGGGGGGACTGAGCATGGCGAGAGAACCGGTGCACTATCCCGACCGCATTATCCAAGACCCGAAAATTCTGGCTGGCAAGCCCGTGGTCAAGGGGACGCGTATTCCCGTGGCACTGGTGCTGGCAAAACTTGCCCAGAATCCCGATCTCCCCGAGCTTTTCGCTGACTATCCCCGCCTGACCCCAGAGGATGTGAAGGCGTGTTTAGCATACGCCAAGGAGCTGGTTGAACAGACCGGACGCTCCACGCCTCCAGCCCCCGCGACCCTATGAACTTCCTGTTGGATGAGAGCGCCGAGTTTCGCCTCGCTGGCGTTCTCAAAACTAAAGGACACGACGTTAAAGCCATTGCCCATGACTATTCTGCCAGTCTGACGGATGAGGCGGTGCTCGCCATCGCCACTCGGGAACAGCGGATTCTCATCACCAATGACCGCGATTTTGGCGAGCTGATCTTTCGCGCCCACCTCCCCCATACGGGAGTGATCTACTTTCGCCTGAGCGATCAATCGCTGAAAACCAAGCTTTCCTGGCTCGAACGGGTTCTGACGGAGTACGCGGATCAGCTCCACCGTTTTCTGGTGGTGGGCGAACAGGGCGTACGGATGCGCTAGCCGTCCCCGTCAGCCCTCTCTTTTGCCCGCCCTACCAATCTATTTCCCCCGCTTCCTCTTGCCCTTCTCTTCGACTATCCTTTCCCCGTTCCCGATGAAAGAACGCCTCCAGCACCACACCCGCTCCACCCCGATACCCCGAAAGCCCGAAGAGGGCGCAGCGGCTTTCGGGCAATGAACCCCTGAGTAAGCGAGTGGCCTCTCTTCCTTCCTCCCACCCGTGCCATCCGGCAATACCCAACCGTTCCCTATCGTCCCTTCGCAATCCTCTACCACCAAGGGGAAGGGTGGTTCTTCCCCATAGATCGCGCAGACGTGCCAAGCCACTCTCGCGAACGCGTGGCTATAAACCGGTGCCCACCGCTTTCCAAGCCGCTTTGATCGATCCCCCCAACGGCCGTTGGGGAGACAGGGCGCGACTGCCAGACTCAACATTCCTGCCGCGAACGGCAGCACTCACGACAGGGATCCCTTATTTGTCTGAGTGAGCTGAAGGCGCTCTCTTGAGGAGAGCTCGGGCTGCGTTGTTGAGATCCTCCAGATCCTTGGGGATATCAGCGAGTAGTGCCACACACTGCCAGCCGTAGTGGTCAATGTAGTCGAAGACTCCGGCATGTTTGCGCATGAAGATGTCCTGATAGGTGAGCGTGAGCCGGGCGATGCTATTGTAGTACCCGCCCAACATCCTTTCCTGAGGTGTTGGCTGCTCTGGAGCAGGACGGGGAGCAGCGCCATCGAAGAGTAGAGGGCCGCAGCGGACCATTATGGCAAGCGGGGGGCACGCGTACTATGGCGAGTGTGTAGGAGTCTCTTGAGAAAGGTAGTGCACGCATGGCCGATACCGCGATCTACAGGTATATCCCCCATCACCGGACCAAGGAACGGCTTAGCGGGGAGGGGGCGGGCCCAGTCCACGTCACCGACCAGCTTCCGAAGGGCACCACCCTGGCCCGGTTCAACGCATGGTTCGCCGTCAAGGTCACCACTAGTGTCGGCACCATGTGGTGCGCCTATGCCTTCGCCGCCCTGGCCTTCGTGAGCCTGCCGTCGGCGATCATCTCGCATAGCCCTGTTATTCTCGTCTCCTGGATCTCCCAGACGTTCCTCCAGTTAGTTCTCCTCTCGGTGATCATCGTGGGCCAGAACGTGCTGGCCGCCGCAGCGGACAAGCGGAGTGAGGCCACCTACAACGATGCCGTTGCCGTGCTGCATGAGGTGGTGAAGATCCAAGAGCACCTGGCTGGCCAGGACAAGGTGCTCGCTGGCCTGGTCAACAAGCTGGAGACGCCACACGACTGACGGGCGGGTCGCCCGAAGTGAGGAGGAATGCAGCTCTCACCCGTTCTGTCCACCGCTTCCCGAGGCCCCTCATGCCGGGCAGCGCTATAACCTCTTCCACAACAACGTCGACGGCGCGGGTTCCCTCTTCTGCTGCCTGCGCGGGGGCGGTCAAGTACCGTGGATGTCCGCCCAGATCGAAGCCGCAGTCAGTAAGCGGGCTGGCGGCGTGGCTACGGTTGCGTGGAATGCTACCGGCATACGTGTACTGATGTGATATACATGAAGCGTGTCAGTAGACCTGGCCGGCGGATCGGGACGCGAGATCCGCGGTTCCAGTTAGCGCAACGAATCAAGAGAGTGGAGGAGCATGCAGTCGACGAGGACCAGTGTGGCCACCCTGGATGCCTGCGAGGCACGGATGGACTTTCCCATCTTCCGGCAGGAAGCGAGCACCCTGCCACTCACCTACCTCGACAGCGCTGCAACGTCTCAAAGGCCAGAAGTCGTGCTGCGTGCCATAGATCGCTTCTATCGGGAGGCGAATGCCAACGTGCATCGTGGCGTCTATGCTCTCAGCGAGGCAGCTACGGCGCTGTATGAAGGAGCACGTGCACGCGTCGCTCAGTTTATCGGAGCTGCTTCAGCCCGTGAGGTGATCTTCGTTCGGAACACGACCGAGGGGATCAACCTCGTCGCTTGGACGTGGGGGAAAACGAACATTCGCTCAGGCGACCGGATCATCCTCACAGAACTTGAGCACCATAGCAACCTCATTCCCTGGCAGCTGCTTGCCGCTGAGAAGGGGGCGATTCTCGACTTTGTGCCCATCGCTGATGATGGGTGTCTGGACCTCGAAGAGTTTGACCGCCTGCTCGCCAAGCACCCGAAGCTGGTGGCGTTCACCCACGTATCCAACGTGCTGGGAACGATCAATCCTGTGCGGGAGATGGTACGGCACGCACACGCGGCTGGTGCGCTGGTCCTGATTGACGGCGCCCAGAGCGTCCCGCATATGCCAGTCGATGTGGTCGCGCTGGACTGTGACTTTCTCACTTTCTCTGGTCACAAGATGTGTGGGCCCATGGGCATTGGCATTCTGTATGGGAAGCAGGCACTGCTCGAAGCAATGCCGCCTTTTCTGGGCGGCGGCGACATGATTCGTGAAGTGGGCCTGCACGGCGCGACTTGGAACGACTTGCCCTGGAAGTTCGAGGCCGGGACACCCGATGCGGGTGGCGCTACCGGACTGAGAGCAGCAGTGGATTATCTGGCAGCGCTGGACATGGAGGCGGTGCACCAACACGAGGTGACGCTCGTCACACACTTGATGGCGGAACTCCGTGAGCTCCCTTACGTCACCATCTATGGCCCAGCTGCCGGGCAAGAACGGGCAGGGGTAGTGTCCTTCAATGTCGGTGAGATTCATGCGCACGACGTGGCAAGCATCCTCGACCGCAGGAATGTGGCCATTCGTGCCGGCCACCACTGCGGTCAACCGCTCATGCGGCGGTTAGGGACATCCGCAACAGCGCGGGCGAGCCTCTACCTCTACTCGACCGAAGAGGACATTGTGCGCTTCCTCGACGCGATAAGAGAGGCAGCGACCATCTTTCACCTATGAGCAAGAGACGGAGAACAGGGTGTGATGGATGGAATGTATCGTGAAGAGCTGTTAGAGCACTGGCGGCATTCGCCCTACCGCGGAACACTGGCAGCACCGGATCTGTCCGCGGAGGGGATGAACCCGCTCTGTGGTGATGAGGTCCAGATCGCCCTACAGGTGGTAGACGGTCGAATTGCCTGCATGCGTTTCATTGGCAACGGGTGCGTCATGAGCCAGGCGGCAGCGTCACTGCTCGGGGGGCTTGTAGAGGGACACACTGTCGCGGAGGTGCAGGCGCTGGACAGAGCACAGCTACTCCGGACACTGGACATACCGCTCAGTCCAGCGCGACTGCAGTGTGCGCTCTTGCCCCTGGCTGTCCTGCGTCAAGCTTTGGGTACACCCGCTCCTGATGATTCTCCCGAAAATTCCCAGCGCTGAGGTTAGCTGGCGGCCTGTTTTGGTGCGAGGGTGACCGTGTAGCCGAGTTATTCCAGACGCTGGACGTGGTAGCGCCGGAGGCGCTCGGCGTGCAGGCGGTCGAGGTAGTCCTCAAGAGCGCAGCCGCTTGGCCTCCCGGCTGCGCTCTTGGACTAGACTCGTCCGGAACGGGTGAGCTCCCGCAGCTCGCGGATATCAGCGGGCGGAATGAAACCGCCCCGGAGCAATCTATGGCCGCAGCAGGTCCGCCAGCCACTCGCTGTCCTTATCGACGTCGGGCGGCGTAGAGAGAATCAAGTGGTGGAGGATGTCGACCACCGGAGGCCGCCAACCGGTCGCCCCAAAGGTGCCGGGACTCCTACAAGCGCACCGTCCAGCGCAAGCGTTTAGCAGCAGTTGCTTAGAGAGCGCTCTCTACTCGTTGACAGCGAGCACACCGCCGTAGAGGGCGGGCATACCAATGCGCGTGCCATGCCATCCACCGGTGCCGGCCAAGTGCGCAGAGGAGGCGGCTCCAGAATTCCATTGCTGCCATCTCCTTCGTACTCGTGACGTCACATATCAGAGTACGAGCCACATGTTAAGTATTCACGCATCGAGCCACTTGCCAGAGGCTGGCTAGGCGCCGGCAACAGATCTGCTAGGCAGCACCTAGGGATCAGCGAGGGAGACGTAGTCGCAGCGTCTTCACCTCAAATGGGCGGAGCTGCAGGGCCACTTCACCGTGAATGGGAGTAATGCGCTCACTACCCTGCGCCTCTTCCAGCATGTTCGTCTCTTCGACGTCAGCAACAGGAAATCCGAAGTGTACAAGGCACGATGTTGACGTGCGCTTCGACTCGTAGAACCGGGCGATGAGATCCCCAGAGCCATCTTCAGCAGCCTTCACCGTATCTAGAATGACGTTCGGAGCATCGACTGAAAGCAGGCTCATTTCGCCGGCTGTGCCCTCACGGACCAGCACCGGGCAGTTAAGCTCGTAACCTTCGCGTACAAGCGCACTATCGAGCAGCGTGCCATTCCATACGTAGAGCGCATACGTGAATTCTTGATGTCCCTGATCGGCAGTCATGTCTGGCGCCAGTGGCGACTTCAACAGGGTCAAGCTGATGCAGCCGTCTGTCACGCTCACACCGTATTTGCAGTCGTTCAGGACCCCCACCCCGCGGCCTTCTTCGACGAGGGCCGTCCAGCGCTGGTTCGAAACCTCGAAGCGATCAGCATCGAACTGCCGCGACTGGTGCGTCGGCCGTGCAAGATGGCCGAACTGCACTTCGTGCAGCGCCTCGTGCGCCTTGATCTGGATAGGGAATGCCACTTTGAGGAGTTTGTGACGCTCATTCCACTCAACTTCTGTGGCGAACTCCAGTCGCCGGCTGCCCCGCCGCAGGCTGATTCGCTGCGTGACGGTGGAGTTGTGCAGCTTGCGCTTGAGGCTCAGTGACGCTAGGAGCGGTCCGTTGTTCTCGACAGCAAGGGTGCTCTCATTGCTGAGCTCGACTGGCGCCTGAACGTACATGCTGTCGATGTCCCAGGCGTCCCACTCGGTGGGAACGTCCTTGAACATACGGAAGCTGTTTCCCGGTCCCGTGAGCACCTCTCGCCCGGTCTCCTTATCTACCAGGCTGATGAGCTCGCCCGCACCGTCGAATGTCGCACGCAGATACTCATTCTCCAGCAGGTCTGCGGACGCACGCACGGCCGATGGTCCATCGTGCTCCGCTACCCCAGCAGTCGCAAAGCCATACGAGCACCAGCCACAGGATGGAACGCTCACCTCTGCAAGAAGCTGTCCGTCAACCTGTTGTACCGGGACGTGCTCTCCTGCGGCATCAAGGAGCCCAGTGACCGGCTCAGGCAGCCGTACGAGAGCGGAACGGGGCCATGAAAGCGAGTTGAAGACCGTCAGCCCCTCGCCACTATCGACAAGAGCTGAGAGCCCAGCGGCAGTCACCGATTCTGCCGCATCCTGGATGCGATCGTAGAGCTCCTCGGCTTCTTCGTAGACGCGATGAATGGAAGAGCCAGGGATGATGTCGTGGAACTGATTGAGGAGCAGGTTGCGCCACGCTTGATCCAGGGTTGTTGTAGGGTAGATGACACCCTTCAGCACGCTGGCGGCGGCGCTCCAGAGCTCAGCTTCACGGAGTGTCTGCTCGCTCTTGCGGTTCCCCCGTTTGGTGCGTGCCTGTGACGTCAACGTCCCGCGGTGCGCCTGGAAGTAGAGCTCGCCAACGTAACGCGCTTCTGGCGCCCCGCTCGCCTCGAGCTCGTGGAAGAACTCGGTTGGGGACGCCACTCGCACTTTGGGCAGCCCCTCGAGATTCTCCATCCTCCGGAGAAACTCGAGATGATCACGTGTGGGCCCGCCACCGCCGTCTCCAAAGCCAAAGGGAACCAGTCGCGTCGAGATGCCGTCCATCTGCACACGCCCATTCCAGCGGTCGGCTATGCTGCCGGGATCAGTGTGGGAGTTGTAATCGTTGCAGAAGTGAGCGAGAACGCGCGAGCCATCAATGCCTTCCCAGGTGAAAGTGTTGTACGGGAACTGCTCACCGCCGTTGTAAGCCCAGAAGATCTTGGCGGTCGAAAAGTACTTGATGCCACAACCACGCAGAATCTGCGGCAGGGCGCCAGAGTAGCCGAACACGTCAGGGAGCCAGAGCAGCTCACAGTCGACGCCGAACTCGTCATGGAAGTAGCGCTTGCCGTACGTGAACTGACGGATGAGACTCTCACCGCTTGGAATATTGGTGTCGGATTCGACCCACATACCGCCCTCAACGAGGAATCGTCCGTGCTTTACAGCTTCCTTGACCCGCGTGAAGAGCTCAGGGTACTGCTCTGCAAGCTTCGCATAGAGATGCGGCGTGCTGTGGAGGAAGCGATAGAACGGGTACTCTTCCATCAGGGCAAGCTGCGTCGAGAACGTTCTCGCCGTCTTGCGCTCGGTCTCAGTGAGCGGCCAGAGCCAGGCCACGTCGATGTGGGCATGGCCAAAGGCGAACAGCTCAGGTGTGGTCGATCCATTGACCGCCGCAAGGAGTGGCTGCAGGCGCTCACGGTAGGCGCGTACGGTTGTCAGGAACTCTTCATCCGGAAGCTCCGGATCGACAGCGAGTGTGAAGTCCTTGAGCGCTCGATCGATCTCTGCAACCCGCAAGGACCGTGCATCAAGTACTTCACGAAGGCGTGCCAGCGTCTCCACGTCCATGGCCAGCTGGTAGACGTCTTCCTCCCAGATACCGAAGGTGGTGTCGCCGATCACTCGTTGGGTTGTTGGCGGCTCCGGGACGGCGATGCGATCGGGAGGCGTCGGACCTGTGCGCGTCACGAGCGGTCCGTGGCCACCATAGCTCTCGGCCACGATGTTGTAAGTCGCACCAGGCTTGCCACTGCGAGCGAGCGTGATCTCGCGATGCTGTCGATCCCGCGCGCCGGCAGCGATGCCATTGACGTAGACGAGACTCTCTCCCCCAGTCTCCAGGACGAAGACGATCCGCTTTCCGGCAGCGGCTTGGGGAAGTGTGATCTGGCCCCTGAACCAGCCGTACTCCCACTTGGCACCCCACGTTGTTCCCGGAGGCATCGGACGAAAGGCACCAGCCACTGCCTCCTCATATGGCAGATGACTCATCGTTACGTACCCTTCGAGGTCAACTGCGCCAAGGGGCCGGTACACGTGTTCGCGCAGCTCACGCCGCCAGCTGTTGACGCGTCGCTGCCATTCTGGAGACAGAGTCATGCTCTTTTCCTCTTCGCAAACTCCCGAGACCGTCGGGCGGAGACAACGCGCTTACTCTACCTTCTAAGAGCGCGTGACAACACGACCGTTCATACCACCCGCCGACGTGCAGTTATGCGGCCTCTCTTCCTGCTGTGCAGCCGTACGGTACAGATGAGTACGAAGCGGTAGAGTGATCATAAATCGTTGTCAAGCTGCAGGAGACACTATGACGCTAGAGCCACCCGCATCCAAGCTTGCCCGTCTCATCCTCTATGTAGGGAAAGGAGGGGTAGGCAAGACCACAATCGCCGCCGCAACTGCCGTGCGCGCGGCCGAGCTCGGTTATCGCACACTCGTCGTCAGCACGGATATTGCACACAGCCTCGGCGACGTGCTGCTGGCGCCGCTTGGCAACGAACCTACCCAGATCAGCGAGCGACTGTGGGCCTGCGAGGTCAACGTGCTTGAAGAAGCGAAGCGCACCTGGGGCGGTCTCCAGGAACGCCTTGCTGAGGCCCTACGGGAACAGGGGTTGGCAGAGATTCAAGCCGATGAGCTCGCGATCATTCCAGGTATGGAGGAGGTCGCCGCCCTGGTGCAACTGCGGCGTTTCCGGTCCAGTGGGCAATTCGACTGCATCATAGTTGATGCCGCACCAACTGGCGAGACGCTGCGCTTGCTCAGCATGCCCGACGCGTTTCTCTGGTACGTCAATCGTTTCAACCAGCTGCGCACCGGTGCGTTTCGTCTGCTAGGACCACTCCTGCGCTCTATCCTTCCGGCCATCGACCTTGCAGAAACGCTCTCCCGCGTCGCCGAAGAGACCAAGCAGCTTCGTGCCGAGCTCACGGACAGCGACACGTGCTCCTATCGTATCGTCATGACGCCGGACTCGATGGTCATCAAGGAAGCACGTAGAGCAGAGACGTATCTCAACCTGTTTGAGTACCCCATTGATGCCGTGTGTGTGAATCGCATCGTCGATCCTGACACGGGCACCCATCCACTGCTGAAGGCGCTGACCGAGCGCCAACAGACGGCAATCCTAGAGATTCGCCAGACTTTCAGCTCTCTGCCTCAACTGGAAGCACCACTCTCAGCTGACGAGCCTCTCGGAGTGGCCAAGCTCTCTGCCCTGGCAGCTACCGTGTTTGCCAGGTACGATCCCGTTGCTGTCCTGCATCGCGGAGCGACGCTGCGCATCGAGCGCCAAGGTGAGGGATACCTCTTGACCATCCCTCTGCCCAACGTTGAAACTCAGAAGCTCTCGCTGACCAAGCATGGCGATGAGCTGCACGTCGAGGTTGGCAACTTCCGGAGAGGTATCACGCTGCCCTTGAGCTTGACGAACTTTGAGCCTGGCCGTGCGCGCATTCGCAGTGGAAATCTCGAGATCCAGTTTATGCCAGCGGAGCCAGCGCCGTCACCTGTGCCGGGTGTAAGCTAGCGGCAGCCAGCTCCTAAAACAGATCGACGCCACCACACACGGGAATCTCGATGCCTGTGAGAAAGCGGGCAAGGTCGGAGGCGAGAAACGCCACGGCGTTCGCAACATCTTCTGGCTCACCAAGATGACCGAGCGGGGTGCGCGCTGCCGTAGCCGCACGGCCGGGGAGTGTGCCAATGCCGTGACGCTCCACAGGAATCCAGCCAGGGCTGACCGCATTGACGGTAATGTTGTCTTCGCCCAGCTCCTTTGCCAGCGCTTTGGTGAACGACGCCAGTGCTCCCTTTGCTGTTGTGTAGGCTGCCATGTTCTTAGGGAAAGCGTGGATCACCATGGAAAGAACGTTGATGATGCGTCCCCACTTCTGGGCACGCATGCGTGGCGCAACCGTCCTCGCCCCTAAGAACGCCGCCCGCACGTTGAGATCGAGCATCTCCTGATAAGCCGCCCAGTCGAGCTGGAGCGCAGGCCCCAACTGCTCCTCTCGTCCAACGTTGTTCACAAGAATGTCGATCGGACCGAGCTGACTGGTGACGGTGGCGACGACATCGAGCACACTTACCTCGGAGTGGAAATCGCCACTAACCTTCACAGCGCGGCGTCCGAGCTGCTGGATCGCGCTGACGACCTGCTCCGCCTCATCGCTGTGGCGGGAGTAATGGACCGCCACATCCGCTCCAGCGCTTGCCAGAGTCCGGGCCGTTACCGCGCCCAATCCCCGGCTGCTGCCTGTCACAAGAGCAACGCGACCGCTGAGATCAATTGCAACCGACACGTCCGTCTCCTCATCATCGCTCAGAACATATGCTTGTTGCTCCGGCGACAGCGCGAACAGCCGCGACGAAGATGTTGATCATCTCCGAGAGCTCGCCGGTCGACGTCGACAGCGGCGGAGCAAGGATCAGATTCGCCGCGCGGAAGCGCGCAATGAGCCCATCGTCACGCATTTGGCCATATGCGCGCTCTGCCAGCTGGGGAGTGGTCAGCTCCACGCCCCACATCATGCCAAGACCGCGCACCGCTCGAACTTGGGGCAGCTCGCGGAGCGACTCAAGCACGGTCTTGAGCGCTATCCCACCTTGCGCGGCGCACTCCACGAGGCCTTCCCGCTCGATGATCTCGAGGTTCCGCAAGCCCACTGCACAACACACGGGGTGGCCCGAGTAGGTATAGGCGTGCATGAAGCGCGTGCCAGCTGGTGCGCTGTCGATCTCTTGCTTGATCGCATCACTGGCAATCACGCCCCCCAGAGGCAAGTAGCCTGAGGTGACGCCCTTAGCGAATACGAGCAAGTCTGGAACGACACCCCATTGCTGGACACCCCAATACCTTCCGGTGCGACCGAACCCCGTGATGACCTCGTCTGCGATCAAGAGCACGTCATAGCGATCGCAGAGAGCTCGCACACGGGGGAAGTAATCCGGCGGCGGCGGGTAGACGCCCGCTACACCTTGGACAGGCTCTGCGATGAAGGCAGCGATCGAATCCGGGCCCTCTTCCGTGATACATCGCTCCAAGGCTTGCACTGAAAACGCTGGGACGTGCCGGAAGCCGGGCGCCAGAGGGCCAAAATGCTCCCAATATGATGGTAGACCCGTCGCTGCCATCGATCCAAAGCCTGTCCCGTGGTACGCACCCTCACGACTGATAATAGTGTGCTTGCTGGTCTTGCCGCGGATGCTCCAGTAGAAGCGCGCCAGCTTCATAGCCGTCTCGTTGGCCTCTCCACCGCCCGCCGTAAAGAAGACGTGGTTGAGCGGGTCTGGGGCGAGCTGTGCTAGTCGCGCCGCCAGCCTGACCGCAGGCTCGTTTGTGGTGCCTGCATAGTTGTTTGCAAAGGGGAGCAGGCGGATCTGATCAGCCGCCGCCTCTGCGAGCTCCGGTCTCCCGTAGCCAACGATGACATTCCACAGAGCTGATACGCCGTCGTAGTAGACGCGACCGGTGGCATCCCAGAGTCGTGACCCTTCGCCCCGGACAAGCACCAACGCCGGTTCTCCGCTGCCTGCGAGATGCTGCGGGTGGAGCTGGAACTGCTGATCCAGCAACTGCAGCTCTTGCGCAAAGGAAGCGCTCATTGCTGTCCCTCCCCTGTCGCATAGGACTGGCCGGCTTCAAGACGGTGCGACTTCCACGCTCTGAACTCTGCGAGGGTTTGCTCATCGGGAGGGTACACCCCGATGATACTGCTGCCCGCTTCGATCTTGTGGAGGATGAACTGCTCGCGCTCCTCCTGTTCGAAAGCATCGCGTGCGACTTCACCGGCGACCTTCCGCGGGACAACGATCACCGCCTCTGCGTCACCCACGATGACATCTCCTGGAAATATCGCCACTCCGCCACAAGCAATCGGTAGGTTCATATCGACGGGGTAGTGAACGGTTGAAGAGACGTTCGGATGCGCCCCCGCTGCATAGGTTGGTAAGTCAATTGCCCGAATACCGGCAGAATCGCGGAACGCACCATCCGTGACGATCCCTGCCACTCCGCGTACTTTCATCCGTGTCGCCAGAATGTTGCCCAGCGTGCCAGCCACGGTGTTGCCCCGGGCGTCGATGACGAGGACATCCCCCGGACCAACCGACTCCACTGCGATGCGCTGCTTGTTCGTCGTGTTGTCGTAGTCTCCCCGCTCAACGTCCTCTCGTGAGGGGAGATAACGCAGCGTAAACGCCTGACCAATGAGGCGAAGATCAGGGCGTAGCGGCTTTACCCCCGCCAGGACCAGTTGTCGGAATCCTCGTTTCAGCAATTGACTCGAGAGCGTAGCAACGCTCACCTTGAGGAGTTGCCGTCGCGTCTCCTCCGAGAGAGGCTCGCGGCCGTCACTCATCGCTTATCCTTTCTGCGTCGATGCACTCTGCGTCTGGCGTAGACGCGCTTCTGGATCAAGGTTGACGTAGTGAAAAGCTTCAGCGGAGCGGAGATTGGCCGCTGCTCCAGCTCTTTCAGCAAACTCCCGCAGGAGAGATGCAGTACGCGCCGGATCCACGATCTGACTTCGATGCTGCAGCATCGCTTCGATCTTGCGATCGAGCGTAGCACCAATGTCGACATAGAGGTTCGCTTGCACGGGTAAGGCCAGGTAGACCTCCTCAACGTTGTGGGGCTCCAACCCTTCCTCGAAGAGGAGCTCGGGGAAGGTCAGTCGATCCCGGGCAGCGGGATAGACCGCCGCTAGCGCTGCTTCTCCAGACGCTCGATGATCGGGATGTTGGAGATACGTGTCATCGAGAACGTACACGCGCGGATCAAAGCAGACCACGGTTTGGGGGCGGTAGCGGCGAATCTCCCGGACGAGGTCGCGGCGAAGCGCAATCGTTGGTTCGAGCATTGCATCCTCATAGGGAAGGAAGACGAAGTCATGGCAACCCAGAGTACTTCCAGCGGCACGCTGCTCCTCCTGGCGCAATTTCACCAGACGCTCACTACCCAATGTAGGATCTTGCGTGCCCTTGCTCCCGTTGGTACAGAACACGCAGATGAGCCGGCGTCCAGCATCTGCCCAGTGTGCCAAGGTTCCCCCGACCACGAACTCTGCGTCATCAGGATGAGCGAAAATGGCCATCACCGGCCCGCCTGGGGTCACATTCGCGGCTACTGCCACAGCGCTGTTCCTTTCCACCGGAGTGTACTTCACTGTGGAGCATTGCAGATCTGCCACAGTTTCTATTTGCGCGGACGCGAAGGATCGCTCGCTTACGCAGATCACACGATCACGCCGTTACACTCAGCGAGTTCTGGGTGTGAAGAGTGTGGATCTCCTCAGAAGGATAGGACGCAGTGGGAAGCCTTCTCAGGATTCGCGGTTTTCAGCTGCTACTCCTTGGTCAGTTTCTCAGTCTTCTCGCCCCGTGGACACAGCGAACACTGGTCCTTATCTGGGTGTACGCACTGACGCAATCCGGCACTGGCGTCAGCTTCGTCGGTCTCGCCGAAGCACTACCCGTCGTACTTCTGGCAACGATCGCCGGCGTCTTCGTCGATCGCTGGAGCCGCAGTCGAACAATGGCATTCGTTGCACTTTGCCAGGCTGTCATCATCTGGCCGCTTGTGTTCGTGACCACTGCGCAACAGTGGTGGATCATTCTCGTCGTTACGTTCTTCCTCAGTGTCGCCGGACAGTTCTTCAACCCTGCCGCCGCCGCTGCATTACCCCAAATCGTGAGACCCGAAGCAGTCGTACAAGCAAACGGGATGTTGCAGATCACGAACAGCGTTGTGCCAATCCTCGCTCCAGGTGTCGCTGCTCTCCTCTACGCCTCTATCGGCCCACACAAGACCGTATTCCTGCTCGCAATCGTGTACCTCCTGGCGGTTCCGGTGTTGCTCCGCGTTCCTGCCGGGAAAGCGACGATCGCATCCGTACAGAGTAGCTCGCTCGGCAAGGAGATGGTTGACGGCCTGGCCTACGTCGTTCGCTCTCGCCTTCTCCTGAGTCTGACTGCCTTCGCTTTCGTCGCACTCCTCGGAGTGGGCGGCCTGAGTGTCCTCGACGTTGTCTTTGTAACGAGGGCTTTGCACGGTCGCTCGGAGGACGTCGGCGCTCTCCTCACGGCAACAGGAATCGGCCAGTTAGTCGGTGGGATGTTCGCCTCGGCGATTGCCAGTAAGTGGCGCAATCACTATCATCGCTGGTTGGCGGCCGGGGGCATCGTGGCTGGATTGGCCACGGTGCTCTATGCGCTATCACCGTCATTGTTATTCGCGGCCGTTGCGCTCTTCCTGTGTGGCCTCGCCCTGCCCAGTGTGCTCGTACCGTTCTTCAGTATGGTTCAGCTTACAGTGGAGAATTCCTACATGGGGCGGGTCATGAGCCTCATTAGCACCGGTATTACCCTGGCTACGATCATCTCGCTCACCGTTGCCGGCACACTGACAGACCATTTCAACGTACGCTTCGTCATCGCTGGCGGAGGACTGCTCTTCTTCATCGCTGGCATTGTCGCTCTTCTCATCATCAGGCCGCCCTCACTATCACAGCCTGCGGCGGGGGAGTATCCATCAGCTGCCCCAGATCCGGTCGCCACACCTGTAGCTCGGTAAGCTTCAGATCCACGCCAGCGACAATGGGAGGCGGAGAGAGGATTGATCGCGCTGGGATCGCGCTGGCTGAGAGCACCATGATTTCGCAGTGCGCTCGATTTCCATCGCTGCCGGTAAGGCTGTGGGTACGAAAATTGCGGAATATATCTCGTCGTGGGAAGGGGAGGACCGTTCGTGCAGTACCGGCGCTTAGGCAAAACGGGTTGGCAAGTCTCGACGGTGAGTCTCGGGTGCTGGGGCATTGGAGGCCAGTGGGGACCCGTCGTTGAGCAGGATGCTCTCCGAGCCATTCAACATGCGATGGATCTAGGGGTCAACCTCCTCGACACGGCTGATGCCTATGGCATGGGTGAGAGCGAGGAGCGTGTCGGACGGGCGATTCGCGGCCGCCGCGATCAGGTGTACATCGCGACAAAGGTGGGTAATTTCGCCCGGCGCTTGGGCCATCCGCTGACGTACACTACTCCACACCACCTCTACCTCTGCGCTGATGCCAGTTTAGGGCGCATGAAAGTCGACTACATCGACCTCTATCAGTGCCACATCGGCGACCTCCAAGACCCGGACATCTTTCTCGAGGCTTTCGAACACCTCAAGGAAGTGGGGAAGATCCGTGCTTATGGTATCTCGACCAACTCGCTGGAAGCGCTGACACGCTTCAACAAGATGGCCACGTGCAGCAGCGCCCAGATCAACTACAGCTTGCTCAGCCAGTCCGCGGCGAGAGACATTCTTCCCTACTGCCTCCGAGAGGACATCGGCACGCTCATTCGTGGCCCTCTCGCCCAGGGCTTGCTCGCAGGCAAGTTCACTCCTGAGACGCATTTCACCGACTCTGTGCGAGAAGGCTGGAACGAAGGAGCCGCCCATCAGCGCTTCCTCCAAAATCTCGAACGCGTCGAACAGCTACGTTTCCTTGCTCGACCAGACCGGACGATGGCCCAGGCAGCGCTACAGTTCGTCTTGGCAAATCTTGCTGTGACCTGTGCGATCCCCGGAGCGAAGAACCTAGAGCAGAGTGGCTCCAACGCAGCAGCGGCCGGCGGGGCATTGACTCCAGAAGAACTGCGGCGTATTGCTACACTCTCAGCTAGCTGGTAGCGCAACACGCCACTGCTTTTTCCGGCGACTATTCAGCAGGTATCAGTCAGACGCGCTTGTGCGAGGAGCGGGCACACGGCATACTCTGATGTCGCTGGGGAGGGGAAGCTGTGGCGCTCGCTCGTGTGCTCACGTGTGCTCTGATCGGTCTTGATGGTGCTCTGGTCGAATGCGAAGTCGACATTGCGCAAGGCCTCTTCAAGATGGAGATCGTTGGGCTTCCGGATGCCGCCGTTCAGGAAGCTAAAGAGCGCGTCCGGTCGGCCATCCGCAACAGTGGCGCTGTCTTTCCCAATTACCGCATCACTGTGAATCTCGCGCCTGCGGAGGTACGTAAAGAAGGCGCAAGCTACGATCTGCCGATCGCTGTCGGCATCCTCGCTGCTTCAGGCCAGATCCCCGTCGAGCCTGGCCCGGCGGTCTTTTTGGGTGAGCTGTCGCTCGACGGTTCCCTACGGCACACCGCGGGCATGCTCCCGATGGTCGCCATCGCCCGCTCACGCGGTCTCCGCGTTGTCTACGTTCCAGCGGTCGATGCCGCCGAAGCCGCTCTCGTGGAGAGCATCGAGGTCATCCCAGTGGCCACGCTGACTGACCTCATCAACCATCTCCGCGGCGCGGTGCCCATCGACGCCTACCATCCCCGTGCCGATCGCTTCGACGCCCTCCACGCCGAGATCGCCGGTCCCGACATGCGCGAAGTGAAAGGTCAGGAGCACGTCAAGCGCGCCCTGGAGATTGCCGCAAGCGGCGGACACAACGTGCTGATGTCCGGGCCGCCGGGTACGGGCAAGACGCTTCTCGCTCGTTGTCTCGTCGGCATCCTGCCCCCGCTCAGCGCGCAAGAAGCCCTCGAAGTCACCACGATCTATAGCGTTGCTGGTCTCCTTCCTGCCGAGACGCCGCTCCTGCAGCAGCGGCCCTTCCGTTCCCCCCATCACACGGTGAGCCACGCCGGGCTCGTGGGAGGAGGGCGCTGGCCGCGGCCGGGTGAGCTCAGCTTGGCGCACCGTGGCGTACTCTTTCTCGACGAGCTCCCAGAGTTCGGAGCCGCCGGTCTCGACGTGCTGCGGCAGCCGCTCGAAGACGGCATCGTCACCATCAGCCGCGCCCAAGGCGCCGTGACCTATCCGGCACGTGTGCTGCTGGTTGGAGCGATGAATCCTTGCCCGTGTGGCTATGCGGGCGATTCTACGCACGAATGCACCTGTACGACCACGATGATCCATCGCTACCAAGCGCGCTTGAGCGGTCCCCTCCTCGATCGCATCGATCTGCACGTCGAAGTGCCGCGGGTGGACTTGGATAAGCTCGCTGACGGCCGGCCCGCGGAAGCGTCGGTAAGCGTCCGCGAGCGGGTCGCGGCAGCACGCGCTCGCAGCAGCACGCGTCTTCATGAGACCAAGCTCACGTGTAACGCCGAGATGAACGCCGCCGAGATCCGCCGCTTCTGCCACCTCGAGCCATCTGCGCAGCAGCTGCTGCGCACTGCCGCCACCCGTCTGGCCCTCTCGGCCCGTGCCTACCACCGTATCGTCAAACTCGCTCGCACCATTGCCGACCTGGCAGATCGGGAGTGCATTGAAGCTGCGCACATCGCTGAGGCCCTCACCTATCGTCCACGACTCCAACACGTCGCGTAGCACTCGCGCCTGATCCGCCCGGAGTCGATCGCGTCGCCGGCCTGGTTCATAGCCTGCTGTTTACCCTCTGCAACTCGATCCGAAACCTGATCCCTCTAGTAGCCCGTTACCTGTTTTGTGATCGGTTCCGCGATGGCGTGCCATCGTGCCGCACCGTGGTGGGGCACCCTGCAAATCATGGGTCACAAGATACTAGAGAGCAGTTTGTCACCCCCGAGCAGAATGCCGGTGCAGCGCGCACGGTGCCCACAAAGGAGCCCCTTGCCATTGCTGATGCCCACTGCTATAGTGCATTCTGCAATAGTGAAGGGGTTGATAGTGTAGTGCGTTCACCCCACAACCTGCTGGCGCTGCCGGTGCTGGCGCTGCTAAGCGAACGGCCCCGACATCCCTACGAGATCGAACGGCTGATCCGGGAGCGGCGCAAGGATTTTGCGATAGGCAAGCGGCGCGGTCTCTATCACGCTGTAGATCGTCTGGTGCGCGACGGCTGCATCGAGGTAGTCGAGACCAGTCGGGAAGGCAAACGGCCAGAGCGCACCGTCTACCGCATTACCGAGGAGGGGCGCGAGGAACTGGAGGACTGGCTGCGCGAGTTGCTGCAAAACCCGATCACGGAGTATCCCGTATTCACCGCTGCCGTCGGCTTCCTGTACTACCTCTCTAGTAAGGCCGTGCTCCAGTCGCTGCAAGCGCGTGTGGTGAGCCTGGAATCTGGGCTTGCCTCCATCAACTCGGCTCTCCTTGCCTTGCAGCGGCAACTGCAGCTGCCACGACTGGTGTTACTGGAACACGAATACACCCGCGCCCTGCGCCAAGCGGAACTGGACTGGGTGTCATCCATCATTGCCGACATCCGCAGCGGTCGCCTGGCCTGGAACCAGGCCGCCCTTGACGAGTTGTTCGACGCACACCGTTCCAGTGGCGCCCCCGACGCATCTCCCACTTGGCCCGGCAGGCGGGGTCACGACGAACGGCAGAATGAGGAGACCCCCAATGGATAGCAGTGCCAGCGAGCGATCGCATACAGAGAGCGCTATGATCGAGACCAACGGCTTGCGCTATAGCTACAAGACCCGTCGCGGCCCCGTCGAGGCCGTTGCCGGCGTGAACTTGCGTGTGGCTGCTGGGGACCTCTTCGGCTTCCTGGGTCCCAATGGCGCCGGCAAGACGACCACCCTGCGCATGCTGGCCACTCTCCTGCCGCCAGACGATGGCGAGGCAACGGTAGCAGGCTGCAACCTGCGCCGCGAGCCACAACAGGTGCGCGAACGCATCGGCTACGTCGGCCAGCGCGGCGGCACCGACCCGGCCATCACCGGCCGCAACGAGCTGATGTTCCAGGCCCGCCTCTACGGAGCGCCGGCAGAAACGGCACGCAAGCGGGCAGCTGAACTGCTCACTGTACTGGACCTTGAGGTCTGCGCCGATCGGCCTACCGGCAGCTACTCCGGCGGCCAGCGCCGACGCCTGGACATCGGACTCGGCCTGGTCCATCGCCCGCGATTGCTCTTCCTAGACGAGCCGACCACCGGGCTGGACCCGCAAAGCCGCGCCTACCTCTGGGATGAAGTGCGCCGGTTGCGTGACGGCGGTACGACTATCTTCCTTACGACCCACTACCTGGAGGAAGCGGACGCCCTCTGCAACCGCCTGGCGATCATCGACCACGGGAAGATCGTGGCCGAGGGCACGCCGGACGAGTTGAAGCGGCAGATTGCCGGCGACGTGGTGACGCTCGGCGTCGCTGGTGACCAGCAGGCCGTGCTGGCCCTGCTGGCGCAGCAGCCCTTCGTGCGGAATTCCGGTACCGAGCAGGGTCTGCTGCGCCTCTACGTCGACCGCGGCGAAACGGCCATGCCCGCCATTCTGCGCCTGCTGGACGGCGCTGGCCTGGAACTGCAGACCGTTACTCTCACTCGCCCCAGTCTGGACAATGTCTTTCTGCGCCAGACGGGCCGTTCGCTTCGTGAGACTGCAGCGTGACCTACGCAACACCGCCCCCAGACCAGCAGGGCAACAACACGCGATCACGGCATTGCCCAGCTCCACAGTATGAATGAGGAGGCCGTCCGATGAAGACTCTACGCGACACTTGGATAGTGTTCCTGCGCTACCTTGGCCTGTTCGTACACAATCCTGCCTGGATTGTGATCGGCGTCGTGCAACCGCTGCTCTACCTGCTGTTGTTTGCGCCGCTGCTTAAATCTATCGCCGCCGCTCCCGGCTTCCCGCCGGGTGGCGCCTACAATGTCTTTGTGCCGGGCTTGCTCATCCAACTCGGCATGTTTGGTGCCGTGAGCGTGGGCTTCAGCCTGATTGCTGAGTTACGCCTTGGCGTGATCGAACGCCTGCGCGTGACGCCAGTCAGCCGGCTGTCGCTCCTGCTGGGCCGGGCGCTGCGTGACATCCTCAACCTGCTAATCCAGTCCCTGCTGCTGATCCTGGTCTCCTTGCCTTTCGGGCTGAACATTCATCCGGTCGGCCTCCTGGTAATGCTGGCCCTGCTCGCCCTAATCGCGCTCCTCTTCGCCTCCCTCTCCTACGCCGTGGCACTCTGGTTGCGTAGTGAGGACGCCTTCGCGCCGCTCGTCTTTACGGCGGCGTTGCCGTTGCTGCTGCTCTCCGGAGTGCTGCTGCCACTCACCCTCGCCCCCGCCTGGCTGCGCGCCATTGCTGCCATCAACCCGCTCGCCTATGCCGTCGATGCCACCCGTGCCATCTTCAACAACCACCTTGGGAGCGTGAGTGTAGCCAAGGGTGTCTTGATCGTGGCCGTGCTGGCCTTCCTGGCGCTGGCGGTAGCCGCTCGCTCCTTCGGCCGCGCCGCCGCATGATGTCGCGCCGCCGTCACCTGCACTGTCCGCCGCTCGCCCTTGCTCCAGAAGACAGCGTTGGATGCCGCGATACTGGCGTGCCCCTCGATCAGCAGCGTCAAGATCGCTCACGCAAGGTGCCCTTACAGCCGTAATTTGACACCGTCTGCGTTCCGGACCGTGACCAGACCGTTTTCCAGGTTTCTGGCTTGTTGATCGATGGATTGAAGTAGTACATCGTAACGCCCCGGTTGATGTCGCTCCGGTTCTGGATGACGCTCGACGGATAGTCAAGGTCGTAGGGCCGGGATGAGTTGACGTTGTAACCGTAGGGGTGGCCAGAGAAAGTGAGGAGCACACTCTGTGCCGAGTGAGGCTCGTGCCAGTGGCTATGCACGGAATTCTCCCAGCACAGCACGGATAATGACCAGCAGAACTCGCAGGTGGGAGGAGAAGAATCTTTGGCGACCTTCCTTATCACTGGTGGCGCAGGATTCCTTGGCATCAATCTCACGCGGTACCTGCTTGCTCGCGGCGAACGCGTCGTCTCACTCGACGTTGCTGACTTCACGTACGGCGATGTGAGAGATCGTGTTACGTGCATCAAAGGCGATACACGCGACCGCAATGCCGTGGAAGAAGCTATGCGTGGCGTGGATATCGTCGTTCACACTGCTGCGGCGCTGCCGCTCTACTCTCCCGAAGATATCTACTCAACAGACGTTCGCGGCACGGAAACGGTGCTCCAGACGGCCTGGGATCATCACGTCGACCGCTTCATTCACATTTCCTCGACCGCAGTCTATGGAATCCCGGATCATCACCCACTGTACGAAGACGATCGCCTCGAAGGTGTAGGACCGTATGGTCAGGCCAAGATTCTCGCCGAGGAGCTGTGCTCGGCCTATCGTGCTAAGGGCATGTGCGTGCCGGTCTTGCGACCGAAGAGCTTCGTTGGTCCTGAGCGTCTCGGCGTCTTCGCCCTGCTCTACGACTGGGCTTACAGTGGGAAGGGTTTTCCGGTCTTGGGTAGCGGGAAGAATCGCTATCAGCTCCTCGACGTCGAGGACTTGTGCCAGGCTATCTACCTCGTCGCCACACTCGACCGTGCGAAAGTCAACGACATCTTCAACATCGGCGCCGCTGAATTCACGACGTTCGCGGAAGACTATCAAGCAGTGCTTGACGCCGCCGGTCACGGAAAAAAGATCGTGCCCTTGCGCATTGTGCCGCTCTTCGTGGCTACGTTGCGCTTTCTGGAGATGCTGCATCTGTCACCTCTCTACACTTGGGTGTATGAGACGGCTGCGAAGGACTCATTTGTCTCTATCGAAAAGGCCCAGCGAGTGTTGGGCTATATGCCGCGCTACTCAAACAAGGAAGCGCTGGTGCGCAACTATCAGTGGTACGTCGCCCACCTCGATCAATTCGCCAACACGAGCGGTGTCTCCCATCGTGTTCCCTGGAAGCAGGGAGTGCTTGGCCTGGCTAAAGCCTTCTTCTAAGCTCTCAGGCGCACTGTAGTAGTGTGTCCGGAATGTGGCAGCGGCTGGCGATAAGAGGCAGCGTGCTGCTGTTCCTGAAGTGCATAGGCCGCAGACGGTTGCCCGCCGCTCAGTCCCGCCTCCGTCAACAAACTACCGTTGGGCAGGTGTGTCATGAACCAGGCAGCAGCGCCGCTGCAGTGTGCGCTTCTTGCCTTTGGTTGCCCTGCATCAAGTCCTGGGGTGGGCCCGCCGCACTTGGCGCCAGAGTGGATGAGGCCACGTAGCGTAAAGGCAAGGAGACGCGAAAAGTAGGTCCATCAGAGAAGGCACTCTCCAATGAGTAGTGAATTTATGAACGTATAGTGAGCTAGTTGATGAATTGTTTTGGTAGGTAATCTGGAGGATGCCTCACGCGATGACGATACGACAAGCCCCCTCGCGCCGGAAGATATTGAGCGTTGGAACGGGCCTCTTGGGCACGGTGACGCTCCTCACCGCCTGTAGTGAGAGCCTGATAGGAGCCGCCAAGTCGACGGCTTCCTCGCTGGAACTGACCATTGTCACCGGCAAGATGCTCGGCAAGAAGGGCTGGCCGGCCTACATTCCAGCAACAGTTCGTGTTCCAGCTCACGCGACGGTGCACGTGCGGATCGTGAACTTTGATGATGGGACGGCCCCTTTGCCGAAGGGATCGCCGAACGCAAAGGTAAGTGGCGCGGTTGGTGGCGACGCTGTCGCCCAGCATCTGGATAGGACGAACCCGAACAACCCGGGGGCGCCGCACACGTACACCGAGCTCAACCCGCAAGATGTCTCGCACACCTTCTCGGTTGGCGGGCTGGGTCTCAACATTCCGCTTCCTACCGAGTCGGTCGTGTCTTTCACCCTCAAGACTGCGGGCCCAGGTACTTATACCTGGCAGTGCATGGCACCCTGTGGCAGTCCACCCGAAGGTTGGGGCGGAGCGATGCATATCAAGGGCTACATGATGGGCAGTTTTCAGGTGGTGTGAGACAAACCTACTCTTCGCTGGCGACGCACCAGCCGGGTCTGGACAGGCTGGCTTCAACCTGCCCAGACGTCGTGTACCCGCAGATGGGGTGGCACCGGCTGCTACCAGCTCATTCGCCGGTGCTTGTGCTCACGCTTGCGCAAAGAGATCTGTGGAGAGGTAGCGCTCTCCGCCGTCTGGCGCGATAGCGACGATGAGCTTTCCCTCGTACTGTGGACGCCGGGCCAGCTGGAGTGCCGCCCAAGTGCTTGCGCCACTACTGATCCCTACGAGCAGTCCTTCCTCACGAGCTAAGCGCCGCGAGGTAGCAAATGCCTGTTCCTCTTCCACCTGGACGACCTCGTCGACAAGGTCCAGCCGCAGCACATCCGGGACGAACCCGGCGCCGATCCCTTGAAGACGGTGGCGTCCGGGCTTCCCGCCGCTGAGCACGGGCGAGCCCGCCGGCTCGACCGCGACGGCGCGAAAGCCCGGCTTCCGTTCTTTCAACACCTCTGCCACCCCAGTGAGCGTTCCCCCCGTACCGATCCCGGACACCAAAATATCGATCATTCCATCGGTATCCCGCCAGAGCTCGGCGGCGGTCGTCTCACGATGCACACGCGGATTCGCCGGATTCTTGAATTGCTGGGGCATCCAGGCCTTGGGCGTGGTCACCAGCAGCTCCTCAGCTCGCTGAATAGCGCCTGCCATACCGGCGCTGCCAGGAGTGAGCACCAGCTCGGCGCCGAAGTAGCGAAGCAGCTGCCGGCGCTCGACGCTCATCGTCTCCGGCATCGTGAGGATGAGCCGGTAGCCGCGCACGGCGCAAACCCAAGCAAGGGCGATGCCCGTATTGCCACTTGTGGGCTCGATGATGACGCTGTCAGGAGTGAGCAAGCCCCGAGCCTCGGCGTCCAGAACCATCGCGACGCCAATGCGATCCTTGACGCTGCCTCCCGGCTGATATGACTCCAGTTTCAGCACTACGGTGGCGCCACAGTCCTTCGTGAGTCGATTCAGTCGCACCAGCGGAGTGTGCCCCATGAGTGCGAGAGCATCCTCCACGATCCGTCCTACCTGTGCCATAATTGCCCTTCCTTTGCTACTGTCCCGCCTCGGCACCCTACTGTGAGTCTACACCGGCGCGTTTCTCAGTACGGTATCTTCGAAACCTCACCCGGCTCGCCCGGCCGTCCTTGAGTCCTGCACTCTATGTTAATGATGAAGATCAATGAAGTCAACTTCTGCACATAGGTATTCGCTGAGGGCAATTTGGCCGCTGTCCCTATGTTATGAAGGTGTACGCTACACATTTGAGGATGGGTGCAAAAGCGGTGAGCGTATCGAGCGGTGCAGGAGTGCGTCACCACTCGACACGGCGGGGCGATGCGGCTGTCCGGCCGGTTACGAGCGATCCATTACTTCTGGGATCCTGATCCCAACTCAGTCTGCCATTTCCAATGCGTCAACCAACCGACGTCAATCAGTCCAAGCACGACCAGGCCGGCAATCACCAGCAACCCGCGCGCGTAGCCCATTGGCGCGCCCACCGCACCGGCAATGACACCGAACAG
>JAMCRV010000051.1:0-2945 GCA_023381555.1 Chloroflexota bacterium | reverse complement strand
ACCAAAGACGTGCGTCGTGGCCACTAGCAGTGAGCCGAGACCGATCAGCAGGAAGTTGCCAGTGAGGGCGTAGCGAATAGTGATCCGGTCGGACAGCAGCCCACCAGGCACCCGCACGAGCGCCGTCAACAGGCTGAAGGTAAGTGTCAGCAATCCACCTTCGGTCAGCGTCGTCGCGTACATCGAATGCCAGAACGTAGGTAACCAGGCGGTAAGTCCAAGAAAGCCGCCGAAGGAGATGAAGTACATGAACACCAGTGCCCACGTTGCGGACGACTGGGCGGCACGCTGCAGGCCGGCCCAGGTCGAGCCTGGGGGAATGAGATCTTCCCCCAGCGCTGCAAGCTGACGGTCGTCTATGACAATGCCCTGCTGGCGCGCTTGAAAGTAGGGCGCGTCGTGGATGCCGAAAGCGTAGATGACCGTGATGATAACCAGAGCGACCAACCAGCAACCGTAGGCGACCAGCATCCCGAGTGAGGTCACTGCCACGGGGAGCAGCCACGAAGATAGGCCAGGCGCCGTATTGCCCAATCCGGCGTAGACGCCCAACGGACCGCCCTGCTGTTTTCGAGGATACCAGTAGGACACCTGACCGATGCCGACAGAAAAGGTGGCGATGCCGCTGCCAATGCAGATACCGAGCAGCAGCAAGATAGGGTAGAGGCCGAGCATGTGGTCGGGATAGGCGTTGTGGAGCAACAGGAGCAACCCTGCCACCCCGACAATGGTGACGAGCAGCAGCGTCACAAAGGGCCGGCGCCCGCCTACGCGATCTACCCAGGCACCGAAGGGGATTCGCAGCAAGGCCCCGGTGAGGTTGGGAATGCCGGCCAGCACGCCAGCTTCCAGCGGCGTCAAGTGCAGGATTGTGACGAACTTCGGGACCATCGGTCCAAAGATAGCGACACCGGCAAAGCCGCCGAAGAAACCCAGGGTAGCCAGCCAGAGGGCGCTGCGCCGGCTTCCCTGGATTGATAGGCGACCGGGCGCTGCGGGGCTCGTTGCCATGGCCATGATTGAACCTCCTATCACGGATAACGCACGGAAGGCACCCGTGCCCGAACACGTGCTTACGTCAGGCCGTGCATCCAGCTATGCTTGTCAATGGCCGGTAGCAGGCGCTAAATCAAACCAGAATGGCGTTGCGAAGGAGGCCCTCACCCCCTCCCCCAAGCTTGGGGGAGGGGGTGAGGGCCTCGCCTTTCGCAACAGGCCCCGTGGAAGGATTTAGTAGCGCAGCTCCGGCACAGCAGGTGATTGCTATCCACCATTCCCCGTTCGTTGAGGATCTCCTCTGATCAGACCGGCAAGCAAGCCCAGGCGCGCCCCAAGCGCTTGCCGGGAGGAAAGATGACCCATATTGGGTGGCGCTTGTCGTGGGGAGTTCGTCGAGTGGCCTCACTTTGCTCCAGGCCTCCCGCCAAACGCGGCCGTGGTCCCTGGCCGGCGGTTCCAAACGACCACCTGGTGAGGGCGCCAGAGATAGGTGACGGGAAACGTCACCAGATGCACCAGGCGCGTGAAGGGAAACAAGGCCACGATCAGAAAGCCGCCGAGTAGGTGCAGCTTGACGATGCCCGGCAGCGCCGTGACGGTGTCTACCTGTGGGTGGAGCGTCACCAGTGAGACCAGCCAGGGTGCAGCGGTCTGAACGTACCATGCCCCACCCCAGCGGTAGAAGAGAGCGATCCAGCAACCGAGCCCCACTTGCACCAGCAGCGCAGCCAGCAGAACCCAGTCGAGCCCCGTCGTCACAGCGTGGATGCGGGAGGTGCTCAGCCGGCGGATGATGAGCAGGGCGAGGCCGAGCAACGTGAACACGGCGACTGCGAAGCCTGTCACTTCCAAGGCGGCAAGGCGCCACGGTACGCCGAGCAGTTGCCCCCAAGCCCCGGGCACGATAGCCGCTACAATGTGGACCAGCAGTATCGTGATGATGCCGTAGTGCCAGGGAACGGACCCCCAAAACAGCACCCGGTTCTCGAGAAACTGCGACGACTGGCTGGAGTAGGAGTAGCGGTCACTAAAATAGCGATAAATTCCGACAAGGACGGCCAAGATCGTGGCGACGTACGGGAAGACGGCGAAGAGCATCAGATTAGACACGAAGATCACCTTCTTCCGGTGCTGCGACCGTGACCAGACGGGGCCACTGTTCGAGAACGACCTGTAGACCCTGCAGCACCCGCAGATAGGGGGAAGTCGCGTTGCCGTCGGGCTGGTAAGGAGTCTGGAGCGGCCTGTCCACCTCCTTGTTCTCGCCACCCGTGCTGGCCGCCAGGATTTTCGTCAGTGCAGGCAGAAGCGCATCTTGGATCAGCTCATTACGCCGGTCGCCGTCATCGCACACTGCCAGAAAGCGCAGGAGCACGGCTAGATGGTCTGGAAGCTCACCCTCACAACTGAAGTGGGCGGCCGCAAACCACTCCTTCAACCCAATGAGGAAGAGGCTGCGCTGATACGTCTCGCCGAACAGGTGGTAACCCGTGTAGAGACAGCGTGATACATCAAGATCGAAGGTGGCAGTGTACACTTCCTCTACCCGTCCAGCCGGGGTTTCCTCCAGCCAGATGCGAAAAAGAGCAAGGGGAGTGACGGCTCCAGCGGCTACTTCAGCCGCCAGACGCTCGCAAGCGCTAACGGTACGGCGCAGGTCCCCCTGAGGATAGTCCAAGACGTCACTGAGCAGTCCCCCCAGGCGGCGGAGCGTTTCCTGCTGTTCCAAGGCGATCACCACCTTCGGGCGGGAGCCTGGCGGAAGCCGAAGCCTGCCGAGGCCTTCTGCGTAAAGGGATCGCGCGTCTGTTCGATGGCCTCTTCGCGGGCCATTGGTGGAACAACGAACCGTTCGTCCAGGGTGGGCCGGGACGTCAGGCGGAAGATCGCTTCGGCCTCCTCCGGGGTGGTCTGCCCTTGCCGGAGCGCCTCCTCTACCTCGGCTT
>JAMCRV010000058.1:5218-8158 GCA_023381555.1 Chloroflexota bacterium | reverse complement strand
GACTTGCCAGAGCCAGAGACTCCGGTGAGGACCACGAGCCGGTCGCGGGGGAGGGTGACATTCACGTGCTGCAGGTTGTGTTCCTGCGCCCCCTCAACTCGAATGACGCGCCGTGGCACTCTTGCTTCGCCCTCTCGCCGCTGGCAAGACTGATGTCTCATCCCCAATCTTACCTCGGTCTAGAACGCAAGTTCTATGCCTACGTATGCTCTGGCAATAGGAGTAGGAGGACAGCACCCACGAACTTGGCAACCGTGGTCTTAACCGAAGCGCTACAGACCGGGCGTATCCTTTCCTTCAATCGCGGATCCTACTTAAGTCAAGGGGGAGACGAGTGTACCTGCGAGCCGCTCTTGCTGGCACCGCGGTATTGAGCGCGGTGCTCCTTACCGCGTGTGTCACTCCACACGCGGTGCTGCCGCTGACTCAGAATAGCGCCGGCGGTAGTCCTCTCACACCACCGCCGGCGACGACGCTGACGCCGGTCCAGGCCGTTCTCGTGAAGCTGCTCCTCACGCCCAGCCGAGCCGGATCGGGGTTTGCATCCAATGGCAGCGTCGGGTCGGAACTGCATGGCGGTCCAGGCATGGCAAGCGTGGTAGAGCGACTTGTGGCTACTGCGAGCTCCGGTCAGCGCACGCTCTACATTCGTGTGAGCCGCTTCACCGCGCCTGGTCCCGCAAGGGCCGAGTTTGAGCAGGAGTCCGGCGACATTAGCCGCAGCAGCACAGTACTCCAGAACACGGATGCGCAGCTTGGCGATCGATGGATGGCGTATTCTGTTCAGTCGGGTGTTCACAACAACGCAACGGCGAGCGTTGGTGTGCTGATACAGAATGGAAACTACCTCTGCAGTATCGTGCTGACGGGAGCTCCCGGCTCAGTGAATCTCTCAGATCTCCTCCCGCTGGCCCAGAAGCAGGTGCAGCAGCTGCCCTAGAGGGGTACGACATACTGGGAGTAGAGTGACCTAGACGAACGGTACGCTATCATCCCACCGTATAGGCAGACGAGAGCGGTTGCGTGAGCCAGCCGTCCGGAGAAGGGGGAACGCGCTGGGGCATACCACCGCTAGCTTGTCGCAATGTGTCAGCTTGCCTTCTTGGGCTGTCTCTCCCGCCTACGATGGCCGTGGCTTTGCCAATGTTCCCAACACTGTCTTGCGCCACTTTGGGCTTCCCTCTCCGCTGCCACCGCTCGCTACGGAGATGCTGGATCCCGATCTTCTTCACGGTTCTCGGGCCATTGTGCTGCTCCTCTTAGATGCTTGTGGCTACGAGCTGCTGACGAATGCGCTGGATCGTGGTGTCTGCCCTCATCTTGCCCGGCGCTTACGAGCCGGAACCGCCAGCCTCAGTGCGCTGACCTCGATCTTCCCTTCGACGACTGCCGCCGCGCTTACCACCCTAGCAACAGGCCATGCACCGGGTCAACATGGCATCGGGGGGTACACACTGTGGTGTCCTCAGCAGGCAACAGTGATGAATATGATCACGTTTCGCGCCATCGATGGCAGCAATCGTAGTGTCGACCCGGCAGCGCTCCTCGACGTCCCGACCGTCTTTCAGCGTTTGACCAGTGTAGGCGTGCGTAGCGTCTACGCCAATCTCCGCCGCTACCTGGGCTCGGGGCTGTCTGTGATGCACAGCGTGGGTGCGCAGCTGGCACGCTATCACACGTTTGCTGATCTCTGTGTCACCCTGCGTGATCTTCTCGAGATCGATGGCAGTCCAGCATACGTGCAGGTGTACTGGGACACGCTCGACAATTTGCAGCACACCTATGGGCCTGTTGCCGAGGCACTCGATGCGGAGCTAGCGGCAATCGATTTTCTCCTCGAGCGTGAGCTGTTCTCGCGGGTGAAGCGTCCGGACGTGCTCTTTCTTGTGCTTGCTGATCACGGCCAGTGTGCTACGACGGAGGAGAGGGCGGTCTGGCTGCAGCGCGATAGAGCGCTGCTTGATCTGTTCGAGCATCCGCCAGCAGGCGAGCGACGGGTGCCGTATCTCTATCCGCGTGAGGGCAAAGTGGATGAGGTACGTGCGTGGTTTCGCGCAGAGGCCCCGGAGAGTGTGATGCTCCTCACCGCTCAGCAGGTCGAAGCGCTGGAATTGTGGGGGCCTGGTCCACTTGCTCCAGTAGCACGCCAGCGCTTTGGTACACTCGTTGGTCTCGCCACTCCTGGATGGCAGCTGCCCTACCGGGCGGCTCGCGATGGGACTGACGACGTTCTTCCCACTGGGGCGCACGGAAACTTGACACGTCTCGAGGCCTTGGTACCGTTAGTAGCGCTGCGCCTGATGTGACCACTGAGGACTACTGGTGCGCGAGAGAGAGAGTCGCAATGGTAGGCTGTAAGACGCAGAATCACAGTGATCTCCTGCCCTCATACCCCTCTCAGATGGCCTCAACGCGGCGCCTACTCAGCCGCCGCGTTGTCGTTCGCGGCGTGGTGCAGTCTGCTCTGGGCGTTGGACTCGGTGCTCTACTCAGTGCTTGCAGTGGAGGAGCGGGGTCAGCGAAGAAGCCGCAGGCAACGCTACGACTGGCGACGATGGAAGGCAATGGCCAGGCGCCGCGCACCCGGGCCTACCTGAAGGAGTTCCAGAAGAGTACGGGTATCGCTGTGTCGCTCATCTCGGTGAGCAACTACTACACGCAGAACATTCACGCCATGGTTGCTGGCGGCTTGCCTCCCGATGCGCTGTTCCTTACCCGCACTGAGTTCGACGATCTCACCTCCAGAAACCATCTCGTAGACTTGCAGGCGCGGTTCCAACAGGATTCGTCGCTGGTGCACGCTTTCTTCCCCATCGCCCTTCAAGAGTGGACCCGTGGTGGAAAGCTGTTCGCACTCCCGAGCGGCATACGCGTGCTCTTCGCGACCTACAATACCGATCTCTTCCGGGAGTATGGGGAGCCATTCCCTCCAGCCAGCTG
>JAMCRV010000058.1:0-5208 GCA_023381555.1 Chloroflexota bacterium | reverse complement strand
ATGAGCCGCCCAGGAACCGCCGCGCAGGAGGCTAACTACGGCTTCTATGTTGCTCCAACCTACCTCGTCTACGCTTCGTTCCTGGTCAATGCTGGGGCGTCCATCGTAGATGTCACACGCAAAGCGATCGACCTCGATGGCGATGGTGTTCTGCAGGTTCTCGGCCAGCTTCAGACTTTGTTTACAAAGAAGGGTGTCACGCCACCCAACGACCTCGTGGCTGCCGATAATGGTCTGGACCTGTTTGCCAATGGGCAGCTGGGATTGACCATTACTGATCCATCGACAATTACTGCTCGCCAGTCGCAGGCTCACTTCGTGTGGGATGTTGGGGTGCTTCCTGCTGAGGTCCCAGAGCGCAAGACGACGGGCACTGGCGCTGGCTATGCCCTCCTCACGAGCGGCAAACAGCAAGATGCGGCGTGGAGGCTCGTCACGTATCTGGTGAGCGCGCAGGTGCAGCAACGCGAGGCGCCTGTTGGGGATTGGATTCCCTCACGTCCGGCAGTGGCGACTTCCGCCACGTTCCTTCCTGAGATAGATAACGTTGATCTCTATCCTCAGCATGCGAAGCTCTTCGTGGATGTCCTCACCGAGGGCCGGGTTGTCCTTCAGCCGCTACTCTCCAACTGGCCAGCCGTGCGCTCGGCGCTCGATGCAGCGATTCAAGGCCTGTGGACGGGTGCGCAGACCCCGGGGGAGACTGTCGCCAAGATGAAGCAGATCGCAGGTCCGCTCGTCCAGCAGGGGTGATCGCGCTCCCCATCTCGTGCCGGGACGCTGGCGGCGGCTTAGCGCTTGCTGCTACCCCGGTTTGGGAGCTCACCACACGTACAATTTACGTCCGGAGGTTGCCGGTGCTCAAGCTGTGCACCCTTGCGAAGGACACGCTCGAGCCCGTACAATATCGCTGTTAGCACTCCATTGCGCGGAGTGCTAAGTCCCGTGAGATCTGTTTTGGAATGTGGCGAGGAGAAAGGAAAACACAGTGGCAACCTCTGTGGCGACAAAGCTCAAGCCGCTTGGTGATCGCGTGGTCGTGCGCCCGCTGACGCGTGAAGAGACCACTCGTAGCGGCATCGTTCTGCCCGATACGGCCAAGGAGAAGCCGCAAGAAGGAGAAGTCATCGCCGTTGGTCCTGGTCGTGTGGACGATCAGGGGAATCGCGTGCCGATGGAGGTAAGCCTGGGAGACAAGGTGCTCTACGCCAAGTTCTCCGGCACTGAAGTCAAGATCGATGGTGAAGAGGTGCTCGTCCTGAGCGAGCGTGACGTGCTGGCAGTATTGGGCTAGCCGCGCCCCCGATAGAAAAGAGGAGATAGAGTCCGTGGCAAAGCAACTGTTGTTCCGCGAGACAGCTCGCGCGAAGTTGAAGTCGGGTGTGGACCAGCTCGCTGACACTGTGAAAGTGACGCTCGGTCCCAAGGGTCGCAATGTGGTCCTCGACAAGAAGTTTGGCTCGCCGACAGTGACCAATGATGGGGTGACCATCGCCAAGGAAGTCGAGCTTCCTGATCCCTTCGAGAACATGGGCGCTCAGCTCGTGAAGGAAGTTGCGACCAAGACCAACGACGTCGCTGGTGATGGCACGACAACGGCCACTGTGCTGGCTCAGGCGATGATTACCGAAGGTCTGCGCAATGTGGCAGCAGGCGCAAACCCGATGGTGCTGAAGCGTGGCATTGATCAGGCCGTGACGGCCGTTGTAGCGCGCATCAAGGAGATGGCTCGACCCGTGGAAGGGCAGCGTGAGATCGCCCAGGTGGCGGCTATCTCTGCTGCCGACCCTGAGGTTGGTGATCTCATCGCCGAGGTGATGGACAAGGTTGGCAAAGACGGCGTCATCACGGTTGAAGAGGGACAAGGTCTGCGGCTTGACAAGGACTACGTCGAGGGCATGCAGTTCGATCGCGGCTACATCAGCCCGTACATGGTGACGAACACCGACCGAATGGAAGCGGTGCTCGACAATCCCTACATCCTGATCACCGATAAGAAGATCTCGGCGATCAACGATATCCTCCCCATTCTCGAGAAGCTCGTGCAGCTCGGCAACAAGAATCTGCTCATCATTGCCGAAGATATCGAGGGTGAGGCTCTTGCTACCCTCGTTGTGAACAAGATGCGTGGCATCTTCAACGTGCTGGGTGTCAAGGCTCCGGGGTTTGGCGATCGCCGCAAGGAGATGCTCGGGGACGTCGCTGTGCTGTCTGGTGGCACGGTGATCTCTGAAGAGACTGGCCTCCGGCTCGAGTCTGCACGTATCGAGCAGCTCGGCCGTGCTCGTCGCGTGGTCGCCACCAAGGAGGAGACGACCCTGATCGAAGGAGCCGGCGACCGCAGTGCTGTGCAGGGCCGCATGAATCAGATCCGCGCTCAGATTCAAGAGACAACCTCGGACTACGACCGCGAGAAGCTGCAGGAGCGCGCGGCTAAGCTTGCCGGTGGCGTCGCAGTCATCAAGGTGGGCGCTGCCACGGAGACCGAGCTCAAAGAGAAGAAGCACCGTGTCGAGGATGCGCTGTCTGCCACCCGTGCGGCAGTAGAAGAGGGGATCGTGCCAGGAGGAGGTACGGCGTTCATCAATGCGCTCGCCGCTCTCGACGGCCTCACTGCTACTGGCGATGTGCACACGGGTATCAACATCGTTCGCCGGGCTATGGAGGAGCCACTGCGCCAGATCGCGAAGAACGCCGGCTTTGAGGGCTCTGTGGTTGTCGGCGGAGTACGTCGCTCGTCGGTAGGCACTGGCTTCGATGCCCTCACCGGTAAATACGTGGACATGTTCGATGCCGGCATCATCGATCCTGCAAAGGTGACTCGTTCCGCGCTCGAAAACGCGGCGTCGATTGCCAGCATGGTGCTCACGACAGATACCATCGTCACCGATATTCCGGAGCCACCCGCGCCTGCCCCTGCAAATCCAGGCGGCATGGGTGGAATGGACTACTAGGCCGGGTATCTGCCTGGAATGGCGAGGGGAGGGGCGACTGCCTCTCCCCTCGCGTTGTTTTCCGGGATGCTGCTGCTCACCAGTGTCACGTCCGGCGGCCCTCCCTTAGATCGTGTGTCTCGGGGTGCCCGTGCCTGTCGATGTGACTCCGGCAGGGCTCTGTGTGAGTGCAGCCGTCCTACCTGGAGATGACGTTGACAAGGGTGGGCACGGGTCATATGGTCCCGATGGAGCGCGCCCCAGCGCAGGGAAGTGTGGCAAGGACGATGCCGCTGGTGGTGGCGAGCTAGCGGAGATCACTGATCACTGGCGTGTCTGCTGTGGAAGCATGATGGTGCATTGCCGCAAAACTCCGCTGTGAGCACCGGCTGATGAGAGAGAACGGAGATGCGAGGCATCGCTGAGCGGCCCAAGATCAAGGTGGTATCCATCGCCGGGACACGGCCAGAGATCATTAAGATAGCGCCTGTCATCCTTGAGCTCCGGCGGCGAAGCTTGGCATTCGAGCAGCAGCTCTGGCTGAGCGATCAGCACCGGGATATGATTGCTCCCTATCTCAGGCTCTTTGAGCTGCAGCCAGACCACGTGTTCACGGCCATTAGCCACTCCTCGCTGAACCATCTGTTCGCCGCTTTCCTGCCCCAACTCGAGGCGCTGCTCACCGAGCATCATCCCGATGTAGTGCTCGTTGTGGGCGATACGCTCACAGCCACGGTGGGAGCGCTCGCAGCCTTCAACCTGCAAATCCCTGTGGGACACGTCGAGGCAGGCTTACGCAGCTTCGACCTCGCCCATCCATTTCCTGAGGAGGGCTACCGCCGGATCATCAGCAGCGTGGCGAGTCTCCACTTTGCTCCTTCAGCACGCGCCCGGCAGCAGCTCGTGCGCGCAGGGGCGCCAGCCAGACGCATCATTCTGAGTGGGAACACCGTGATCGACGCCGTGTTGTGGGTGGCAAGCCAGGACCTGTCCCCCTACATCCAGACGCTGCCTGGCGCTCTACAGCAGTTGATCGCCCTTCCCCAAGAGCGGGCCGATCGCTCGGACACCCAGCGGCGGCTCGTGCTCGTCACCGCTCACCGTCGCGAGAACTGGGGCGAGCCGCTCGCGAACGTCACTGGCGCAGTGCGCGATCTCGCCATCGAGTTTGGAGACCGGGTGGCTTTTGTCTTTGCGATGCATGTCAATCCCACTCTACAGCAAGCTATCCGCGCAGTACTCGAAGGCCTGGCCAATGTGCAGCTTGTGCCGCCGCTGGAGTACCCGCAACTCGTTGCCAGCCTGAGAGCGGCGGACATCGTCCTGACCGACTCTGGTGGTTTGCAGGAGGAGGCGCCGGCTCTGGGTAAGCCAGTGCTCGTCATGCGAACGGTCACAGAGCGCCCGGAGCCGCTCGAAGCTGGCGTCGCTGAGCTCGTAGGCACCGATCGGGAGCGTATCCGTCAGCGGGTGCGTGCACTCCTCACAGATGACGAAGAGTACCGGAAGATGGCGCGTGCCATCTTCCCATACGGTGATGGTCACGCTGCGCAGCTGGTCGTCGATCGCCTGGCGTTGCTCCCAGACTGAGCTGCTGCCAGCAGGAAACCGTACTACTTCCGCAAAGATGCTCTCGCCCCAGTCTACTTCGTAGCAGCCAGCGCTATGAATACAGCGCTGGCCGCTCACTCCTTCAGATAGCTGTTGAACCAATCGAGCAGGTAGCCGAAGCGCTCGATGCGGTGGCAAGGGCGGCCGGAGCGTGTGAGATCGTGGGTTTCATCTGGGAAGCGGATGAACTTCACCGTCCGTCGCAGCAGCTTGAGCGCCGCGTAGAGCTGCTCGCCCTCACTGATGGGGCAGCGGAGGTCATTCTCAGAGTGGATGATCAAGAGAGGCGTCGTGATGCGGCTGGCATAGGTTAGAGGAGAGCGTTCCAAGTAGCGCTCCATGTTCTCCCAGGGAAGGATCCCTCCGAGCTCGGTGGGCTGAAAGCGGGGCCCGATATCACTCGTTCCCACCATCGTCCAGAGGTTGTTGACGGCACGCTCTGAGCAGGCGGCACGGAAGCGGTCCGTATGGCCGACAAGCCAGCTCGTCATGAAGCCACCGTAGCTACCACCGAGCACACCGATGCGTTCCGGATCGAGGAAGTCGAAGCGGTTGAGGGCAGTTTCAAGGCCAGCGAGCACATCGGCGGCATCTTCTCCGCCCCAATCCCCAACTACCGCGTGGGCAAAGGCTTCACTGTAGCTTTGACTGCCACGAGGATTCA
>JAMCRV010000108.1 GCA_023381555.1 Chloroflexota bacterium | reverse complement strand
TACGTACTGGGTAACATTGCAGCCGGTACGTGCATATGGTCTCAGTCCACATTAGGGTACGGTTGGGTATGATGCAGCTTCCGCGGGTGGGTCAGATTGTGACTGAACGAAAAGAGCGGTTGTTCAGTGGCGCATCCGAGTTCAAGTGCCGTTGTGTGGCTGCATCACCGTTGCTTGTGATCCTTCTGTATCTTCCGAGTGCACCAATGCAGTTTCCGCTCCTGGACTTACCTCCGGGGAGCATGAGCTTCGGCTTCTACTGGCCTGATCGCCCCTACAACGTCTATGCCTGGGTGCGCCCTGATGCGACGCTCGCCGGTTTGTACTGCAACGTCGCGACTGCCACGCACTTCTCCAACAACGTTGTGACGTGGCTCGATCTCATCATCGATGTGCTCATCACCCCTGCCGGCATCCCGCGCGTCCTGGATGAGGATGAAGTGCCAGCCGATCTCAACCCCTTCCTCAAGGCGGCAATCGAAGCTGGAAAACGGCGTGTGCTCGCAGACGTGCCACTACTCCTAAGCTCAGTGGGGGCAGATGCTGTGGCCCTGTTCTCGCAGTGGCAGCATGAGACAGGTGCTTGCACCGATACTGATGATCGCTAGGCGAGGATGCAGACGCCGTTATACTGCTTTAAGGTAAAAAGGAGTTCTTACGTACTTGTCTCACTACACTGAGGGGGTGGCTAAGGCGCGGCGGGCGACCTCTGCGGGTGGCGTTGTGCTTTCAGGTTCCTCAGGTGACTACGACATCGTACTCATTTCTCCCATTCGTCGCCGTGTGTGGTGTCTGCCCAAAGGCACCGTTGAGATTGGAGAAACGTTTGCCGAGACGGCTGTGCGTGAGGTGTTCGAAGAGACTGGCCTTCGCGCATCAGTCGTTGCTGAGCTAAGCTCCATCTCGTACTCGTTCCTTTCAGCGAAGCGCTACCCGGTTGAGAAGACGGTGCACTTCTTCCTTATGCGCACGAATGAGGAGTGCCTCCGCTGGCCTCCGGCCGAGGTATTTGAGGCGCGCTGGTTTCCTCTTGTCGAGGCTCCTCAGGTGCTCGCCTACGAGGGAGAGCGCTCGGTCGTGCTGGCAGCTATTGACAAGGTGACACGTGAGCACGGGCTCTTCGATGTCGAGAGAGCGGAGAGCGGCGATACGGAGAGCTCCGAGCGCGTGCCGAGGAAGGACGAATAGGCCATCGTCAGCCTCGTCATCGCCTCTCATAATGCCCACAAAGCTGGTGAGCTTCGTGAGCTGCTCTCTCCTCTCAATCTGACTATCGTCAGTGCGGTCGAGGCCGGCGTCGAGCACGAGCCCGAAGAGACGGGTGCGTCGTTCGCTGAAAATGCTGTGATCAAGGCCCGGTTCATCTCTAATCTATCGGGGCTTCCGGCGCTTGCCGATGATAGTGGTTTGCAGGTTTCTGCCCTAGGCGACGAACCTGGAATACATTCCAGACGGTGGGCAGGAGATGTCAGCGACGCCGAGCGAAATCAACGCCTTCTGGACCGGCTCGCTGATGTTCACGATGCGGACCGCGGCGCCCGTTTCGTCTCCGCCGTTGCCGTGGCGCTGCCGCGAGGCGCCTATGCACTGGTGACCGGTGAGCTGCGAGGTGTGATCACCCGCGAGCCGCGTGGCACTAATGGCTTTGGCTACGATCCGATCTTCCTCATCCCGACGATAGGCCGTACGCTTGGTGAGCTGTCCACTGTAGAGAAGAATTCCTGGAGCCATCGCGCTCGCGCCATCCGTAACGTGATGCCCTTCCTTCAGGTTCTACTCGCTCGAGCATGAGAGAGGCAGCACCCGTCTTCATCTCCCTCGACCTCGAAGCTACCGGACCGAGCACTACTACATCAGAGATCATTGAGTTCGCGACTGTACGCTTCACTCTGGATGGAACTCTCGAGGAGTTTTCGACGCTCGTGCGGCCGAAAGGAGACGTTCCCGAGCGGATCGCGCGCCTCACCGGAATCACACCGCAGGAGCTGATCACGGCCCCTATCTTCCCAGAGATACGTGCGCGGTGCGCTGCGGCAGCGGGTCACGGGACGCTCATCGGCCACTCGATTGAAGCGGATCTTCGCCGTCTCGAGGCAGTGGGACTTGTACTTGCAGATGGGGCCGTCGATACCATAGACCTTGCGATGCTGCTCTTGCCTGAACTCAGCAGCTTCAGTCTCGAGGGCGTCGCGGAAGCTCTCGGCCTATTGCACGGACACGTCTTGCACAGAGCGCTCTCCGACGCCCGGCTCACCCGTGACGTATTCCTGGCCCTGTTCGACCGCGCTTCTTCGCTGCCGCTCTCGATTCTCTCCCACCTCGTCGATCTGCTTCGCCTCAGCGACTGGCCAGTGCGAGGCGTGTTCGAGCTCGCCCTGAAGCGGCAAAAACCGGAACAGCCTCCTGAGCCACACACGTCTCTTTCGCCTGCTCTGGTGCTTGCAGCCTCCCGACCGATGCCCAATCACGTTGAAGCGCTCCGGCCCGCCGCGACACGCACCTTGCTTGATCCTCGCGCGGTTGCGGAGGTGTGGTCGGATGATGGACCCCTTGCGAGGAGCGTGGATGGCTACGAGCAGAGGCCACAGCAGGTGGAACTGTCACTCCGTATCACAGAGGCTTTCAACCAGCAGACGCATCTCCTTGCAGAAGCTGGCACCGGAACAGGGAAGACGCTGGCTTATCTCCTCCCGTCTGCTCTGTGGGCACGGCACAATGGTGAGCGCGTCGTCATATCAACGAACACGGTCAATCTTCAAGATCAGATCCTCACGAAGGATGTTCCAGATGTCGAAAAGACCTTACAGCAGGATCTGCACGTTCAGGTCCTGAAAGGGAGGGGCAACTACCTTTGTCTGCTCCGTTGGACTGAGCTACGCGCCCGCCGTGCTGTCGGTCTTCCGCTGACGAGAATTGAGGCACGGGCACTGAGCAAGATGCTCCTATGGCTGACTCGCACTCACGTGGGGGACGTTGCTGAACTGCACCTCGTGGGGGAAGAGCAGTTGCTGTGGTCTCAGGTGGCGGCGAGCCAAGAGACGTGCATCAACGATGCGTGTACGTACAAGCAGCGCGGCCAGTGTTTCTTGTTCAATGCACGCAAGAGAGCTGAGACAGCGCATCTCATTGTCGTGAACCACGCTCTGCTCCTCTCCGACCTCACCGCGGAGAGTCGTGTCCTGCCCGAATACCGGCATCTCGTCATCGATGAGGCACACCATCTCGAGAATCAAGCTACCGCGAGTCTCAGTAAGTCCCTATCGCGGCGCGATCTGCAAAACCTTTTGGAAGAACTCGGTCTGCCTGAGACTGAGCGTGGCCGGGGTGGTAGCGTGGTGAGCCAGCTGCGGCGGCAGATCAGCGGGATGAGTGCTGGCGGAGCTGCCGTGTTGCAGACTCTCGATAGGGTGAGCGAAGCCGCCCAGAAGGTGCACTACCTCTCCGACAGCCTCTTTTTGAACCTCGGATCACTGCTTACCGCTGAAGCTGCACCTTCCCAGACAGCCTTGCAGGCGCCAGTGCCGGACTTGCAGCTCCGAATCACCGGCGCTATCCGGTCGACTTCCTTGTGGCGGAGTGTGGAAGAAGCCGCGGTGTCCTGGCAATCCGCTGCCAATGAGCTACGGCAAGCGCTCGATTCGGTGCTCGAGGCCCTGGAGCGGCTTGGACCAGCTGAGCAGGAGGAGACCGAGCAAGCCAGGGTGCTGCTGACGTTGCTGTCGCGGCGCTGGACGGACATCCGGCTTCAGGTGATTGGGCTCGTCGAAGATCCCGATGAGCGCTCGGTGTACTGGCTATCGCTCGAAAGTCAGGGGGATACCCTAACGATGCATAGCGCGCCACTACGGGTGAGCGAGATGCTGCGAGAGCTGCTCTATGAGCCGCGCGACACGGTGGTGTTGACTTCCGCGACGCTCAGCGTCGCGGGATCCTTCGACTACGTTGCTGAGCGCCTTGGACTTGACCGGAAGACTCCTAGCCTTTCTATTGCCTCACCTTTCAACTATCGTGAGCAAGTTCTCTTGCTCCTACCGCGCGACTTGGGCGAGCCCACGAGCGCGCGCTATACGGCTGAGTTGTATCAGGCGCTCATCGATTTTGCCGCGGCATCTGATGGTCGATGCCTCGTCCTATTTACCGCCAACGCAGCACTACGGAGTGCACAACGGGCAATCAAGCCGGAGCTGGAGCGTGCTGGCATCGCAGTACTCGCGCAGGGGGTGGATGGTCCACGTCAGCAGCTCGTGACGGCGCTCCGGCATCATCGGCGGACGGTGCTACTGGGGAGTGCGAGTTTTTGGGAGGGTGTCGACATCGCCGGAGAAGCCCTTTCAGCTCTTGCAATCGTGCGGCTACCGTTTACGGTGCCATCTGACCCCGTATTTGCGGCACGGAGCGAGGAGTTCTCGCGGCCGTTCGACGAGTACGCGGTGCCTCAAGCTATTCTTCGCTTCAAACAGGGCTTTGGCCGGCTCATCCGCACTGCACGTGATCGAGGCGTACTACTGGTGCTCGACAGCCGCCTTACGACGAAGTACTACGGCGCCAAGTTCCTGCGATCGCTACCGAAGTGCACCACCCGTACAATCGACTTGCGAGAGATTGGCCGGGAAACTCGAGACTGGCTCGCTCCGCGGCTTACTGGCCGCTAAGCTGCGGCCTGTCGCTGATACCGGGGGTGCTCTCTACATACGAGGCTTCGCTCCTGGTCGATCTCTCAGGGAACGATCTGCCACGAGTCAGGGAGGTGGTAGACACGCTGGGGCTTGCTGGAGTGTTCATCTGGAAAAGTCGGCACGTACCCGTGGCGGTGGACTTCAGCGTAGGTGTTCTGGATTTGAATGATGCGGCGTTGCCGGAGGTTGAAGACCACGAGACCCCACCGTACCGGTTCTAAGCTGGCAGCCCTAGTGACCTCATCCACGACTCGGAAGACAGGTTCTTGCTTGCCGGCCGGGTTTCGAAGCGCAGCGTGAATGTGCTCGAACTCCCCGTAGGCGTTGTGCTCGTCGAACACAGCCAGACCAGAACGCACGTACTCTACGGTGCGCTGGGCGTGGGATTCAACCAGCCCGAGAAGATCTGGAACTGTGCGCGGATCGTGGGCACAGGCCGCTACAAGCTCGGCCAGTAGGGTCGGTGAGGCGGCGAAGCTTACTGTGCCATCTCCACCGATAAGGGTATAGCGCATCGACGCTTCCTTTCTCCCCTGAGCACACGCGCAGTCCACCCCTCACGAGGAGGAAGGTCTCTCCGTACTAGGGTAACGCAGTGGCCGAATCTTGCGGTGTTTGCACTACCAGACGATACCCCACACCCCGATCAGTGAGGAGATACTGAGGGTGCTGCGGATCGGGCTCAATCTTCTCCCGGATGCGGCGAATGTGCACGCGCAAGGTCTCCACATCGATCTCCTCTGCGGGGTCCCATACTCTTTGGAGCAAGGCCGTGGAGGACACGACACGGTTCGCGTTACGAGCCAGGACGCTCAGAATGCGCAGCTCTGTCGAGGTCAGCGTCGTTGACTGATCGCCAGCAATCGCCACGCGGTCGCTGAAGCTTATTCGCGAATCAGCGCCGAGCACCAGCTCCCGACCGCGCTGTACGGGTATCTCGCCGAACCTTCGGAGAACGCGTTGAGCTCGCGCCACGAGTTCCCGATGATCGAACGGCTTTGTGACATAATCCTCGGCAAATGAGTTGATAGCTGACACGATGGTGGACTTTTCCTGGGATGCCGTCAGCATGATGATAGGAACGTCAGCTCTGTTCTTGAGCTGCCGGGCGAGTTCGAAGCCATCCATTCCCGGCATGAACCGATCGACAATTGCAAGGTCGGGGATTCCCTGCCGAAGCGCTGCCAGGGCAATACTGCCATTCAAGGCCGTAATGACATCGTATCCTGCCCGATTGAAGACCGTCTCAAGAAGACGGCATAGATGAGGATCATCATCCACGATGAGAACGAGCGGGGCAAGGCGATCAACATCCACAGGGATTACAAGCTCCTAGGCAAAACCTCGCTACGCAGTGACCAGCCGTACGAATCAGTGAGAAGCCAGACCAGGATAACACCTCAGGCTGGGCGCTGCCTATTTCAGCTACAGCATAGCGGATTACGCGCAGCGCTTCGCTACCAGTGCAGCCGAGAGTACATCTACGATGCGAATGGGTGTCAGGGCACCTGGGAGGCTAAGTCCTTCCACGGTGGTGTTGCGAAAGGCGAAGCCCTCACCCCGGCTCACCCCTGGCTCGCCACCCCTCCCCCAAGCTTGGGGTGAGGGGCAGGAGGAGAGGACCTCCTTCGCAACGCCATTCTGGTTTGATTTAGCTTGTTTGAGAGCAGAGGGGTTGAGCCAGTGTTCTACTTGTCTCTGTGTTGGGTCGCGTCCTTGATTGATTATTGTGGATGACCTGGCTCATTGGTTCGGAACAGCTACACCAGAGCAAGCGTCGTGACTGGCGAAGGGCGCCGGTTAGGGCAGTGCTATTGCTTCGCGCTCCGGCCCGACGCCCGCAGCCAGAACGGGTACGCCGGTCAGCTCCGCGATGGTATCGAGGTAACGGCGCGCGTTCACTGGCAGGTCGGCGATGCGCCTAGCCTGATGAGTCGAAGTCTTCCATCCTGGGAGGATCTTGTACCGAGGCTGGCATTCGGCGTGATCGACCTCGTCTGGTACGTCCTGTAACTCTTGACCCCTCAGATCGTAGGCGTAGCATAACGGGATCTCATCGAGGTCGTCGAACAGATCGAGCTTCGTCACCACGAGATGCGTGAAGCCGTTCAGGTCTGCGAGGTAGCGGGTGACGACACTATCGAACCAGCCCACGCGGCGCGGGCGCCCTGTAGTCGCCCCAAACTCTCCTCCCAGCCGGCGAAGTCGATCTGCCACTGGTCCGTCCAGCTCAGCCGGCATAGGCCCGGTGCCAACCTGGGTGCTATAGGCTTTGGCGACACCGATGATGCGGTCAATTGCACGTGGTGGAATACCAGCGCCGATCGCTGCCCCGCCGGCGGTCGGTGATGAGCTGGTGACATACGGGTAAGATCCCCAGTCGATGTCTTTCATTGCACTGAGCTGACCTTCGAGAATGATGTCTTTCCCGTCCTGCACGGCATCACGCACGATGGGGAAGGTGTCGCAGATGAATGGCTTGAGACGTTCACCCCAAGTGAGGCAACTGCGGAGGAGTTGCGCTTCATCAAAAGGCTCGACACCATATACAGCGACAAGGACACGATTGTGGCGCCGCGCGACGACATTCAACTTGGCGGCAAGAATATCGGGACGGAGCAGATCACCCATCCGTATCCCGACCCGAGCGTACTTGTCGGTGTAGGCGGGCCCAATGCCGCGGCCCGTTGTCTCGACACGGAACTGGCCACGCTCCTCATCTTCTACCCGGTCAAAGATGCGATGATAAGGGAGCACAACGTGCGCACGGTTGGAAATCAGGAATCTTGGGAGAGCAATGCCGCGCTGGGTGAGCTCATCGATCTCACTCAGTAGGCCACCGGGATCCACAACTGTCCCAGCTCCCAGCATGCACGTACAGCTCGGATTGAACACACCTGATGGCAGGAGGTGGAGCTTGAACTCCCCGTGTTCATTCACTACCGTGTGACCAGCGTTGCTACCGCCTTGGAAGCGAATGACGAAGTCCGCTCGCTCGGCAAGGTAGTCGACGACTTTTCCCTTTCCCTCATCTCCCCATTGGGCTCCTAGGATCACCGTGACGGACATGGCTGTGCTTCCTTCCTCCGCTAACGCGGCACGAGCAGATGACAGCACCCTTAACCACTGCTGGTAGAGGGTGGATGTTGACGCCGTAACAAGACTGCGATCGCCAGCGCATCGAAGAGTGCGACCATCGAGACGCGTGAAGCGGCAGGTTCGCCGGCAAGCTCAGCGGGCACCGCGCAGGTGAGTGCGCACGTACTGGCTCTGGCGAGTGCTGATTGCGGATAGCCCGTGATTGCGAGCGCTACTACCCCTCGATCGCGGGAGGCTCTCAGCGCTTCCACAACAGATGCAGTGTCGCCCGACTGGGAAATTCCTACGGCGACGTCGCCCGGCGTGAGGAGTGTAGCGGTAGGTATGTGATCGTTACTGTGCGAGACGGCAACTGCGCGGATGCCAGCCCCAAGTAGGCGGACCTGCAGGAGCTGCGCCAGGGCACCCGACACACTGCCGGCTCCGAAGATGGTGACACTCGCAGCCGCAGCTACGTGGGCTACTGCAGCGGCGAAAGCATCAGCGTCGATCGTCGTCAGCGAGTCCCGTAGTGCCTCAGCCGCAGCGGAAAGAACATATTCGAGGATATTTGCTACCGGCGTGGTGTGGTCTGGTTTGTGATGGAGACTGCTGGAACTGCGAGCTGGTGGAGCGAGAAGGTCGATAGCCAGACCTGTCCGCAGATCGTTGAACTCCCGGAAGCCCGCTCGCTGACACGCGCGGATGACACTACCGAAGCCGACGTTTGC
>JAMCRV010000126.1 GCA_023381555.1 Chloroflexota bacterium | reverse complement strand
TCTCCCCTCCCCCCACGCCGCCATCACCGTGACCCGTGCCGGTGGTGGCTCTTCCTCCGACACCACTGATCCTGCGGGCCACTATCAAGTCGGCAGTCTGGGTCCAGGCTCCTACACCGTCTCCATCTGGCTCCTGAGGACGCTGAGTCTCGGTGATCTGGGGAGTCTCCCGAACGCGGTCCGAGACTCCCCAGGTCAGATGCCGCAAGAGGCAACGATTCTCCATCAGCCCATCGGTCTGACAGGCGAGCGGATCAGTGGGGGCGCCTGCTCTCCAGCAACATCTGCCTGAACAGCGTTCACCCTGCCGTTGCAGGTGTGGCTGGTCCAGAGATTCTGCGTACTACAACGGTTGGGCGTGGAGGTACGTGCTCCCCATGTGCCGTACCTCAGCGAAGAGCGAGCAGCAGGGCGAGCACACCCACGAGCAGGGCGACGAGCGCAATGCCGATGAGATAGGCGGTGTCTCGCACCCAGGCCGCAAGAGAGCGCTGGGAGATCTCGGCAGCACTCTTGGGAGCGCGGAAGCTTCGCAAGCGGAGCGCATTCGTCACCACGCTGACGCTGCTCATTGCCATGGCGGCAGCAGCAAGAACAGGACTGAGAAGCACGTGGAAAGCCGGGTAGAGCAGCCCCATCGCGACCGGGATGAGGACGACGTTGTAGGCGAAGGCCCAGAAGAGGCCTTGTTTGATGGTGCTTACCGTGCGGCGCGACAGCGCGATGGCGGTGACGATGCCAGTCAGGTCGCTGCCGACGAGTGTGATATCCGATGCTGCAATGGCAACATCAGTCCCTGCCCCCATTGCGATGCCGAGATCAGCACGAGCTAATGCCGGAGCGTCGTTCACTCCATCACCGACCATCGCTACGGTCTTACCAGCACGCTGTAGCTCCGCTACCTTGGTAGCTTTCTCGCCTGGCAGCACTTCGGCGACCACCTGCGTGATGCCGGCTTGTTGCGCAATGGCCTTTGCCGTTGTCTGGTTATCTCCCGTGAGGAGCCACGTCGAAAGACCAAGTGCCTGGAGCTCTGCCACGACTCGCCGAGCGCCGTCTTTGATGGTGTCGGCTACTGCCACGGCACCTTCCAACCGGCCATCGAGCGCGACTAGAATGGGTGTGGCACCCTGGTAGCCAAGCTCTGCAAACAGCGGTTGCGCTGTTTGCAGGTCAACTCCGCGCTCCTCGAGCAGCGCGCGGTTGCCGGCAACGAGCTCATGACTTTCGACCGCTGCTATAATGCCCTTGCCGGCGATGGCGAGGAAGTGAGACGCCGGGGGAATGGTCAGGCCGCGATTCCTAGCCGCGGCGACAATGGCTACTCCATACGGATGCTCCGAACCGGCCTCTGCACTGGCGGCGAGGCGAAGCAGCTCGTCCTCCGTCAGAGAGTCGAGAGAGACGACCCGCGTCACTGCGGGCTTACCTTGCGTCAGCGTGCCCGTCTTGTCAAGCACGATCGTGTCTACTCGCCGCGCTGCCTCCAGCGCTTCGCCACCGCGAATCAACACGCCAAGCTCCGCGGCTTTCCCCGTGCCCACCATGATGGCCGTAGGCGTAGCCAGCCCAAGTGCACACGGACAGGCGATCACGACGACCGCAATGGCAGCAGTGAGCGCATTGGTGAGTCGCGGATCAGGTCCGATGAGGAGCCAGCCAGCGAAGGTCAGGAGGGCGAGCACGAGGATGACCGGAACGAAGTACGAGGCGATCGTGTCCGCGAGGCGCTGTATGGGCGCCTTCGATCCCTGAGCTTCCTCAACCATCTTGACGATGTGCGCCAGCGCAGTATCACGGCCAACTTTCGCCGCTCGGAAGACAAAGCTGCCCGAGCGGTTTAGTGTCGCGCCAATGACACGGTCGCTCACGGACTTCTCCACCGGCAGGGACTCACCCGTCAACATGGACTCATCGACGGTGGACTGTCCCTCGACAATCTCCCCGTCAACGGGAATCTTGTCGCCGGGCCGCACGCGGAGTAGATCTCCCACTCGCACCTCAGCCAGAGACACTTCGTACTCTGAGCCGTCGCGCAAGACGCGCGCCACTGGCGGCTGCAGGCTCATGAGCGCCCGGATTGCCGCGCCGGTCTGTCCTCGCGCTCGCGCCTCGAGCCAGCGGCCTAACAGGACGAGGGCGATGACGAGCGCCGACACCTCGTAGTAGAGATGATAGGGAAAACCCCAACGAGCAGCGAGTGAGGGCCAGAGCGTCACGAAGGCGCTGTAGCCATATGCGAGGCTCGTGCCAACCGCCACCAGTGTGTTCATATTGGTAGAGCCGTGGCGTGCGGTTGCCCAAGCCGACGTGTAGAAGATGCGCCCGGCCCAGAACTGCACCACAGTAGCCGCGATGAGAAAGAGCGGTGCGACGAGCTGCATATTCCAGCTAAGCGGCGCTTCCATCAGGATCATGAGGAGGATGCCGATGCCTAAGCTGACGAAGGACTTCCTCCGCAGCTCGGCGCGCTCGCGCTCACGCTGCTGCTCTCGCTCTACCGGCACATCAACCGTCTCCGGTACTGCAGAGGCACTGGTCGCCGGCGGCAGGGCGCCGACGGCATAGCCAGCATGCTCAACTGCGGTAGTCAGGCTATCGAGCGTCACGACGTTCGGATCAAAGCGCACGTGCGCCTGCTCGGTGGCAAGATTCACACTGGCCTCAGAGACACCCTCGACGTGGGTGAGAGCCCGTTCGACCCGGCGGACGCAGGAAGCACACGTCATGCCTTCGATGGGGAGAGTCAGCTCGCCAGCGGCGACACTTGCAGATGCGCTGAGCGCTGGGGCAGCCGGTTCTGGCAACACTTCCTTGGCAGCATCGAGGATCACGAGTTGTTCCCTTTTCTCCGTCCGACCAGAGGGCGCCGGGTCCTGGCCGGCCCAACCAGCAGGCTTCGTACGTACCAATTCACCGTGGCTGCCCTCCAGTCATTTCCGGTCGCGCATTATCCACCCCAGGGGGGGTGGGGTGAAGTATATCGTACCAGGCGCTTCTCGTATTAGCTAGCTCTCCCGACACGAGACCGCCAAGCCCACCGAGAGTCAGTGCGCAGGCACTGCCATGGCGGTGAGTCCAAGGCGCTCGAACTGTTCGGGAGGGGCATGGTGCTGGCGCATGAGGTCGATGAGAGGAACGCAGAGGTACGCTTCGAGCGCGGAATCGCGGTAGGGCCGCAGCTGCTGCCAATCCACAGCCAGATCAAACAGCATCGTATCGAGATTGCGGTCATAGGAGCAGCCACGCACGGGCACCTTGAGGGTCCGGACGCCTTTGGTAAAGTGGAAGGGCCCGGCGAGCTCCAGGTCACGAAGCTCAGCAACCGAGAAGCGTGAGCGCATGTGTGTCGGCATGAGCGTGTAGTTGAAGAGCGGACCATTACCTGCAACTGCTGGTCCGCGCATATAGACATAACGCCCATCGGTGAGATTGACGTGACCACCGTGTACACCAAAGAACGCAAACTCGCGCACTGGGGTGTCGTTCGCAATAGTGTCGCGCAGAGCGTGTCCAACCACGTCCGGCGGAATTGGGATGCCAAAGTAGTCGAGCAGCGTTGGCGTCAGGTCGATGATCTGAACGAGGCTCTGGCGGCGCTCTCCTGCTTGCCGGCAGCGCGGATCCCAGATGAAGAGGGGAGTATGTGCGACCTCGTTGTAAAAGGGCTGCACAATTTTCGCCCACTCTTCGTGCTCACCCAGCAAGAAGCCGTGATCGGTATTCACGATGAGCAGTGTATCGTCCCACAGGTTGAGCTCATCCATGAGGTCGAGCACCTTGCCGAGTTGCTCGTCACACATGCTGAGGAGCGCCGCATACTGATAGCGAGCGTGCTGCACCTGGTCGGGAGTCTCACGGACGGGGGCATAGGGTGGCCAGTCAAAGTGCGGTCCAGTGTAATGGTGCGGATAGAGGTCGCGGAAGCGCTGCGGGGCAAAGAACGGCTCGTGGGGATCGAACGTCTCGAGCTGGAGGAACCAGCGGTCAGCAGAGGCATTGGTCCGGATGAACTCCAGACCCTTGGTGAACGTCTGTATCTGAGGGAAGTCGGCCTCATCGCGAAGGTGCGAGCGGTTGATCCAGTCCTGGCGGACGAGCGGCGTCTGGAGGGTGCGGCCTACCATTGGCGGCGCCTCGGGATCACGTACCTGGCCTTTATACGGGTCTCCTTCTTGGCCGCGTACGAACTCGAACGACTGGTAGCGATAGTGGTACGTCGCGCCGCCATCTTCCCAGTAGTGCTGATGATCGGTGACGAGGTGTGTGTACACTCCCTGCGCACTGAGCAACTCGGGAAGTGCATCGTCGAACGGCTCGAGCGGCCCCCAGCTCCGGTGGAGGAAGTTGCAACGACCGGTCATCAGGTCGCGGCGCGCCGGCATGCACGGCATGCTCGCGATGTAGCTATTGTCAAACGTCACGGTGCGCTGAGCAAGGCGGGCAAAGTTCGGAGCGTGCACCCAATCGCACCCGTATGGTGGGAGGTAGTGCCGGTTCAAGCTATCGAACATGACCATGATTGCCTTCATCAGTCTGCTCCTTCCCATCCGTGAGACGCTCTTCACCTACGGCCGCCGTGCCGCTGCATTCCGCTCTCTACGCATGCGCAGCGGCAGCATCTACTACCGCAAGGGCAGCGCAGCGAGCACCCCGCTCTCTACGCGTGCGCAGCGGCAGCCCGAGCAGACGACGACGCTGTCGCTGATCTGTCCCGCTCTCTACGCGTGCGCAGCGGCAGCTGATACTGTCAGTGGATGGTAGCAAACCACAGACAGTCTTGCGGTGCGCTACGCGCGGCGTCTTCGTACAGGACGTTCTCACGCCGGCGTGGCGGCGCTCTATACCATCCCATAGACCTCCTATATCCCTCTTAGATGACTGAATGTTTGGGCTACCCAGGCTGAGCAATTGGTGTAAGGGGAACACCCTGCTCCAAGAGGAACTGCTCAAGCTCGCTCCGCAACTGCCGGAGCACGACCTGCCAGTTCGGCAGCTCAGCGCAGTTGTGCTGCTCTTTAGGATCACTGCTGAGATCGAAGAGTTCCTCAGGGACGCCCGGCGCAGTGTAGCGGACGTACTTCCACGGGCCAGTACGCCAGAGATAGAAGGGCTGGCGCTGCAGACTGTACTCTCCAAAGGCCGCCGGCTTGCCCACTGACGCCGGGTCTCGGAGCACGGGCGCGAAGCTGGCTCCATCCAGTGGCCGGCTGCGCGGCGCGGGCTCGATGCCCGCAAGATCTAGGAACGTGGGGACAAAATCTGCTTGATCCACCAGTGCCTCCGTGCGTGTTCCAACTGGAATAGTCCCCGGCAGCCGCGCGATGAGGGGTAGGCGTGCACTGCCCTCGTAGAAGCAGAACTTTCCGCGCAGTCCTTGCTCACCAAGCATCTCGCCGTGATCGGTCGTGTACACCACCAGCGTCCGCTCTGCCAGGCCAAGGCGATCGAGAGCTGTAATGATGCGGCCGGCGCAGGCATCCATGTGGGACACATTCCCGTAGTAGGCCGCGATGAAGCGCTGCAGCCAGGCATCACCCTCGGCAGTTCCCATGAAGGGATACCGGTGGGTGCTGATTTGGTGCGGCAAGGGAGTGGGAGGCAGCACCCGTTGCTCCGGTAAGGGCATGGCAGCGGGATCGTAGAGCGCCGCAAACTCCGCGGGAGGAGAAAAGGGATTGTGGGGCTTGAGGAAGGATGCGACAGCGAAGAACGGCTCACCGCCATACTGCTCGAGGAAGCGGACCGTTTCCCGGGCGACGAAGCTCTCGAAGTGATCGGACTCCGCAAGCAGTTCACGCACTTCGAGGGTGTCGTTATGTCGCGGCAGATCGGCCGGCACCCACGGGCTGCGCTCGTTGGGATGCTCGCGGAAAATAGTCAACCACGGCGAGCCACAACCGCTGTCCTCCGCCCCCATACCGTAGGTGAAGACACGCTGCTTGGGTCCGAGGTAGTCGTAGTAGGCGCCAAAATCCATGAGGTAGTCAAAGCCGTGCGTTTGCCCATCAACCGGGTGCATCTTGCCAATCCAGGCAGTGGCGTAGCCAGCGTGCGCAAAATGGTGTGCCACGGTACGCATCCGCAGGGGCAAGGGCTCACTGTTGGTCGCCGCCCCGTGATGGTGGGCATAGAGGCCAGTCATCATCGTGAAGCGAGCAGGCACACAGACCGGATAGGAACAGTAGTGCTGGTCGAACGCCATCCCCTGAGCAGCGAGCGCATCAAGAGCGGGCGTCTGCACGACGGTGTTCCCGTAGCAGCCCAACGCGTGGCTACTATGCTGGTCGCTGGTGATCCACAGTATGTTCAAAGGTCGTTGTGCAGCCATAATCTCCTCGATGTGTCCATCTCCCGCAGCGTGCCATAGGGCCCTCCGATGCGTCACGCTGCGGGAGGGTTCTCTTCCTGAGTATGGACTGCCATCTGCGACGGCGTCAACGCTGGCTGGTGTCCGCTTCCGCGCAAAGAGTACGGGCCCAGACGCCAGCAAGCAGGGGAAGCTGCGGTCCGTGCTGCCGGCATCGTCCCGAGATAGTAGTCGAAGAGGCAGACGTCGCTCACCACCACGAGCGTGGCGGCGAAGCCGAACGCTCAGCGTTCAGATACGCTAGGCGTGCCAGATAACGGTCGCCGCAATAGCCCAGGCAGGAGCACAGCCAGCGTGGCGGTGGTACTCCTGCATGTTGCTCGCCTCACGTGAACGTACTACACTTGCGGTCAGAGCGTTGTCGAGACGCTCCGACCAGCCCTGTTCTTGCTTTTGCTGCTGGACTTCCCTGCACCACTACAGTGTGCTACGTACGGCACGGACCAATGGGGACGGTTTGGTTGTACAGAAAGGCTGCTCCTATGACGCGTCACCTCTGCTCTCGGCGCACTCTTCTGATTGCGCTTGCCGGGATCATCCTTCCCGGTAGCCTGGCAGCCTGTGCCAGCAATGCCACAACAACGGGCGCGACCGGGACCACGGCAGCCGCGAAGACGACATCGACGAATCAGAAAGCGGTCCCCACACGCGGGGTCTCCGCTGCCTCGAAGCCCACCCCTACTCCTGTTTCCGGAGAGACACACAAAGGTGCAAGCATCACCGTCGATCTCTGGTACGGGTGGGCTGGCGCCAACGCGATCCACACGTGGAAGGCGCTCGGTGCGCAGATGGGCAAAGACCTCAGCAGCTTCAACGTGCACTGGATCACCGCTGACAACAATACGAAGCTGCTCACAGCAATCGCGGCCGGCACACCGCCGAATGCTGCCGTGGGCAATGCCCCCTACCCAGAGTTCTGGGCGAGAGGAGCGGCGCAGCCACTCGACGATCTCATCGCCAAGAGCAAGGTGATCGACCGTAAGGATATCCCGGCGGCATCGTGGAGCTACGCGAGCTACAAGGGGAAGACGTATGGCGTGCCGGAGGTCGAGGCCTTCGTCCGTTACAGCCTCACTATAGACGCTACCAACCTCAGTCAGGCTGGTATCAACCCAAGCACCATCTCCTGGGATTGGGATACGCTGACCCAGCTCCAGCAGCAGTTCACCAAGAAGGGATCGAACGGAAGTATCAACCTCTTGGGGATCGACCCGCTCGACGCCATGGGTGGCGCCTTCGGCGGTGGCAATCCGTTTTACTGGGGCCAGGCATGGGGCATCCAGTACTTCGATGAGCACAGCGGGGCGTTCAACTTCGACAACGAGCAACTCGCTGAGGCGATGCTGACCGTCAAGAAGATCTACGACATCGCCGGTGGGGCGCGAGCAGTGACGGGATTCCATTCGAGCTACGGCTACTGGACGGGGAACCCAACAGCAGCGATGCCGTCTGGCGTCGAAGATATGCAGATCAACGGCTACTGGAATCCTGGTGATCTGGCGCTCACCTCGCCTCATCGCAGCTTTGCCTATACCTGGCCAGCAGTGCCCACTTCCCACAAGGGCTTCAAATTCCAGTCCACGGGCGGGCACAGCGGTTTCATCCCGCGAGGTGCCAAGAACAGCGAAGAGGCATTTCAGGTGATCGAGTTCCTCTATGGGGACACGGCGGAGGGCATCATCTTCGACAGCACGGGATGGTTGGGTGCTCGTACGTCGTACCTGCAGAAAGTGGATGCGAAGCGGTATCAGGGTCTGGAGTGGTTCCTCAACTCCGCCCAGCACAACGATCAGCTCAATGGCATCCCCTCCAACCCCATTGAGAGCTTCACCGCAACGCAGTGGCAGACGGCCCTCCAGAATGTGCTCTACGGCAGAGCACAACCAAAGGATGCTCTGAAGCAGCTCCAGCAGGTGGTCACCAACGAATACAAGCAGCGCGCCAGCACGAGCTAGGGAGCTGCGGATGGCGTGCTGCCATAGTCGCTACTGGCACGCCTTGCGTGTTGCTGTCAGGCGTGCTAGAAATCTATGGTGACTGTCACGTGTGATCACTGACCGGGTCACAGACTGGCTGTTTCCGGCACTCTACTGACACGAGTAGTCGTCTGGGCTTGCGTGAGGAGAGGAGTCCCTTCCTGGCTAGCCGGCGTGCGATCACCAGTAGCGACGTAGCCCACCTTGCCGGAGTGTCACGCTCTGCCGTCTCCGCTGTTCTCAACGGAGTGGCCAGTACGTCGCGCATCTCGTCTGAGGCTAAGCAGCGTGTGCTCGCTGTCGCTCGCGAACTTGACTACCAACCCAACCCCTGTACCCACTGAAGATGTAGTGCACAATGGTGGATTTTCCCAGACCCGTTTGCCTTCGCGCGTGATGGCACGCAAATCCGCCGCTTCACCGAAGTCGATCCTATAGTGCAGTGCCTCGAGGAGGTGACGATCAGTGATTGCCACGACCGCAGCCCCGCGGGGCCGCTCCCGTGTCTTACGGTCGCGGACGCGTGAGAGCCTGTGGTTCCACGTCTTCATCGGACCCTGGCTGCTCGGCCTCCTCGCTTTCACGCTCTATCCCACACTGGCAGCGCTCTACCT
>JAMCRV010000085.1 GCA_023381555.1 Chloroflexota bacterium | reverse complement strand
TGCTTGCAAGCCACGGAGCAACTCGCGTGCTACGGCGCGATCGTCCCAAGGAACCTTGTCGTCGCGGATGAGGATGCACTGTTCGTGGCCCTTTCCGGCTAGCACCACCGTGTCACCAGGTTGGCAATGGCTGAAGGCAAAGGCGATGGCCTCGCGGCGATCAGCGATGCAGTAGAAGTCCCGGCTACGCTGCCGGCCAGCCTTCTCCGCTCCGATCGCGATGTCATCGAGAATTGATTCGGGGACTTCCCAGCGGGGATCCTCGTTGGTGAGCACAAACTGCTCGCACAGTCTCGCTGCTACCGCACCCATTGCTGGGCGCTTTTCACGGTCTCGCTCACCGGCAGAGCCAAAAACCGCCCAGAGCTTGCCGGCGGTTTGGGGGCGGAGAGTTCTGAGTACCTTTTCCAAGCTATCTGCGGTGTGCGCGTAGTCAACGATCACCGTGAACTGCTGCCCCTCATCGATCCGTTCCATCCTTCCCGGAACCGGTCTGGCAGTGCGAAGGCCCTCGACAACTTTAGGGAGGGGTATGCCCTCGAGCAACGCGGCGGTCATAGCTGCCAGACTATTGTAGACATTGAACTGCCCGACGAGTTCAGTCTCAACTCGAGCTGTGCCCCACGGGGAATGGAGCGTGAAGCCTGTGCCCTGACTCGAGAAGGTGAGCTGGCCGGCGTAGACGTCTGCGTCAAGTGATAGACCGTAGGAGATCTCATCGAGGTGCACGCGCTTGTGCAAGTAGATGTAGCTGCGATCATCCCGGTTGAGAACAGCGGTCTTCCGCCCTGGTTTGATCGCTGCTCCCTGTTCGACGAGCTCGAGCAGGTGTGCTTTGGCAGCGAGGTAGTTCTCCCAGGTGCCGTGGAAATCGAGATGCTCGTGCGTGACATTCGTCACTATCGCTGTGTCAAAGGCGCAGGAGGTCAAGCGATGCAGCGCAAGAGCGTGCGAAGTGGCTTCCAGGGCAGCAGCCCGACATCCGTTTGCAAGCATGTGGGCCAGCCCTCGCTGTACATCAGGTGACTCTTGAGTGCTCTGGCGCGTAGTGTTTTCTAGGCGACCAGCACCAAAGTCAAAGGACACCGTTGTCATGAAGCCGGCTGGAATGTGGGCCACGTTGAAGAGGTGCGCAGTCAGCTCAGTTGTTGTGGTCTTGCCATCGGTACCGGTGACTCCGACGAGACGCAGCTTGTGAGAGGGATAGTCGTAGAAGGCGGCGGCAAGGTGAGCAAGCGCCTCTTTGGAGTGGGGAACTGTCAGCACAGGGCAGGAGACCTCTTGCGCAGGCGGTCGTTCGACAACGATGGCCGCCGCCCCTCTGGCAAGCGCATCGGGAATGAACTCGTGGCCGTCGCGGCGCGCTTCGCGCACTGCAATGAAGAGGTCGCCCTGGTTGAGGTGGCGGGTGTCGTAGCAGATGCCACGGACATCCACCGCTCCCGCGTCACAGGGGATGCGCCATCCGGTGTGATCCCCTGCCCGGGTGATGAGCTCCCCTAGTCGCACGCACGCCCCCCAAATCGAAAGCCCGCGCTAGTGTACCGCTCGGCTGGTCTTCCGGTGACCGTGAAACCGTGTATGATATGGGTATCTTGTGGAACACCAACGTCGCCGCCATTACTTCAGCTTGTTCGCGTGGCCGGTCAAGCGTGTGAAGAGGGGGATGGAATGTCTCATCAGCTATCTCGACGCCAGGTCGTTCTCCGCGGACTGGGTGGTGTGGCTGGATTACTCGGCACGTCATTACTGGCCGCCTGTGGCAGCAACGGCAGCGCCAGCACGAGCAGCACCAGCGCTGCTTCCGTGGCCGGTAAGGCCACACCAGCCAGCGCAGCGGCGAGCACCACCAGTCCGGCCAGCTCGGCAGCCGCCAATGCGCCTGCCGGTAGCGGCACGCTCACCCTAGTGATCCAGACTGACGCCAACCAGGAGAAACTTTACACCAAGCTCGGCCAGGACTACACGAAGGCAAACCCGAACTTCAAAGTGAACATTGTGGAAGGCGGCGCCGGCGCACTGGACATCCAGCAGAAGCTGCTGCTGCTCATCTCGGCCAACACCGCGCCTGATGTCTTCTGGACCCACACCTACATCAATGCGGGGCTGGTCAGCCTCGGGATTCCACAGGACATTACTCCGTACCTGGCCAAGGACAAGTCCTTCAGCACGAGTGATATCTTTAGCGCCTCGATGAAGGACTTCAACTTCCTGGGGAAGCAGTACGCCTTCCCACGCGAGACCACCTCCTACGTGATGATGTACAACAAGGATCTCTTCCAGAAGAACGGCGTAGCAGAGCCGGCCGAAAACTGGACCTGGGACGACTACGTCGCGACCGCTCAGAAGCTCACCAAGGGGTCCGGGGCGACGAAGATCTGGGGTACTGCTGGTTGGCCCAATCCTCCGTACATCTTTCCCGCTGAGATTCGCGTCTGGCAGCACGGCGGCGATATCGTCAATCAGACTCGCACCAAGTACATCATGGACGAGACTCCCGGCGTGAAGGGGATCCAAGACATCGCCGACCTGATCCACAAGTACAAGGTGCACGCCAGCCCCGCCGCTCTACAGGGGACCAACGTGGGCAACCTGTTCAACACCGGGCGCATCGCCATGCTGCCCTACTTCAACGTCTTTGGTGCCTTCGCCAACACTAAGTTCGCCTGGGACATCCAGCATCTGCCGCACGACAAGACGCAAGTCACGCGCGTCGCTTCCGCCGGCCACTCGATGACGACGGAGGGTAAGCAAAAGGACGCCGCCTGGGGGCTACTGAAGGAGCTCGCCTCGAAACCGGCCTACGAGGCCTACTTTGCCGATGGCCTGCCGGTCGCCTCCAAGTCGGTGCGCGAGGCGGCGATCGCCAACTGGGGGAATAAGTCGCCGGTCCATATCAAGATCGGCATCGACGCCCTCGCGTATGCCCGCCCGGAACCGGTCGTTGGCAACTGGATCGGTGTCCATCAAACCATCGCCAGCGCCCTGGACGGCGTCTACGGCCCAGAGCACAAGGACGTCAAGACGGTCCTCACCTCGGTGGCCCCACAGGTCGATCAGCTCATCAAGGCCAAGCCGACCGCGACCAAGTAGACGCCGGCCACACGACGGAGGCGAGGCAACGTGAGCGAGAGCACACTCCTTGTGCGCGGGCGGCGAAGCCACGCCTGGTCCGCCGCCCGCTGGCGCGATACCCGCGACGGCTACTTCTTCATCCTGCCATGGCTGCTGGGCTTCGTCATCTGGACGGCCGGACCGATGATCGCTTCCGTCATCATCTCCTTCACCGACTGGCGCATCGTCACCACGCCACACTTCGTCGGCCTCGCTAACTTCGCCGCGCTGCTGCAGGACCCAAGGATCCGCATCGCTCTCTTCAACACCGCCTACTACGTCATTCTGGGGGTGCCGACCCACCTCATCCTGGCTCTGGTCTCCGCGCTGCTCCTCAACCTGCGGCTGCGCGGCATCGCCGTCTACCGCACCTTGTTCTACTTGCCCTTCATCACGCCGCTGGTGGCCAATGCCTTGCTCTGGCTGTGGATCTTCAACACCGATTTCGGACTGGCCAACTGGCTGCTCACCCTCTTCCATCTGCCGTCGGTCGATTGGCTCCAGGATCCGCGCGCGGTCAAGAACGCCTTCATCATCATGAGCTGGTGGACCGTCGGCGGGCAGATGGTCATCTTGCTGGCGGGGCTGCAGGGCATTCCCCAGCACCTCTATGAGGCGGCGGGGATCGACGGAGCCGGCCGGTGGGCGCGCTTCCGGCACGTCACGCTGCCGTTGCTCACGCCGTCGCTCTTCTTCAACCTGACGCTGGCAATGATCGGCGCCTTTCAGGTCTTCGTCCAGGCCTACGTCATGACCAGCGGCGGGCCGGAAGACGCCTCGCTCTTCTACGTCCTCTACCTCTACCGCGTCGCCTTCCAGAACTTTGACATGGGCTATGCCTCCGCTATGGCCTGGCTGCTCTTCGTCATCATCCTCATCATCACACTCATTCAGTTCCGCTTCGCCAACCGCTGGGTGTACTACGAGGCGGAGCTCAAAGGATGAGCAGTGCGCCGCTGGCAGTGGGAGGCGTCGATGACCGGCACGCCGCGTAGTCTCTCGACCGGAGTCATCGTCCCGGCCTTCTCCGGCCACACCAGCCGGCGGCTACGTCATACCATCGGCTCGGGCGTCGCCTATCTCGTCCTGACTGTTTGCGGCCTCGGTATGGCCGTTCCCTTCATCTGGCTGCTGAGCACCTCGCTCAAGCTGGAGGGCACAGAGTTCACTTTCCCGCCGCAATGGCTGCCCAGACCCATCCGCTGGCAGAACTATGCCGACGCCCTGCAGGTCGTGCCCTATCTCTCCTATGCCCGCAATACACTCATCATCACCGTGGCCGCAACCGCCGGCACGCTGATCACTGCTTCTCTCACTGCCTTCGCCTTTGCCCGCATTCGCTTCCCCGGCCGCAGCGTCCTCTTCATGCTGCTCCTCTCCACACTGATGCTCCCCGACGCGGTGACGCTGGTACCGAAGTACATCCTGTTCAGCCGGCTGCACTGGATCAATACCTACCTGCCACTAACGGTGCCGGCCTGGTTCGGCGGCGGCGCCTTCAACGTCTTCTTGCTCCGTCAGTTCTTCATGACCATCCCGCATGACCTGGACGAAGCGGCGCGCATAGACGGCGCTAGCAACGCGCAGGTCTACTGGAACGTCGTGCTGCCTCTTGCCGTCCCGGCGCTCACGACCGTGGCCATCTTTTCCATCATGGCGAACTGGAACGACTTCCTGTATCCGCTCATTTACCTGAATCAGCAGAAGTATTTCACGCTGGCGCTGGGTCTGCAGTTCTTCCAGAGCCAGTACGGCACCCAATGGACACTGATGATGGCGGCTTCCGTAATGATGATCTTACCCATGATCCTGCTCTTCTTCTTTGCCCAGCGCTACTTCATCCAGGGCATCCAGTTGACAGGTCTGGCGGGTCGGTGACCGAGTCGGTGCAACCGTGTTCCCGTAGAGGGAAGTCCACCCACACGCCAGGCGATCCCCCCGTGCTCTAACCAGGGCAGCGCCCCTGGATCACGTGGAAGAGAGTGATCCGGTATCGGTCTATTCGTCACACGCGGATTCGGGAGGGAGATCAGACGGAACGACACGGTAGTCGCTTCCGGCAATGACCGCTGTATATTCCCCACGAAGGGCTCGTCCACGAAAGCGTGCTGCCAGATCCGAGAGAGTGCCTCGCTCGATGCGCTCGAATACCTTCGTGAGCTCGCTGGCGACTGCCGCAGGGCGGTCACCGAAAACTTCTAGGGCATCATCCAGGAAGTGAAGTAAGCGGTAGGGGCTCTCATAGAACACAAGGGTGTGGGGGGAGTCAACATCGACTGATAGAAACTGGCGCCGGGGTCCACGCTTGTGAGGAGGAAATCCGCGAAACGTAAAGCTATGAGCAGGTAGCCCTGACAGGATGAGTGCCGCGACGAAGGCTGTTGGTCCAGGGATCACGCTCACTTCCACGTGGGCCACGATCGCTGCGCGCACGACAGAGTAACCGGGGTCAGCGATGCCTGGTGATCCGGCGTCGGTGACGATGGCAACCGTCTGTCCTTCGCTGGCCAGAGCGATCAGGGGGGCTACGGCCCGTCGCTCATTGTGGGCGTGAAAGGCAGTGAGCGGTCTGTGGACATTGTAGTGGTTCAGCAGGATGCGGGTGCGACGAGTGTCTTCTGCAGCGATGACGTCCGCAGAGCGCAGCACTTCCAGCGCACGGAGCGAGAGATCACCGAGATTCCCTATGGGGGTCGCTACCAAATAGATCGTTTCTTGTTCTCCCACCCTAGAGACGGCGCTCCGGTCTGTATCAGCCTCATGCGTATGATCCGTGCTTCCTTCCCCCCATTAGTAGAAGGTGGTGCGCGTGCGACGGCGCGGTAAGAGCTTGTAGTGTAGCCATTAGGGCTGCCCTGGAAGTAAGAGCGCCAGTCGACTGATAGCACTGGGGGCAAGAACCGAAGAATCGCACGGGTGAAGCGAGCTGAGTGCTCGCCATCGACGTGTCGTAGCTAAACAGGCCGGTCACAAAGCTGACCCGTTCTACACGGTGCTCAGCCAGCGCGCGGGGGTACTATCTCTGACGAACTGGTGTGGTGTCATCGCCAGCATCTTAGCCAATGCTGGTCGAGAACCGGCTGGACGGTGATGGGGGGAGGCAGTCGATGCGTATAGCTCTCACAATAGCGGGGTCCGACTCTGGTGGTGGCGCCGGGATCCAGGCAGACCTCAAAACCTTTTCTGCACTGGGACTCTTTGGAACGAGCGTGATCACCGCCATCACGGCCCAGAACACCGTGGGTGTCACTGCTGTGCACGAGATTCCTGTCGAGGTCATCGAGGCCCAGCTTGACGCGGTGGCGAGTGACCTGCGCCCTGATGCCACGAAGATCGGAATGCTGTCGTCTGCGGCGGTCGTGCAGGTGGTAGCAGAGGGGCTGCACCGTCACGCGCTGATTCCTGTGGTGCTCGACCCGGTCATGGTGGCCAAGAGTGGTGCTCGACTCCTTCGCAGCGATGCTATCGATGCTCTCGAGCACGAGTTGATACCGCTGGCCACCGTGATCACGCCCAACATTCCAGAGGCGGAAGTATTGACTGGGCGCACAATCCGCTCCGAGGAAGACCAGGTGGAGGCTGCCCGTGATATCGTCAGACTCGGGGCAGGTGCAGCCGTCGTCAAGGGAGGACATCTCGAAGGTGATGCCGTAGACATCTTGTGGGATGGACACTCCGTGTACCGCTTCTCGGCACCCAGGGTACAGACTCCCAGCACTCACGGCACTGGGTGCACGTTTAGCTCTGCCATTGCTAGCTACCTGGCTCTCGGAGAACCGCTGCCAGTTGCCGTCGAACGTGCAAAGCACTACCTCACCGGCGCCCTACAACACGCTCCAGGCTTGGGACGAGGACACGGACCAGTCCAGCATGGGTGGATGACTCGCGTGGATCTGAATAGTGTAGGAGTGAGGATGTTCACCCCAGCCCAACTCCTCCTCTACGCGATTGTCGACCCCGGCCTCTGCCGCGGACGATCACCGGCTGACATTGCGCTTGCGGCCGCTCAAGGTGGTGCCACCTTGGTGCAGGTGCGTGCGGACGCACTCTCCACACTAGATCTGCTCCGCGTCTCGCAAGACGTGGTCAACGCATTGCGTTCACTCAATGTGCCAGTCGTCATCAACGATCGTGTCGACATCGCCCTGGCAGTTGGTGCTGCAGGAGTGCACGTGGGACACGTAGGGGCGGAGGATATGCCGCCGGATATCGTGCGAAGGCTGCTTGGTGAAGCCGCAGTGGTTGGAGTGTCTGTCGCTACCGCAGAGGAGGCCCGAGCGGCGCTACGCCTTGGCGCCTCGTATGTCTCCCTCGGGCCGATCTTTGAGACGAGCTCCAAGCACGATGCTGGACCGCCAGTCGGACTGGACTGGATTCGGTCTATTCGCGCGGTCTATCCCGGACCACTGTGCGCTATTGGCGGGATCACTGCAGATAATGCTGCTGCAGTGATCGAGGCTGGGGCTGATGGTGTGGCAGTTCTCGGAGCCATCGCTAGTGCGGAAGACCCATTCGCTGCCGCCAGGCGCTTGCGTGCTTCCCTTCACTGAAAACCACCCTCGAGCTGTCATTTTCTTCAAGAGTGCAGTGCTATACTCGACCACGGGTGTAAGCTCAATGCTCATCAGCCGCGCACTCAGCGCGGCTCGGCACTCTTCCCGTCGGGAGACGCTATGTCGACGCGATCGACTTCCTCCACTGCCGTACCCTCCCCCCAGGCCTCAACGTTGCTGTCGCCGCTCGCAGGTGCACAGAGGGCGGTGCGTGCAGTCGTTCAGGAGCATGGGGTGCTGGCCTTGCTCCTTACGCTTGCCGAAGCGCTCTATCTGCCCTGGGCCATCACAGCAATAGACTGGATAGACAATACGCAGTTGCTGTGGCCGACCGTCCTGCTCGGCTTACTCACTGGCATTGTCCTCGCACGTCTCTGGCCACGCGATCCACGTGGCTTCCTTGTGGGTACCGTGCTTGGATGGTGCACCCTGTTCCTTGCCGTCGGACGGGTACTCCCACCACCCGGTCGAATCTTTCAGGACCTGGGAACAATTCTGCACTGGACCCTAACTCGCGGAGCAGCCTCCCCAGCTGGAGGCAACCCCATCGTCGATGTAGGGCGAAGTGGTTTCACTGCTCTTGAGGTATTCTCAGGCCAGCTCGCCTCCTGGTGGCGATTGGGAGGGGCGGGTGATGCCGCGGTCAACGATCGCATCTTCCTGTTCCTGCTCGCGACTCTGTGTTGGATCAGCACGGTCTATCTGGGATGGGCTCTGTACTCTCGTCTAGCACCGCTTGTCAGCCAGCTTCCCCTAGGAGCGGTCCTTGTCACCCTTGTTGTGCTTGGAGGACGCGGGCGCACGGAGGTCTACCTCTTCGTGGCTACCGCCTTGTTGCTCATGCTCCGTGTTCAGGTGCTAGGATTGACACGGCGCTGGTTAGAGCAGGGTTTGGACTTCTCCTCCTCAGTCGCTGGCGAAATAATCGCAACTGGTGTTGGGTTCACTGTACTCGTCAGCGTGCTGGCGCTGATCATACCTGCCGTTCCACAAAACCCTTTGGCGGTCCGATTTTGGGAGCTCTTCAATGCTCCGTGGAGCGCGTTGGAGCACAACGTAGGCAATGCCTTCTTCGGTGTTCGTCATCAGGTCGGTGGCAATAATGGGCTCAGCCTTCATCTCGGCGGCTCCCTCGCATTTGGCCCGAATCAGGTCGTGTTCTATGCTGCCACGAACGAAGCGCCTCCCCCTAATCCATCACAGCACGACTTCGGGGACAGTGGCTACGTGGAGCCTGAGCACTACTTTATTGGGGCGACGTATGCTACCTATGACGGCCGCGGATGGCACGTGGGGCCAGTCGCAGGGACTTCACGCACTGGTGTTCCGCTGGGGCCGAACGGTGCCCCGGAGTATCTTGGTGTTCCGTCCAGCAGCGCCAGCGTCGTACAGAGACCTGCAAGCACACCTATAGTCAGCCCGCAGCCAAACGGCAGCAAGGTCGTACAGCACATTGAGCTCAAATCAGATCCCGGCTCTCTCCTGTACGCCTA
>JAMCRV010000075.1 GCA_023381555.1 Chloroflexota bacterium | reverse complement strand
TCAACTGAGGCCGACTGGAATACGGGTCGCGACGAAGGCCCGAATCTTGCCTACAAGATCCGCCGTAAGGAGGGGTACTTCCCCGTTCCTCCGCACGACACACTGCAAGACATACGAACCGAGATGACGCTGCTCCTACAGGCTGCAGGAATCCCTGTGGAACGGCATCACCACGAGGTCGCCGCTTCTGGTCAGAACGAGATCAACTTCCGCTTCGATACCATGACCAAGACCGCCGACAATATGATGTTCTATAAGTACATCGTGAAGAACGTTGCACGGCGTCACGGCAAGACGGCCACATTCATGCCGAAGCCGGTCTTCGGCGACAACGGCACAGGGATGCACACCCACCAGAGCATCTGGAAGGGTGGCAGGAACCTCTTTGCTGATGATCGTGGATACGCCGGATTGTCTGAAACTGCGCTGCACTATATTGGTGGATTGCTCACGCACACCCCCGCTGTGCTTGCCTTCGCAGCTTCCACAACGAATAGCTACAAGCGCCTCGTGCCAGGGTACGAGGCACCCGTCAACCTCGTGTACTCTCAGCGCAACCGCTCGGCAGCAGTGCGCATCCCGACCTATTCCAAGAGCCCAAAGACGATCCGCATCGAGTTTCGCCCTCCTGATGCTGCGTCCAATCCGTACCTAGCTTTCGCCGCCATGCTCATGGCGGGACTGGATGGCATCAAAAACAAGATCGACCCGTGCGGGCAGTTTGGTCCGATCGACCAGAACATCTACCACCTGCCTCCGGAGCAAGCAGCCAAGGTGCTTTCCGTTCCAGGGTCTCTGGACGACTCACTCGCTGCCCTCAAGGCAGATCACGATTTCCTCACAGCCGGTGGTGTCTTCACGGAAGACTTGATCGACACCTACATCGATTACAAGACCACAGTCGAACTCGATGAGTTTCGCCTGCGTCCCACTCCGTACGAGTTCTTCCTGTACTTCGACGTCTAGGATCGCTGTCTTCCAGATACGAGAGCCGCTTCACCTCTTTGGCGAAGCGGCTCTCACCACACTATTGACGTATGATCACATTCCGTGCTACCTTGACAGCCCGGCGGAACTAGCCGGGGGTCTATAGTGACGAGCGCTCCTCCACGATCGCTCCTCTCCGTCAACGATCTTCAGAATGATCACATTCAGCGCATTCTCGATGTCGCTCAACAGTTCCACAAAGAGCCAGCTTCCGGCGCGACACTACTGACCGGCCGGATTGTCGTAACCCTCTTCTTCGAACCCTCCACCCGCACGCGCCTCTCGTTTGAATCTGCAGCACTGCGCCTCAATGCACGTGTCATCTCTGTCGCTGATGCCATCTCTTCATCATCGGTGAGCAAAGGTGAAACAATTGCCGACACGGTACGCATCGTCGAGAGCTACAGCGACCTCATCGTGATGCGCCATCCCATCGAGGGATCTGCCGCTGAAGCTGCTCGGTACGCCCACGTCCCCATCGTGAATGCGGGTGACGGCGCTGGAGAGCATCCAACTCAGGCCCTCCTCGACCTCTTCACCATCCAGTCAGAGCGCGGAAGTATCAGCGGCACCACTGTTGCCCTCGTGGGCGATCTGCGATTCGGCCGGACGGTGCATTCCTTGTGCCGGCTCCTCGCCCGCTGGGGCTGCACAATGCTGCTCGTCTCACCTCCAAGTCTCGAGCTGCCTCCATCCATTGCCACGGAGTTGCACGCTGCTGGAGCTCATCTGAGGGAAGCGACGCTGGAGGAAGCGCTACAGCGCGCAGAGGTGATCTATGTCACCCGCATCCAGAAGGAGCGCTTCGCCGATGGACGCGAGTATGAGACAGTACGTGGCTCCTATCGTCTCACCGCAAGCTTGCTCCACGAGCACGCCCCACAAGCGACCATCCTGCATCCACTACCTCGTATCGATGAAATTGCTACCGACGTCGATGCCTTGCCGGCGGCAGCCTACTTCCGCCAGGCAGCCAACGGCATACCGGTCCGCATGGCGATCTTGGCGCTGCTCCTGAGAGCGCTTCCTTGGTGAGGGAGGCTCCGTATGTGCTACGGCATTCTGGATGGAGAGGCCCGCGTGTCCTTTGAAGTTCGACTCAATGAGCGGCGAAGCGTGACGGGTGCAGCACTATGCATCGGTCTCGATCCTGACCTTGCACTCCTGCCGCACCAGCTCCCGCGCACTGTCTCTGGTGTGCGCCAGTTCTTGACGCAGATCATCGAGGCCACCGCCGACCTCGCAACCGTCTACAAGCCCAACTTCGCCTTCTTCGAAGCGCTCGGTCCTGATGGGATGGCCCTGCTTGCCGGTCTGCGCGCGCTCATCCCCACCGAGATCCCGATGATCGCTGACGCCAAACGCTCCGATATCGGAAACACTGCCCGCCTCTACGCTGTGGCCGCCTTCGATGCTTTTCATTGCGACGCGATCGTCGTGAATCCCTACCAGGGTTTCGACTCAGCAGAAGCCTACCTCGCCTGGGCCGATAAAGGTGTCTACATCCTCGCCCGCACTTCCAATCCCGGAGCCGCAGACTTCCAAGAGATCCTCATCGACGGCGATCCTCTCTACCTGCGAGTGGTGCGTACTGCGACTCACTGGAAGCGTCGGGCCACGCTCGGCTTTGTAGTCGGCGCCACTGCCCCCGAGCAGATCGAGCGCTGTCGCGCTGCTGCTCCAGATGCTGAGTTTCTCATCCCAGGCATCGGGGCACAAGGCGGCGACCTCGAAGCTGCTCTTCGAACAGGGTGGCGTAAGGATGGCTCTGGCGTCGTCGTCAATGCCTCGCGCTCAATCCTCTATGCATCGCACGAAGCAAACTATGCTGAGGCTGCTCGGGCCGAAGCCACTCACCTCGTCCAGCAGATGCAAAGCCTCCGCACAACACGAAAGGAACCCTTGGTCCGATGAGCAGCACCGATTCCCGTGCGACTGTTGCAACCCTCCTCCTTGATATTGGCGCGGTCTCCCTCCGCATCCAACCTCCATTCCGGTATCGCTCAGGCCTGTGGAGCCCGATCTACACCGACAATCGACTACTTTGCTCATACCCTGCCGCCCGCGAGCAGATCACGGCACATTTTGTACAAGCGCTACAGGAGTGCAATCTCACACCAGACGTCATCGCCGGTGTCGCTACTGCCGGAATTCCTCACGCGGCCTGGCTAGCGCAAGCCCTCAACCTTCCTATGGTGTACGTCCGCGCAGAGACCAAAGATCACGGCAAAGGCCATCGTATCGAAGGCACACTGACACCAAAGGGGCTCACAAGCCGCCGGCCGCCCGATGTGCTCGTTGTCGAGGACTTGGTGACGACGGGCGGTGGCTCCCTCGGCACCGTCGCCGCTATTCGTGAGGAAGGCGGCGCTGTGTCCAACTGCGTCGCCATCTGTACGTACGACCTGCCCGAGGCCCACCACGCCTTTGCTGAAGCCGCGGTGATGCTCACACCGCTGTGCTCGTTCGAAGACCTCGTGACGGCCGCCGGGCAGCGCGGCGCACTTTCTCACCAGGATCTCGAGCCGGCTCGTCAGTGGCAAGCTGACCCGGTCGCCTGGTCGGCGCGTTATGAGGAGGAGCTTCGTGGCGGCGCCACGCACACTCATCCGTAACGCCCAGGTCGTTACCGCTCTCTCCAGTGAGCGCGGGGACGTGCTCATTCAAGGGGAGCGTATCGTCGCGGCCGGTGCTGGCCTCTCCGCCCCCGGTGCAACCATCGTTGATGCTGCCGGCCTCCTGCTCCTCCCAGGACTCATTGACGCCCACGTTCACGTACGAGAGCCGGGCGCGGTCGAGAAGGAAGACTGGACATCGGCGACGCGTGCTGCGCTCGCTGGCGGCGTGACGACCATCTTCGACATGCCCAACAATGCCACGCCGACGGTCACTGCGGAACGGGTAGCAGAGAAGCTCGACATTGCTGCTCGCGGCGCCGTCTGCGACTACGGTGTCTATCTTGGCGCCACAAGCAAGAACGTTGGCCTCGCTGCCAGGCTCGGTGGTGAGATCGCCGGCCTCAAGATCTACCTTGGGTCGACGACCGGCCCGCTGCTCACTGACGACTGGCGACTACTCTACGACCACCTTCGCTCCACTCCAGAAGTCATTCCAGTGGCCGTGCACGCCGAGGACGAGCAATGTCTGCGCGCCTTTCAGGACACAAGCGCAAGCGACCACAATCGTAATCGTCCACCGATCTGTGCTGAGCTCGCCGTCCATCACGTCATCACCGCGGCTCGTGCCGCTGGGAGAGGCGCGCACATTGCTCACGCCAGCACAGCCAGAGAGGTGTCACTCATACAACAAGCACGTCAAGAAGGTATTCCAATGACGTGTGAAGTCTGCCCGCATCACCTGTTTCTCACTAGTGAGGATGCTCTACTCCTCGGTGGCTGGGGAAAGGTCAATCCCCCGCTGCGTGAGCCCGGCGAGGTGCAGGCTCTCTGGGAACAGCTGGCTTGCGTGGACATCGTTGCCACGGATCATGCACCGCACCGATCTGAGGAGAAGGATCACGCCTACGAACAAGCCCCATCTGGCTTTTCCGGGCTTGAGACATTGCTCCCGCTCATGTTCCTGGCCGTTCGCGAAGGCCGGCTCTCTCTCCAACATCTCGTGCGGTTGACGTCTACGGGCCCGGCAAACCTCTTCCACACGCATAGGAAAGGCCGGATCACGCCAGGCTATGACGCGGATCTCGTGCTCGTCGATCCGGCAGCAACACGAGTGATTCGTGCAGGGGCTCTTCAGACCAAGCCGAATGATACTCCGTTTCGCGGCTGGCACCTTCCCGGACGGGTCATCGCTGTGTGGCGCCGCGGCGAGCGTGTTCTCACTGACGGCATCCTGACCGTTGAGCCAGGCACAGGAAAGCCGGTCGCACTGGCAACTCTCTGAGCCATCCCACGGGCGTGCTAGCATGCACTAGAGTCGTCGTACAGTCCGTTCCGGCGTCACTATGGCATGCTGTGTCACGAAGGGAACCCGGCATCGTGTCTGAGATGACGCGGCTACGTTTGCCGCAATTCTCGCTCCGGCAGCGGATCTTCTTCGCTATGGTGACCGGCGCCTTGATGGTCTACCTCGTCGCGGGTTGGGCGATCATGAACCGGATCTCCGACGCCTTCAACCTGCGCGCCTCAATGGAGTCGCAGAGCAAGGCCAAGCTTGCCGAACAGTTCTATCGCCAGCAGGAGGACCAGTTGGCCCACACTGCCCACTTTCTCGCTGGCATGACACTCGTAAACACGGGTGTCTCATCAAATGATGGATCATTGATTGCAGCCGAGAGCAGCCGCTTGCGCAAATCCACTCAGCTCAATGAAGATGACAGCATTCTTATTTATGACAACCAAGGGAAGCTACTCTACAGCGACTTGAAGCCAGCACCAAAACGGCCGGGCGCGGCCGTCCTTGCAGTGCTCAAAGGGAGCGAGTTACTGGGCTCGGATCTCGACGTTATCGCAGGTCAACCGTCGCTCATCGGCGTATCCGCGATCCAAGTCGGCGGGAAGCGTGAAGGGGTCGTTGCGGTTGTCAGACCTTTTGATCGCCGTCTCCTCAATGCGATCGAGGCACAGACAGGCTCACCTTGCTTCATTTTCGACGCCAGTGGCCACCTGCTCGGCACCTCCTCGGGTGTCACTGCCTGGCCTGCGGTAGCTCTCCCCGCGGCACCGCACGGCTCCGCAGCGCATCCGGCAGCACTCGCCAGCGCCACCGCAACATCAAATGCTTCCACGAGCTCCAATGTCTATCTCATGCCACTCTTCAACAACGAGTGGAACCTCGTGGGCACTATGGCGTTCTATCGGTCAACACGAGAAATGCGGAGCAGTCAGTTCACCGTTCAAGGGCTGTTTCTCGCATTGTTGTTCGCGGCTTTTCTCGTCAGTGCAACCATCGCCTGGCTCTTTTCCCGCATGATTGCGAAGCCTATACAGCAGTTGGCCCTTGCTACTGACGAGATCGCCAGTGGGCAGTACGACCATCCCATCACGGTCCGCGGCTCCGACGAGATCGGCCACCTCACCATCGCCTTTGAGCGGATGCGGCGGCGCATCCGGGAGGCGACCGCAGCCCTCACCGACGAGAAAGCGCGCTCGGAGGCCGAGGCAGCTGTCGTCAACGCCGTGCTCAATGCAACCAATGACGGCATCATGATGGTGGATTCACAGCGTCACCTGCGCGTCATCAACCAGAGGTGGGCGGGTATGTTCGGACTCAACACCGCCGCACTGCACGGCGTGCTCGCAGACGATCTCCACTATCAGCTCAGCTTGTTGATGGACGAGCCCGAGAAGTTTCGTGAAGCCTCTCGGGCTCTATTGGAAGACTCATCCAGGTACGTGCTTGATGAAGAGTGGGTGCAGCGCTCTCCCGAATCGCGCTATCTGCGACGCTTCTCGGCACCTGTGCGCGCCGCTGATGGCAGTGTCATCGGGCGCGTCTTTGTCTACGCCAATGTGACACGTGAGCACGAGGCCGATGAGCTCAAGCAAGCCCTCCTCTCCACCGTGTCCCACGAGCTCCGAACCCCGCTCGCTACGATCAAGGGGTACGCACGAACCCTGTTGCTCGAAGACTGGGATGTTGACACGCGTCGCGACTTTATTCACATCATCGATGAGGAAGCCGATAAGCTTTCTGAGCTCGTCGGTAATCTTCTCGATCTCTCCAAGCTGGAAGCCGGCGTGCTCCAGATCCAGCGACAGCCAGTTCGCCTGGATGCTTTGCTCCGGCGCGTGATCGGTCGCCAGCACGATCCCAAGCAGACACACGTGTATCGGGTCGAGCTCCCCGGTGACCTGCCGCTGACCTGGGCGGACCCACGCCGAATCGAACAGGTGGTTGAAAACCTCATAGAAAATAGCACAAAATACTCTCAGGGAGGCGAGATCATGATTCGAGCTCGTGACCAGGGAGATTTTGTCGAGATCACGGTGCAAGATCACGGCCAGGGCATCCCTCAAGACTTTGCAGAGAGAATCTTCGAGCGCTTCTATCGAATGGACAACAGATTGACACGGGAGACGGGAGGAACAGGTCTTGGTCTTTCCATTTGCCGTGGCCTAGTCGAGGCCCACGGCGGCCGGATCTGGGTCAAGGAGACATCGAGTCGCGGCACGACAATCGCTTTCACAGTGCCGGTACTAACCAGTAGGATAGACGAGACCCCACCTAGCCCGAGTAACACTGTTCCAGTGACACTGCCATGACCGCCCCTATTCGTTCTTCCGACGGCCCACTCATCCTCGTTGTCGACGATGAGCCACGACTCGTCCGCCTCGTCAAGGCCAACCTCGAGCGGCTCAACTACCGTGTAGTGACAGCGAGCAATGGCGAGATGGCTCTCAAGCAAGTGGAGTCCTCCGACCCTGATCTCGTCATCCTCGATGTCATGATGCCTATCATGGATGGTTACGAAACCACGCGCCGTATTCGTGAGTTCTCGCAGGTACCCATTGTGATGCTGACAGCGAAAAGCGAGCAGACCGATAAGTTGAAAGGCTTCGATCTGGGAGCGGACGACTATCTGACAAAGCCGTTCGACCCAGAAGAGCTAGTGGCCCGCGTGCGCGCTGTGCTGAAGCGTACACAATTCCAAAACGAGCCGCGGTCGCGGCCCACATTTCATACTGGCCCCCTTACCATCGACTTTGCCAGGCATCATGTCACGGTCAATGATCGCGAAGTGAAGCTCTCACCGACTGAATACCGCCTCCTGATCTGTCTGGCTACAAACGCCGATCGCGTGCTGCTCCACGAAGAACTCCTACAACAGGTGTGGGGACCCGAATATCGCGATGAAACGGAGTACCTCTGGGTCTATATCCGCTACCTGCGCCAGAAGCTGGAGACCGATCCAGCCCATCCCCAGCTCATCGTGAGTGAGCCAGGAGTGGGATACATGCTGCGGCGACTACCCCAAGACGCCAAATAACCGCGAAGAGTAACCACTAGAAGAGCAGCTTTTCGTGCCATCGCAACCCTCAAAAGCGCTAGAAACTTTTCCTAATCCTCATCCCTCGAACCGGTATGTCGTGACTCACGTATGCCCGGAGTACACAGCCGTGTGTCCCATCACGGGCCAGCCCGACTTCGGAACCATCCGTATCACCTATATCCCCGCTGAACGCTGTGTCGAGCTGAAGTCACTCAAGCTCTATTTATGGTCGTTCCGCAATGAAGGACACTTTTTCGAGGACGTGACCAACATCATTCTCAATGATCTCGTGCGTGCTATAGAACCTATCCGTTGTGAAGTAGTCGGGGAATTCAATGTGCGCGGAGGGATTCGCACCACCGTTACAGCAACCTACGAGCCTCCTGCGATGGCACCAAGAGCTTGACTCTGAGCGAGCAGTTGGCCCATCAAGGTGAGAGACTTCTCGTGTGCTCTCATCAGAAGAACGGCCGGCCGCAATGAGGCCTCCTACGGTAGCGCTCAGGATTCGGCAGGGCCTTCGTGGAACCTGTTGGTGATAGGTAGGCGGCGATCGCGCCCAAAGGCGCGCGGTGTGATCTTGATTCCTGGCGGTGCCTGCCGGCGCTTATACTCAGCGCCGTCAATGAGCCGCACCACTCGCTCCACCGTAGCTGGTGCGTGTCCAGCGCTCACCAAATGCTCGAAATCCCAATCTCGCTCGATGTATGCTTCGAGAATCGCGTCGAGGTCCTCATAGGGGGGCAGGCTGTCCGTGTCCCTCTGGTTGGGACGCAGCTCCGCCGAAGGCGCCTTCGTGAACACACGCTCTGGGATGGGCCCGGTGCCGGCGACCGTGTTACGAAATCGTGCCAGCCGGTAGACGAGCGTCTTCGGCACATCTTTCAGCACCGCGAATCCCCCCGCCATATCGCCATAGAGTGTGGCATAGCCCGTAGCCATCTCACTCTTGTTGCCAGCGGTGAGGGCGATCCACCCGAACTTGTTCGTCAGAGCCATCCACAGCGATCCGCGGGTACGTGCCTGCACATTCTCTTCAGCAACATTAGGAGCGGTTCCGGTAAAACTCGGGGCAAGCGCATCCAGGAACGCTGTGAAGATCGGCTCAATAGGGATGACGCGGAAGTCGATACCAAGAGCCGCTGCCAGCTGACGCGCATCTTCTTCGCTAGCACTGGCGTTGAAACGACTTGGCATGGCGATGCCATGAACGTGCTCTGCACCTAACGCATCGACGGCAATAGTGATCACGAGACTGGAGTCGATTCCACCGGACATTCCGACGATGACGTCACTGACGCGGTTCTTCCTCACATAGTCACGCACCCCACGCACCAGCGCATGGTACACCTCGCCCTCTAACGACTCATCGGAGGGATCTGGCAACGCGTCACGTGAACCAATCCAATCCCAAGGTGCACTATCTCGATCCTCGACGCCAATATGCAGCGCGTGATCGAGCCAAGGATGCGCAACCTTCCCCAGTATTCCGGGAAGATAGTGTGGCGTCACCACAACCGCATCATCGCCATGGTCTCGACCTTCTTCACCCCGCCCTAGCCGAAGATCCACGTCCAACTTACGCGGCCGCGGTTCATGCAAGCGCGCCTCCCACACGGCATCCAAGTCGAGATCAACGATCAGAAGATCCTCCTGGAAGCTCGCCCCGTGGGCAACCACATTGCCATTCGGGTGGATGACCAAACTTCGACCGTCGAACACCAGTTCATCCTGGCCGCCAACGAGATTGCAGTAGACCACCCACGCCGAGTAGTCCGCTGCCCGAGT
>JAMCRV010000015.1 GCA_023381555.1 Chloroflexota bacterium | reverse complement strand
CCCTGTGCAAGTCCTACGCGCCGAAACGCTCCCGCACCCAGCCTCTGCTCCGCTTCAGATTGTCCTTCGTCGACCGCGTCCATACCATCCCCGGCTCGTCCGCCAGCTCGACGTAGACCCAGCCATCGAAGTCAGCGCTCTCCAAACGCCGGATAATGGGATCGTAGTCATAATCGCCCTCGCCGAGCGCCTGTACCCACTTCCCGCCCTTGGCATCCCGAACGTGAAGCTCCACCACCCGATCAGCGTAACGATCGAGAATGCGTCGGGGATCGATGCCGCCCCGCCAAGCCCAATCGACATCGAGGCAGAGGCTGAGATTGGCGCGAGTCGTCCGGTCGAGATCGATCCACAGCTCGCGCCCATCGTCTCGCAGCTCTGGCGCGTGAAAGTGCAGCGCCAAGTTGAGACCACGTCCCTGGAGCTGCGAGCCCAGCTGGTCCAGCCATCGCGCCTGCTCTGTCAGCTCGTCCTCCGTCTTCACCCGCCCTCGCTCTGGCAAGGGATTAACGACGAGCGTACGGACACCGAGATACTTCACCTCTGCCATCTGCTCGAGGAGTGTCCACACCGTCTCTGCTGGATTCCCTGCGTGCAGCTTGGCATTCGCATATACCGAAGCCACTTGAAGGTCATGTACGGAAAGGAGATCGCCGGTGCTCGCCACGGCTTGTGATGTACCCACGACATCGAGCGGTAGCTCCACCCCCGCATAACCCGCTTCGTGTACCTCAGCCAGAACTTGCCTGAGAGCCTCCTCAAATGGCCGTCCCAGCTCAGCAGCACTTCGCTGCTGATAGATATACAGCTGTGCTCCTACCTGCATTCCTCGCTCCCGTCTCGCGGAGGATAGCACGGCACTCCCTCCGCACTCCTTCCACGTGTGTCATGTCGCCCGGCAGTCTGTCTGCAAGCTCCGGGCCAACGCGCGGCAGCGCTGTTACCATAGTGCCAGCCAGGCGACGAGGCAGGGAGCAACGATGATGTCTACCGAGACCATGCAGTGTGTCGTATGCTACGGGCCGCACGACTATCGCGTCGAGCGCCGTCCGATCCCTGCGCCTGGACCAGGCGAACTCCTTGTCAAAGTGGGAGCAGCCGGCATCTGTGCGAGCGACATGAAGTGCTTCACCGGGGGCCCACTCTTTTGGGGAGAAGGTGGTAAGGGTGGCTACTGTGAAGCCCCGGTGATCTCGGGCCACGAATTCGCCGGCCGTGTTGTCGCCCTAGGGGAACGTGCCGCTGAGCTGCACGGTGTCAGCATTAGGGATCACGTCATCGCTGAACAGATCATCCCATGCGGTCACTGCCGTTTCTGCCAACAGGGCCACTACTGGATGTGCGAGCCACACGTCATTTTCGGCTTCAAGCGACAGCGGGCCGAAGGGGGGTGGGCGGAGTACATCCGCTTTCCGGCTGGCAGCCGTGTGCACGCAATTGATCCGCGGTTGAGTGCTGAACAAGCCGCCTACATCGAACCACTGGCCTGCGCGGTCCACGCGGTAGAGCGCGGGCACATCCAGCCTGGGGACACCGTCGTGCTGGCAGGCACTGGCAATATTGGCCTATGCATGCTCCAAGTCGCGCGTCTCTACAATCCGAAGATGCTCATCGCCGTTGATGTCAAGAATTACCGGCTTGACCTTGCTCGGGAGCTCGGCGCGGATGTCGCGCTCAACCCCGCCGAGGTCGACGCGGTGGCCGAAGTGAAACGGCTCACCGGCGGCTATGGTGTGGACGTCTACATCGAATGCGCCGGTCATCCCGCAGCTGCCCAGCAGGGGCTCGACATGCTCCGCCGGCTCGGCACCTTCGTGGCTTTCAGCGTCCTCAATGAGCCAGCGACGATAAACTGGACGCTTGTGGGCGACCAGAAGGAGCTCACGATCCACGGGAGCCATCTTGGTCCGTACTGCTACCCTAAGGCTATCGAGTACATTGCGACCGGGAAGGTCAACGTCGACCGTCTCATCACTGCTTCGTACCCTCTCGGCGCCTTTGACGCCGCGATGGAGACAGCACGGGGAGGCTCCAATCTCAAGACCATCCTCATTCCTCCCGCCTAGGTGCTGCGCTCTGTGCCACCAAGTCACGCTCTGCTGCCCTTCGCTGCTGCTCTGGTTGCAGGCGGATTCAAGGCCGTTACCGGTGGTCGGAGCTTCTTAGCGTTTCCGGTCCTCCTCACATCCGGGCGCTCGCCATCTTGGTTGGTACGGTGTCGACGGTGTGCTGCGCCGTGCACCCTGCAGGCTGAAGGGACGCTATGACCACGCTGTCCACCGGCCAGCTACTGTTGCTCGCACTCACCGCAGCACTGGCCGGAGTTCTCAACTCCGTTGCTGGAGGCGGCAGCTTCATCACGTTTCCGGCGCTCATCTTCTCCGGCGTGGCCCCTGTCTCTGCAAACATCACGAGCACTGTGGCCCTCTGGCCGGGCTCAGTTGCTAGCGCCGGGGCATATCGCCGCGAGCTTGCCCAGCAGGATCGGAGCTTCGTTGTAGTCCTTGCGCTCGCCAGTCTTGTGGGCGGCTTCCTCGGCGCCGTGCTCTTGCTCAACACGCCTCAAGCCACCTTCAAGCTGTTCATTCCATTTCTCTTGCTCTTCGCCACGCTGTTGTTCACTTTCGGGCGGAGCATCACGCAGCGACTTCGTGCAGCCGGCTTCACTCCGACACAAGACAGCCTGCTCTCACTCGCCATTGTGGCGGTGCTGCAGCTTATCATCGCGCTCTACGGCGGCTACTTCGGTGGCGGTATCGGCATACTCATGCTGGCCACATTAGGCTTCTTTGGTATGGATAACCTCCACGAGATGAATGCCATCAAGACAGTACTCGCGACCTTCATCAACGGGGTCGCAGTGGTCACGTTCATCCTCGCAGGCAATGTGCTCTGGACGGCAGCCATCGCGATGGTCGTGGGAGCCCTGGTCGGTGGCTATGGCGGAGCCGCGCTTGCCAGGAGGATCGATCCCCGCATCGTACGCTTCTTCGTGATCGTGGTAGGCACCGTGCTCACGGCGTACTTCTTGATTCACGGGTGATGTCGAGAGAAGATCGCCGGATTCGTGCCGCGTCACCACTCCACTGCGGACCGAATCAAGAAGAGATATCCGACAAGCTCCTCATCACCGCCAGGCGGGAATGACGACGCTGTGAAGCATGATGACGGAGAGGAGTGCCAGAAGCAAGGAAGCCCCGGCAAGTACGAGTGTCGAAAAGCGCGGGCTGGCCAGCCGGGAGAGGCCAAGCATAAAGAACAAGCCAAAGCCACCGATTGCCGGAAACAGGTAGCGACCTTGTGCTTGAATGAACGTCAGGTTGTACTGCACTACCGAAGCAAGTACGAGCACCGGCCACGCGAGCACGAGCAACACCTCACCCATACGGCGAGTAAGAGACCATTCGTTCGAGCTATCGCGTAGCACTCGCGTACATGCTACAAGCGTGCCGAAAAAGGCAAGCACGGTAAGGATCTCAAGCGGCGGATAGACTTGGGGCACAGGAATGCCCATCCAGCCGAACTGCGCCCAGAATGAGTGGAAAGTAATGGAGCCAAAGCGATGCGCCGCCGCGAGGGTGATCGGGCCGGTGAGTGGCTGCGAGACCACGATACGGTTGATGACGAGTGCTAGCGGATCACGCAGACCGTACACGATGAGGTTACGAAGCACCCACCAGCCCCACACGAGCAACATGACGGCATAGGCAGCGATGAGTGCGCTAAGTGGGTGCAGCTCCTGCCGGCTTGGTCCTACCTTTCCCCACCGCAACACGCCAGCGAGGAGCGCTAGCGGCAGGGCCACAAGCGTGGACACCTTTGTCAGGCCAGCCAGACCCATGATCAGACCAATAGTGATGGCGCCACCCCAGCCAACGCCGCGTTGTACCCAGCGTAGCAAGAGCACGACAGTCAGCGTGAGGAGGAGATCACTCAGGGTGTCATTGTCCACCGCGGCAGACATGTTGATGTGCATCGGTACAAAGGCGACAAAGGCAGCTGTAGCAAGCGCTAACCAGGGCTCACGCGGCGCCAGCATGCGCACAATGAGCCATGAGAGAAGAATGGTGCCAGCGCCGAAGAGTGCGGCCAACAGGCGTACCACTTCGACGTGCCGCTTCAGTGGGAAACCCTCGGTGAGCTTGTAGAGCACCGCAGCCGTTGCGTAATAGAGCGGAGGTTGGTGCGACTCGTAACGGATCGCCGCGATGGATTGCCCCGGCGGAAAATGGGCGCTGACGAGGTGGTTAAGAAGCTGAGCAGGGGCATCTCCCTTGCGCAGCACGGGCAAAGTGAAGGTATCAGCCACGTGCCGTACGTAGTTCCAGTGGGCTGGTTCATCAGGGTTGTTGAATGGCGGTGTCTCGCGATCCCAGAGGACCGCGAGACCGAGGAAGACGGCAACGATCAGGCCAAGCAACAAGAGATGGAACACACCTACTGCTTCGGCAGGCGCCACGTTCAATGAGCGCGGAGGTAAGGAGCCGTCCGCAGCATCGATGCTGTTCATCCTACATTCTCCATCCTGTCATAGCGCCCCAAGCGAGCATAGAGCAGAATACGGACAACGTCGACGACCATGCGCACAGTGTCCCGCACCGGTCGCACTTTGCTCGCTCGACCGTAGTACCACTCGACACCCACCTCAACGAAGGAAAGCTTCCAGCGGCGGGCAAGGAAGAGGAGCTCAATGTCAAAACCTGTCACCATCCCACCACGTATCGGTTTGGCGTCCGCACCGTACAACAGCATCCGCTGGAAGAGGCGGTGCGCCACCTCGGTGCGGAATGCTTTGAAGCCACACTGGGAGTCTTGAATGCCAGGCAGGAGTGCAGTGCGGTAGAGTAAGTTGTAGATGCGACCCATCACGTGCCGGTATCCGGGCTCATTGAATCGTTTTGCCCCGGACCCCTCGCGCGAGCCAATCACGACATCGGCGCCAGCGATCAAGGGGGGAAGAAGTCGCTCGAGCTCCTCAATGGGCACAGAGAGATCAGCATCGGAAAAAACGACGAAAGGCAGCGTAGCAGCCAGAATACCGGTCCGCACGGTGTAGGCCTTGCCGCGATGATCGTTGGCGATCACTTGTATGCGCCGCTCCCGTTGCGACCACTCTTGCGCCAGTATCAGTGTGCTGTCTTCGCTGCCATCGTCCACCACGATGACACTCCACGGATAGGTCCGCGTGTGTAAATAGGAGATCACGCGCTCGAGTGTTCCGGGCAGGCGGGTTGCTTCGTTGTACGCTGGAATCACCACGCAAAGTCCGGGCACCTCCAAGTCAGGGGGTGGTGCAGCCTCGACAGTCTGGGGAGATGGAGCGGATTGCTGACCCGACTGCTCATCCACGCTACTCACCGCTCGCTCTCTGTCACAGCCAAAAGCGCCAATCTCCCGCAAGCAGCTGATCGATCGCCGCATCCGTGACGCGCCGTCCCCGCTGAATAAGGCGGCGCCGCACCAGCGTGTGGGGGAGCGTCAGCACTGCCGCCCCTTGACCTCGCAGCCAGGCACGAGCAGCTTGCTCACGAACGTGCAGAAGTGTCTTGAGTGTCAGCCACAGCTCTTTGACCACATGCAGCAGCAGATACCGTCGAAAGAGTGCCGGTGGCATGTTCTTGAAGAAGACGATGATGAAATTACGACCGCAGCAGTACGAAGCATAAGGACCACCACCGGTCGCACTCCCGTGATGGAAGATGGTGGCTCGGGGAACATAGCGGCAGCGCCAGCCGCGCAGATGCGCCCGAAAGGCCCAATCGATGTCTTCACAGTACGACTCTAACTCCTCGTCAAAGAGTCCAACATCGGCAAAGGCTTCACGGCGGTAGAGCGCTGCTGCGCCCATCGCACTGAATACTTCGCACCGCTCATCGTACTGTCCACGATCCAACTCCCAGACGCCACGATTGCCAGGTTGACCATCGCGCCGGTAGAAATCACCTGTCGAGTTAATAGTCTGCCGGTCCTTGAGAAAAAGCACCTTGCTGGCATACGAGCCGGCGTAAGGATCCTCCGACAGCGCGCGCTCGAGCTCAAGCAGCCAGTCGGGTGCGGGCTCCGTATCATTGTTGAGGAGTGCAATAGCATCGCCGCTGCTGTACTCGACGCAGGCATTGAATGCTGCGGCGATGCCGGGCCGCCTGCCCAGCTGTACCAGGCGCACCCACGGATAGTCTCGCTGCACGAGCTCGACCGACCCATCGGTAGAAGCACTATCCACCACCAGCACCTCGTCGGCCAATCGTGTCTGAGCTGCCAGCGCGGCGAGGCAAGGACCGAGGTAGCGCCGACCGTTCCAGTTCGGAATGGTCACACTGATCCGCACGTTCTGCGCTCCCCTGCCCTTGCTTCCTATTCTTCATCTGCCCCTGCGGGCGCAATCTATCATGTCAGAGTGCCTCGAAAGGACCTTCCCGTGCAACGCTCTTGGAAGATCTTCTTGACAACACTCGGAATTGGCCTACTCTGTCTGTGCACCTACAGCCTTGGCGTCTGGTCGGCGCCTCTCGTACGCTCGCTCCTGGGTATCGAAACAGTCACCGCTGGTGGCGGGCAGATCACCGTCTTCAATGAAGCGTGGAGCCTCGTCATGCAGCACTACGTCGATCGCTCGAAAATCAATTCCAACGCCATGGAGTACGGAGCTATCCGCGGCATGCTCACCACCCTGGACGATCCGGATCACACCCGTTTCCTCACAGCGAAAGAATACGGGCAGCAGGAGCACGAGCTCCAAGGCCGCGTGAGCGGCCTTGGTGTTGTCATCAGCGGCAGAAGCGGTCAAGCTGTGATCGACCAGGTCTATCCCCACAGCCCAGCTGCTGCCGCTGGCCTCCAACTGGGTGACCGCATTGTTGCGGTAGGTGGCGTGTCCACATCTGGTCTCGACCCGTCGAAGGTGGCCGAGATGATTCGCGGTCCGATTGGTACAGCGGTGGCGCTGACCATTGCGCCCGCGAACGGTGCGTCTGTACGAACGCTCTCGGTGACACGCCAGGTCATCCACGCCGCTTCGGTGCGCTGGGAGCTGCTGCCAGAAACCACGATTGCTGACTTCGCTGTTCATAATTTCAGCATGGGCACCACCACCGAGTTGCGCACTGCCGTCCAGCAGGCCACCGCTGCGGGCGGAAAGGAATTCATCATCGATCTTCGCAATGATCCCGGTGGCTTGCTCGATGAGGCCGTCTCCGCAGCGAGCGCGTTTCTGCCGTCGGGCACCGTGCTGGTTGAGCGCGATGCCCAGGGACGGGAGCAGCGCATCGCTGTGCAAGGGAATCCGGTAGACATAGCTACGCCAATCGTGTTGCTGGTCAACCGGGGTACCGCCAGCGCGGCCGAGATCTTCGCCGCCGCCTTGCGCGACAATCATCGCGCCGAGCTTGTCGGAACCCAGACCCTTGGTACGGGAACAGTGCTGTCGACCTATCGGCTCGCAGACGGCTCTGCACTCTTCCTGGGAACCCAGGAATGGCTCACGCCAGATGGCACATCCCTTTGGCGCCACGGGCTCACGCCAGATGTTGTGGCCACCCTTCCGCCGAACATCCAGCCGATCTTTCCAGGAACGCTGGAGTTTCCGCGCGCGCAGCAACAGATGCAGACCTTGCCCGACGTCGTGCTGGAACGCGGTATTAGCCTGTTGAAGAACGCTGCCGAGAGCGGGCAGAGATGACTGCAGCGCGACAGCCCTCCTGACAAGGTCACCAGACGAGCTGGTACAGCGCGCTGAACTTCTGCCTCAGATAGCCGAGGAAGTGGGTCGGGTTGAGGCCCTCACCAGTGACCCGCTGTAGAAGCTCCTGAGCGACGAATGTGCTGCCATGGCGGTGAATATTCTCACGGAGCCATTCACGGATGAACAGCACGTCACCGCGGGCAATCCGATCCTCGAAATCGGGAAATACTCGCTTGAGCGCCATCCACAGCTGCGTACTATAGAGCGTGCCCAGCGTGTAGGTCGGAAAGTAGCCAAAGGACCCATAGGACCAGTGCACATCCTGGAGCACACCGTCAGCATCCCGTTCAGGCACGATGCCGAACAGCTCATCCATCTTGGCGTTCCAGACCTCAGGTAGCGCGTCCACCTCCAGGCTCCCCTCGAGAAGGGCCACCTCAAGCTCGAAGCGAAGAATGATGTGCAGGTTGTAGGTCACCTCATCCGCTTCGACACGGATAAAGCTCGGCCGCACGTGATTGATCGCGAGAACGAAGTCTTCTTCCGGAATCCTGCTGAGCTGCTCCGGAAACCGAGCGCTGAGGCGAGGATACCAATATCGCCAGAAGGCGGAGCTGCGACCAATGACGTTCTCCCAGAGTCTCGACTGTGACTCATGCATCCCGAGTGACGGACTGTTCGCCAGTGGGGTTCGCATCAACTCAGGCGCGAACCCTTGCTCATAAAGCGCGTGGCCACCTTCGTGGATCGTTCCGAATAGAGCAACGGGCAGCTCATTCTCGTATACCCGCGTCGTTACACGGACGTCACCAGGGGAAAAGCCTGTGGTGAACGGGTGTGCAGACGTATCCTGACGTCCAGCTTCAAAGTCAAACCCCATCGTGCTGAGGACCTCAAGGCCGAAAGCCCATTGGTTGTCGCTCGGAAAGTGCTGGGTCAAGATCTCTCGCCGTGGCTGGCGTGGGCTCGCCTGGATAGCCCGAAGCAGCGCGACGATGGGTCCGCGAATCTCCTGGAATACTGCGGCCGTTGCCGTTGCTGTCTGTCCTGGCTCGAACTCATCGAGCAGTGCGTCGTAGGGATGCTCACGATAGCCCACGTACCGCGCCTCCCGACGCTTCAGATCGACAAGGCGGGCAAGATCATCGCGGAAGATTATGAAGCGAGATTCTGCGCGAGCCCGCTGCCAGCGCTCAAATGCTCGCGAACTCGCCGAGGCGAGTTCTTTCACAAAGGGCACCGGCAGCTTGCTACCGCGCTCTACTATCCGTCGAGTCTCTCGCAACAGCGCCTGCCCCGCCTCTCCACGGAAAGGAGCCGGACCATCGCCTGCTGTTTCGGCTCCTTCGAGCGCGTCACGCAAAGCAGCGCTTGTGAGCCGCTCGTGGTGGATGCCTTGGAGGGTCGCTAGTTGATGAGCACGTGCCTCTGCGCCCTTTGGTGGCATCTTCGTCTGCTGGTCCCAGTCCAGGATGGCGGTCGCAGCCCCGAGATCAGCGAGCTCGTGCAACTGATCGAGCAACTCATTCCATCCTGCCACTCTGGTCGTACCTCATCACTAGCAATCTACTTATTCATCTTCGACAAGGCTACCATCATCAATTATTGTCACGTTTATCCTTACACTGGTGACAGAGTGAGTTGCAAAAAGGCGGCAGCGCCAGATGACGAGGCGCCACACGAGGCCAGGGCGAATTCAGAAAGGGAATTCAACGCAGGATGAAAACACTGATCCTCGGTGCAGGCTACGCTACGCGCCTCGGCGATCTCACAAAGGACCGGCCCAAACCCTTACTGCACATCGCCGGACGCCCTATCGTGGACTACATTCTTGACCAGGTGGAACGCCAACCCGAGATGACCGAAGTGTATGTCGTGACGAACGCTCGCTTCGCGAGTCACTTCACCGAGTGGGCTGCTAGGCAAATACGGCGTCTTCCCATCACCATTATCGATGACGGTACAACAAGCGACAGCAACAAGCTGGGAGCTCTCGGCGACATCTTGTTCACCGTGCAACAACAAGGAATCGCCGATGACCTTTTTGTCATCGCCGGTGACAACCTCTTCGACTTTGACCTGCGGCCGTTCTTCATGGCCTTTCATCAGCGTGGCTCAACCGTCGGGCTTTACGACGTTGGCCGGCTCGACCTGATGCCACAGTACAGCGAAGTGCAGCTTGCGCCAGACGGGCGCATCGCGCGCTTCGTCGAGAAGCCTCAGCATCCATCCACAACGTTCATGGGCATCGCGGTCTATTGTTACCGCGCAGAGCATCTGGCTCTTCTCCACCGATACCGTGCTGAGGGCAACAATATGGACTCGCCAGGATACTTCCCAGGCTGGCTGTGCAGTCGCGGCGCCGTATACGGTCACATCTTTCGAGGCAGATGGTTCGACATCGGGCGGCCAGAGCAATACCACGAGGCTAATCTGGTGTGGACGGAGCGCCTCCAATGGGCCTAGCAGCCACAAGAGGCGGACACGG
>JAMCRV010000068.1 GCA_023381555.1 Chloroflexota bacterium | reverse complement strand
TCGTCGACACCAGTGAGCAACAGGGCGTGCTCCAGCAAGAGGAATCAGCGATGATTCATGGGATCTTCGACTTCGGCGATACCATTGTGCGTGAGGTGATGCGCCCCCGAATCGATGTAGTCGCTCTTGACGTAGACACACCCATAGTCGAGGCGGCCAGTGCCGCCGTAAGCGGGGGGCACACGCGCATCCCTGTATATGAAGGAACCATCGATAACCCTATTGGTGTGCTCTATGTAAAAGATCTGCTGCGCCTCTTGGAGCCGGGAGAGCCAGCGCGAACCCTCAGGCAGATCATGCACCCACCCTACTTCGTACCCGAGTCGCAGCTGATCTCTCAGGTCTTCCACGATATGCGCTCTCGTCACGTTCACCTCGCCATCGTGCTCGATGAATACGGAGGCATGGCTGGGATCGTGACGATCGAAGACCTGCTCGAAGAGATTGTTGGTGACATCCAGGACGAATACGACATAGAGTCACCCGAGGTCGAGAAGATCGATGAGAACACCTATCTCGTCGATGGAGGCGTTACGGTCGGGACAATCAACGACTTGCTCGATACACACCTTTCATCAGCCACGTACGATACCGTGGCTGGACTCATCTACTCCCAGCGCGGTGCGAGCCCCAAAGAAGGCGACGTGGCAACGGCGGATGCTCTCACCTTCACCGTCGTCACGATGGAAGGACGGCGGATACGGCGCATCCGCATCGACCGCCACACAGGCGATGAGGACGCTCCTTCAGAGGAAGGCCACGCTGACTGATGGCTCTCACCAGCTCTGCACAGACGCTGCTCGTCGATGCCGCAACGAACGCGCGGGAGCACGCGTACGCCCCCTACTCTGGGTTTTGCGTCGGGGCGGCTGCTCTCCTCGACAACGGTGACGTTGTCACGGGAGCCAACGTCGAAAACGCCTCTCTCGGGCTGAGCATGTGCGCAGAGCGCGTCGCACTCTTCGTTGCCGCCCAGCAACGCCCTATGAGCGTACGCGCTGTGGCTGTCGTAGCTGACACTACGGAGCCGGTTCGTCCTTGCGGCGCCTGCAGGCAGGTCCTCTTCGAGCTCGCGCCCGAAGCGGCTGTTCTCCTGTGCAACCTACACGGCGCCGTCCACCTCACAAGCACGCGTGCTCTACTTCCGCTCGCCTTTGACGCAACGATGCTAGGGAAGAGTCAGAACACCGCACCACACTCTGGCCAATAGCTCGGGGCAGTAGGCCACCAATCGTCACCCTGTGGACAGACGAACCCATTTAGCATATGTTTTGACATTGGCACACGCACGCGCGATCTCCTCTCCGCTTATCGGCGCATTACCGTCAGTTCCGACGACGACTTCCGGAGCTAGCCCCGCCATGCAAGGAACCGTTTCTCCGCCGCCGGCAGAGCGTTGCCGGTTATGAAAGGAGTTCACCCATGGGCGAAGAAGGCTTACTCCGGAACCTCCGGCCACTCTCCCTTGTGCCTCACAGCGCTGGGCGGGAGGTCACTCATAGGTAGTAGCCGTCGGGATCGAACAGCCGGAAATCCGTCAAACCACACGGCCGTCGTTTCAACGGTGTCTCCAGCGGGTAGCCCTGGCGCAGCACGTGGGTATGCCGTGCCTCGACGTCCAGGACGATCTCCACCCCGACGCCTTTACGTAGTCGGGATACAGCCGGATCGAATCAGCGCTCTCCGGCTGGCTGATACTGGGAGAGTATGAGTTCGATCGCCCCCTGGCGCAGCACGATCCAGGCGTGACCGTCGTGCACGGATCCGTGGCACCATCAGCGCAAGTCTCGTCACCGTACTAGCGCGACCGGCAGGTACAGGGTATTATCTGCACACTCTGGCAGGAGGGCTTTCGCGTGTTCGTAGAGGGTAAGCGCGGGCCGGCGGTCGATCCGAGCTTGATCGACGCGCTCAAGAAAGTCAGTCCGTCCACTCTCGGCCACCTCACAGACTTCGGGTTCATGAGAGGTCTACGGCCAAATCAGACCCGCCTGAAGATAGTCGGCCCGGCCGTCACTGTCCGCATACCTCATCTCGACTCCACGGCGGTCCACTGTGTCATGGATGTGGTCATGCCAGGTGACGTGATAACGGTAGATCAGTCCGGAGATGGCGACAGGGCTTGCTGGGGCGGGGGAGTCAGCTACGCCGCCCACGTCAAGGGGGTGGCGGGCGCCATCGTTGATGGCGCCATCACGGATCTGGCCGAGATCGATGATCTGGGGCTGCCAATGTTCTATCGAACGGTCTCGGCGTTGACCACCCGGCTCCTAGGACTTGAAGGTGCTATCAACGTGCCGGTCACAGTCGGCGGGGTGACAGTTTGTCCCGGCGATCTCATTTTTGCCGATGAAAATGGAGTGGCGGTTCTCAGCGTGGAGGATGCCGGGCGGTTGGCCCCGATTCTGGCCGGGAAAGAGGCGGCGGAGCCTGAGATGAAACGGAAGCTCGATCAGGGAGCGTCCCTAGCCGATCTCAGCGGCGCACGCAGGCTCTTTGAAGCCAAACGCCACCAGCCAATGGGAGGTGAGATAGTCAGATGACACCTGAGGGGGTTCCTCCCGTTCCTGATTCGACCGCGAGGATGAATACGCGGCCCGGCAACGTCCGCTGGATGGTGATGGCGCTGATCCTATTCCCGCTGACCTTCGTGATGTCGCTGGACAGGACCAACATCGTGGTTTCTGCCCCGATCATCCAAAAGCAGTTCCATTTCACGCTTTTTCAGATGTCGCTTATCCTGACCAGCTTTGCCTGGACCTACTCTTTCCTGCAGATCCCCGGAGGTCTGCTGGCCGAGCGTTACGGGGCTCGCAAACTCCTCACCTGGGCGAACGGATGGTGGTCGCTGTTCACGATCCTCACCCCATTGGGTTTCAGCGTCGGCTCGTTCGTTGCCATCCGGGGCCTGCTTGGCCTGGGCCAGGCAGCCGACTGGCCTTCCAGCGTGTATGCCATCAGGCGCTGGTTCCCGGATGCAGAACGGGCCAAGGCTAATTCGATCCTGCTCGGAGGTCTCTACCTGGGCCCGATCATCGGCGCCCCGCTCACCGTGTTCATCGTCAAGAGCCTTGGCTGGCAGTGGGCCTTCTACATCTACGGCGCCGCCGGAGTCATCACTGCAGTCGCCTGGTGGCGCTTCTTCCGTGATCGTCCCGAGCAGATGTCGGAGATGTCCACGGCCGAGGCGGAGTACATCCGACGGAACACGGCCATCAAGGAGAGTGAGGAGAGCGGCCCACGCGCCTGGAGGCGTTTCATCGGCAGCCTGCAGTTCTGGTCGATAGGGATCCAGTACTTCCTGCTCATCCTGATCCAAAGCTTCTTCACGATCTGGCTGCCCACCTATCTGATCAAGGCCCGTCACTTTTCTCTCACCCAGATGGGCTGGGCTGCCTCGCTGCCCTGGGTGGCACTCTTCGTGATGGTCTTCGTGACCGGACAGGCCGCCGACCGCGTCTACAGGCGGACGAACTCCAAATGGGCGGCGCGCGTGCCCTTTGCAATGTCAGGGTTCATTATTTCGGCGGCCTTTCTGATCATCGCATCCCGCGTGGTCAGTCCGGTCGGGATGATCATCTGCCTGATGGTCTCTTTGGGGGCCATCGGCCTGACTCAAGTCTCGATCTGGTCAGCCGCCCAGGATCTGGCTCCGACTTTCACCGGGTCGCTCACCGGCTGGACTAACTTCTGGGGGAACTTCGCCTCCGCGCTTGGCCCGATCTTCACCGCCCTTCTAGTCGGGCTCACATCCAGCTGGACGGCTGCCTTATTGGTGATGGCGCTGGCAGGAGCGTTAGGCGCTATCCTTTGGATATTCGTCCACCCCGAGCGCCCGCTCACAGCACGAGATGAGCCGAGCACCATCAGCCAGTCTGGCCAAGCCCAGGTTCCCGCAACGTAGGAGGTGGAAAACAGATGCAGGTAGCTCTGGGGCAAATGGGAGCCACGCCCAACAAGACGGAGAACTTGGAGACGATGCGTCAACTGGCTGCCAAGGCCAGCGCGGCAAGGGCCGAGCTTTTGGTTTTCCCGGAGGGCGCTATGGCTCACTTCAGCGACTCCAAGCAGTCGCTGGTTGCGGTTGCTGAACCGCTGGACGGTGTGTTCGTCCAGGGACTCGGTGAAGTGGCCCGGAACAACGGCCTGACCGTCATCTGCGGAATGTGGGAGCCAGCTGACGCCAAACGTGTCTATAACACATTGGTCGCGATTGGCCCCGATGGCCGGCTGATCGGGAGTTACCGAAAGATCCACCTTTATGACGCCTTCGGCCACAAGGAGTCCGACAAGATCAAGCCCGGGGATGGTGAGACTCTGACGTTCCAGCTGGGCGGGATCACCTTCGGGGTAATGACCTGCTACGACGTCCGCTTCCCCGAACTGGCCAGGTGCCTTGTCGATCGGGGAGCCGAGGCCATCGTGCTGCCTTCCGGCTGGGTGCATGGTCTCCTCAAGGAGGACCACTGGGAGGTCCTAGTCCGCGCCCGGGCGATCGAAAACACCGTGTATATGGTCGCCTGTGATCAAGTAAAGAACATTTACTCGGGTTCCAGCATGGTGGTCGACCCACTTGGGGTGGTCAGGGCACGCGCTGGCGAAGAGCCGGAACTGCTGATGGGCGAGTTGATCCCAGACCGTATCCGGGAGGCACGGCTAAAGCTGCCCTCGCTGCTTCATCGCAGGTTCTCCGTCAGGCTCGAGAAGGCTGTTCCGGCCGTAACCGGTTGAGATCCGTACCGTCGTTGGGCACTTGTTTACCGTGATGCACTGGGCTGTCCCCCACTTGTCGATCTGTCGCGACAGAGTTTCATCGAGCAGGTCATCGCAGCGGCGCCGTTGAGTATGAGTCACGGCGGCTCCGTCACCTATTTCTGGGCCTGGAGAGAGAAGCACGGGGGCGAGGGGTAATCTGAGTAGAAAGCGTGTACTGGACTTCAGCCCCCTGTAGAGGTTAGCGGAGGTGTCCCACTCCTTCGGCAAAGCCACAGAGACGCACAGCACCACCGCTCTCGGCTAGCAGACGGCTACTCAGCAAAGCCGGCAACTGGGGGCGGCGGGCACGGCCGCCAACTGTGATGGCGGCCAGTGTCGATCGCTGGATCAGCGATTCATCGAGACCAAACGTCCGAGCTGTGATCAGCGCCGCTTCGTAAGGTGACAGCAGCGTGGCGCCGCCACAGTGGTAGATTCCGCTGCCGGAGTTGTTCAGTAGCCACACAAAGGTCTCTGCAATATCTCCAAGCCAAGTCGGCGTGATGAGCTGATCAGCCGCTCCGGCAAAGATCTCCCCTGCAGCAAGGCGGGATCGCACCAGTCGCACAATGTCCGACTTACGCGGATGATCCGGGCCGTAAGGAAGCGCGATGCGCACTATTGCCGCCGTCGCAGAGGTCTCGAGCACTGCCAGCTCGCCAAGACGCTTCGTTTCGCCATACCAGTTTGCGGCACCGTCAGAGACGTCACTTTCTCGGTAGGGTCCCTCTTTACCATCGAAGACATAGTCTGTCGACACGTGGACGAAGCGGACACCACTGTGGGCGCACGAGCGGGCAAACTCGCGTGGCTGAATGACGTTCGCGAGAAAGGCGCTTCCCGATCGATCTCCTGACTCGCTCTCACAGGCATCGACTGAAGCGACTCCTCCGATGTTCAAGATACTCCGGACTCCCCGTGTCGACAGCTCGTCGACAAGCCTGTTGAGATCCGAATCCGAATGGGGGAGCTGGATGTGATCCCCAATGCCTACTCCGAGGGCGGGACTCGAGTGGAAGAGATCTAGGAGGGTAAACTGCTTCCCAAGCGCCTCAATAACACCTGAGCCGACGAATCCACTCAAGCCAGTACACGCGACAGTGACGGGCGGGTCGAAAAAAGACGTCACAAACAGCTTCCATTTCCATCGTGCTCATTGCAACATTTCACGAGCGCACCAACAACGAACGCACCCATTGTGTCCTGCGGCCTTACTGCTGGGCTACAGCATTACACCAGGCAGGGCCGCAGAGCCATAGGGGTATACTCGCACACATGATGCGCGACAATACCGCCTTGGAGGTTCCCTTCCCACTATGGGAAACATTGATACCGTCCTAAGCTGGTTGCGCCAGACGTCTCCTGAGGGCTGCCTCGCAGCCTGGGAGACACTGCCACCGACACCGGCTTGCTACGGGACGTGGCCCACCACCCTTGACCATCGCCTTCTCGCCACTCTACAGGACCGTGGCATCGAGCATCCGTATAGCCACCAGGCCGAGGCCTTTGCTCGAGTGGCCAGAGGCGAAAACATCGTCGTCGTCACGCCCACAGCCTCAGGAAAGTCGCTGTGCTACAACGTGCCAGTGATACAGCGCTTGCTCGAAAAGCCTCAGGCGCGCGCACTCTACCTCTTCCCTACGAAGGCGCTCGCGCAGGATCAGCTCGCAGAGCTTCGCGGTCTGTGCGCTCCAATCAAGCCTGAGATCCGCGCCTTTACCTTTGATGGGGATACGTCGGCAGCCGCACGCAGCGCGGTACGCCGGTCCGGACACATCGTCATCACGAATCCGGATATGCTACACGCGAGTATCCTTCCTCACCACACGAGCTGGATCAAGCTTTTCGAGTCCCTGGAGTTTGTGATCGTCGATGAGCTCCATACCTATCGGGGGGTGTTTGGGTCTCACGTCAGCCACGTGCTGCGGCGGTTGCAACGGATCTGTGAGTTCTATGGATCAAGGCCCCAATTCATCTGTAGCTCCGCAACGATCGCCAATCCACAAGAGCACGCTCATCAACTGATTGGCCAGCGCGTTTCCCTGGTGGACAACGACGGATCACCTCGGGGAGCGAAGCACTTCATCATCTACAACCCCCCTCTGGTGAGCGCTGACCTGGGCATTCGCCGTTCGACATTCCACGAAGCGATCAGGCTCGCGGAGGCTTTCTTGAGGGCAGATGTCCAAACCATACTCTTCGCGCGAAGTCGCCTCTCGGTAGAGCTGCTCCTCACCTACCTTCGTCGCAGTCTGAAGCTAGCTCCAGACGAAGTATCTGGGCCGGTACGCGGATACCGCGGTGGATATCTCCCATCGCAGCGCCGGGAAATCGAAGCGGGGCTCCGCAGTGGGGATGTGCGAGCGGTCGTGTCTACCAACGCTTTGGAGCTCGGAATAGATATCGGGCGCCTTCAAGCAGCGGTTCTCGTGGGCTATCCAGGCAGCATCACCTCCACGTGGCAGCAGGCAGGGAGGGCTGGCCGTGGTCGTGAGGCTTCAGCAGTAATTCTGATCGCCAGCTCCACAGCGCTGGACCAGTTTCTAGCGACGCATCCGGGCTACCTGTTTTCAGGAACGGCGGAAGGCGCGACGATCAATCCTATGAACGAGCTCATTCTCAATGCGCACGTCAAATGCAGCGCCTTCGAGCTCCCGTTTGCTGATGGTGAGGCATTGCAATCGATCAAGGTTGAGCAGATGCTAGAGGGACTCGCCAGCGCGTACATACTTCACCACGCGGACGGTGTATGGCACTGGGCGAGTGAGAAGTTTCCGGCCGCCGATGTGAACTTGCGCTCAGCCGGCATAGACAACGTCGTCATCGTCGATGAGACACGCCAGGTCAGCGTAATTGGAGAAATGGACTATCCCTCCTCGCTCACAATGCTGCACGAAGGCGCCATCTACTTGCACGAAGGTCGCCAGTTCCATGTCAATCGCTACGACGTTGCGGAGCACAAGGCATACGTACATCAGGTCAATGTCGATTACTACACCGACGCTGAACTCGATGTCGACCTTCAAGTGATGGACATTAGTGAGTCCCGGTCTCAGGGAGCTACCGTGCGCTCTCTGGGTGAGATCGCAATCACGATCCGACCGAGTATCTATAAGAAAATCAGGCTCGAGACTCACGAGAACGTGGGATGGGGGCCGATTCACCTCCCGGCATTCGACATGCACACCTCTGCGACGTGGCTGGCACTGCCAGCACACATTCGTGCCGAGTTCCCTTCGAACGACGTCTCTTCTGCCCTCAGTGGACTGGCGAGCATGCTCCCGCAACTGGCCCCCGTGTTCGCACTCTGCGATCCGAGAGATGTCCGCGCGCACGTCGAGCTTCGCTCGCGCATCGGGCAAGCTCCGACGCTATATCTCTACGACGCCGTGCCATCAGGGATCGGACTAGCAGCTTGCCTCCATGCCCATTGGGATGAGATACTTGTTGCGGCCCGGGACATCATTCGCCGCTGTCCTTGTAGTGCCGGTTGCCCCGCGTGCGTTGGTCCGAGTACATTCTATGATCGCCGGAAGGCTTCAGCGCTTCGGATCACGGAGCGCATCCTGGAGGAGTGCCTTGCTGGACCCATCCTATCCGAGTGAATGTGACGCGCCGCCGCACGCACCCGCCAGAGTGACTGACCTCGATTGGGCGCCAGGGGAAGAATCGGGCCTTCTCTCGCGTGATAGCCTGTTCCTAGATTCGTACCGGTACGGCTCGGTAGCGCTCAGCGACTTCATTCAGCGAACGGTCCATCTCTCCCATCTCACCGCTCAACGGGTGCGGCTTGATGCCAATCAGTTCGTCTTCCTCGATCTAGAAACCACCGGACTCTCTGGCAGTGCAAACAGCTACCCCTTCCTCGTCGGCATGGCTCGGGTCCAGAGCGGCGGATTGCTCGTACGCCAGGTCTTCCTCACATCACCTACTCGAGAGCCGGCACTATTACGCTCTATTCAGAGCTTTTGCGCAGGCGCCCAAGCGCTTGTGACATTCAATGGCAGAGCCTTCGACGTGCCACTACTGCGCTCTCGAGCAACATTCATCCGGAGTCAGCTCGCACTCCCAGAGGAACACATTGATCTCCTCAACCCAGCGCGGCGTTTGTGGAGGGCACGCTTACGGAGCTGTGCACTCACCAACCTCGAGCGGCAGGTCTTGGACGAGTGGCGAGCCGGCGACGTACCGAGCGCTCTCATTCCAGAGTTCTACTATCGGTTCCTCCATTCCGGTGACGCTATGCCGTTGCAGCCAGTGTTCGAGCACAACCGGCGCGATGTACTCGCTATGGTCGCACTGGCCGGAGTCATCGCCCGGATTCACGCCGAGCCAGCCCCACCACGCATGCATCCGCAAGATGCACTGTCTGTTGGTAACTTGCTGGTTCAAGCTGGGCAATACGACGCCGCGGCCACCTCGTTCCGGCGCGCGCTGCTCGGATATCTGCCCGCCTTGGCACGATCGGAGGCCTTCTGGGGCTTGGGGCGCTGTCTCCTCCAGCTCGGTCGCAATGACGATGCTCGGGAGGTATTTCTGCTCGCTGCACAGATTGGCGGACCGTGCGGGCTGCAAGCGGCTATTTGGCTGGCGAAATTCTATGAACACCGCCTTGTGGCGTATGATGAAGCAATTCAGATGACAGAGCGCGCTCTCGCTCTTTCGAGTACTGAGCGGGCTCGTGAGAGTCTTGGACACCGCTTGCGCAGGCTGCGGGGCAAACGGTACCGGGTCTCCTCGCGGACCAGCAGAGAGACAGGCGAGACGCGTCCATCGTCAACAGTTTCGGAGGAGTGATGCCCGCACTGCCGCGACCCTTCTTTCGTAGATCAGCACCCAGTGGCCAGCCACAGAGTAAGGCCACGCCTCCCCGGATGACACGCGTGGTGCCATCTCGTGGAAAGTCCAACGGCGCGGTCACCGGCACCATCACCGAGACGGAGTCGAGTGCCCCTGCGCCGAAGCCCCGGCGCAGCCTGATGGACTTCTTCTTCCCAGCGAAGCCCGGAATGCCCGAGCCTCCGTGGTCCAGGGTTATTGGCCTGATTATCACTATGGCGGTGATCTGGGAAGTCATTTGGTTCGTCACCTACTACTTCACCGGACCCACAGCTCACAATTTGGCGAAGACGGCACAAGCTGTGCTCGACTTCTTTCCGCTTGCCCTCGCCTTCTCAGCGCTCGGCTCTATCCCTGGCTTCTGGCTCATGCGGCGGAGGATCCGCGCCGCAAACGCGACACTGGCTGCGGAAGAAGGGAAGCGCCGGGAACTGGCGCACCAGCGTCCGAGTACGATCCCATCATCATCCCGCGCACGACGCCGGCAGGCAGCGAAGGCGCGGCGACATCGCTGAGACCTCGGCGCACACTCCTCGCATGGTACAAGCATGCTCAGTTTCCTGCCTAAGTGCATCGTGAGGAGCGAAGAAAACATGGGGGCGCTCGAGGGGAAGTATGACTTCCGCAGCGTGGAAGCGCGCTGGATCGATGAATGGTCAGCACGCGGCACGTATCAGTTCAACGTGCGCAACGTTGACAGGGTCTTCTCCGTAGACACGCCTCCTCCCACTGTCTCGGGGCAGATACACATTGGGCACGTCTTTTCGTACACCCACGCCGATGTCATTGCCCGCTTCCACCGTATGCGCGGCGCAGAAGTCTTCTACCCTTTTGGCTTCGACGACAACGGTTTGCCGACAGAGCGATTCACCGAGAATGTGCGCG
>JAMCRV010000106.1 GCA_023381555.1 Chloroflexota bacterium | reverse complement strand
GGTGGCGCGTGCCCTTCGTAGTCGCTCGATCGTTTCATCCACTTGGGCATCGGTGATCTCTACCGGCTGGCGCTCGATGTGGATGCTTTGGTAATCGCCAAGCTCGACGGTGGGGGCAACTGGAACCGTGGCTTTGAAGGTGACGGTGCCGTCGAGGGTTGCTTCGAGGATCTCGACGTCTGGATCAGCATCAGGAATGATCTCGACGCCCGAATCGAGCACTGCCTGTCGGTACGCCTTCGGCAGCAGGCTCTCGATCATCTCCTGGCGGATACGCTCTTCGCCTAGGTAGGTTTTGAGAATGGCGTGGGGGGCCTTGCCGCGCCGGAAGCCGGGCACTTGGTAACGATTGCCGAGCGCTTGGTAGGAACGATCGGTCTCGCGGCGGACCACTTCGGAATCAACCGCGACGGTGAGAGCGACTCGACTCCGTTCCAAACGCTCTTGTGAGGCGACGGTCAGGGGAAGCACTGCTTCCTCTTGAGGCTGCTTGGACTTCTTTCGCTGTTGACGCGCTGTCACTATTCACTCCTCAGGCAGACATTGACCCAGTATAGCGCCGTACCGACACCTGGCGCTGAAACTGACCCGTTACTGCCGGATTGCACGCGAACAAAAAGAAGCAGGGAGCGCGCCTGCTCACCTGCTGCAAGAGCGGAAGACGGGATTCGAACCCGCGACCCTCTCCTTGGCAAGGAGATACTCTACCACTGAGCCACTTCCGCCAGGTTACGTGCCTCCGGAGCAATGCGGTGGGCGATGAGAGACTTGAACTCTCACGGGTTACCCCAGTGGATCCTAAGTCCACCCTGTCTGCCAATTCCAGCAATCGCCCGCTGGAGCGCAGCCCATTCCTGGTGCTCTCATCACCGGCGCAAGTCCGTCGGCGCACTCGGAAATCTACCATGGCCGGCATGTCCTGACAAGAGGGCAAGACGGCTCGTGCTACTGCTCGGGCCCGGGATTTCGGATTGTGGCCGGTCGCTAGTGAACTTCTTCCTTTGCTGCAGGGGTACGAAGCACCCTGCGTCGCACCTGCCCGGGAGCGCGCGCCAGCAGGGGTGCATATGTGGCCAGTAGCAAGGTGAGCATCAAGAAGATGCTCAGCCCGCTCACTCCTAGGCCGATCTTGATGCTCCACGGATCGAAAGAGAACACAATCGTGTGAGTACCGGCTGGAACGGCGACCGCCTGGATGGCGCCATCGGCTCGAAGAAGGGGTGCTGGCCTGCCATCGATGCTGGCGATCCATCCGGGGTAGTACGCGGTGCTGCGTATCACAATGGCGGGCCGATCGAGCGTTGTCATCACGATGGTCTGCTCCGGGGAAATGGTGCGTTCCCTGATCTGTTGCGCATGCTGCGGCAACACGGGGATGTTGAGGTCGGGGGCGCGATTGAGCACCACGCGTTGCCCAGGATCGAATGATTTGCCGAGCACGGTAGTGAGGGCTGTGTGCTCTTGGGATATCACGGTGTACTGCCACACCGCCCAGATTCGAGGCAGGGTACCGGCGATGCCATACGTGTGAACGTGCCCTTCGATGTGTTGCAGGGTGAAAGGAGCGCCGAACGTGCGTGTGGTGAGAAACTCGTGCACGTCGAGCAACTGCCATACGCGCCAGGTGTTCGATGATATCAGCAAGGTGTTGATACTGGCCAGGCGGAAGTCGTTGTATCCCTGATCAGTCTGAATGCCATAGTTGCCGAGATCGTTCGCCGGAATGAGACTATCGCCATCCGTCGCCACACGAAATGGCTGGGGCAGCGCTTGCAAGTAGCGAATGGTGCTTGGAAGTCCATCGTCGACCGCTGGTGGCTGAGGTGTGATGTTGTTCCACCAGTTGACAGCCAGCCCGTCGAAGGTGAGCAGGGCGATGAGCAAGGTGCTCGCGAGCGTCATGGGAGCTCCTCTCCACCGCTGATTACCGCCCAAGCTCACCAGGGAGATCGCCGCCACGACGAGGGCCAGGGAGGCTCGCAACGCGGGTGGAGTATCCAAGACGCCGCTGGCCAGCGTATCACCGGCTCGATGCAGAAGCACTGTTGCCAGTGGCCCAAGGGCGCACAGCACGGCGCTCAGTCCGAGCAGCCAGCGGTCGCGTGGTCGCTGCCACAGCTCGGCGAGTCCGAGGCTGGCAAGGACAGTGGTGGCAAATGTGGTCAGGAAGACGGCCCGGCTCTGATCGCGGATCAGGCTGAAGCCCAGCTTTGCGAACAGAGGATACAGAGGCTCATGCCCTCCCAGGCTGAGGAGCAACGCAATGATCGCTGTACCGATCCAGAAACCGCCCCCCTGGCGCCAGCAGCGCCACGCCCCGTACAGGGCCAGCGCCAAGACGCCGCCGCCAAGGTAGAGGGCGGCCTCGCCGGCGTAGTGCGGTAGCACAAGGTCAGGGAGTGCGGAGGGCTTCAGCCCCAGTCGCGCCGCTGCACTTGAGATGTCTACGCGGTTGGATAGCGGAAAGAACTCCAAGGAAGGAAAGACCTGCATCGATGCGATTCCCAAACCCAGCGCGATTGCGACGAGGGCGTGGGGCACGGCAGCTCGTAGCATCCGCTGGGTCACCATGCGATATCCGGCATAGGCTGCGGCCAGGTAGCACGCCAGCAGCGCAGTCTGCGGGTGGCCGGCGAGGAGAGTCAACCCGAACGCCAGTGCGGCAACGAGGGTCCAACGCCAGCGTTGTGATGGTGTCGGTGCTGGATGGTGGACGATCTGGTGAATGCTCAGGAGCAGCAGAGGCAGCCACGACCCTGTTTCGAGGATGTCAAGCTGGTGGGGCGGAAAGCTGGTGAGGTAGCCACTGAAGGTGTAGAGGAGTGTTCCACCAAGAGCAGGCAAGGTACGCTCCGTCACCTTGCGAAGGAAAAGATAGGCCAAGGCACTGGCCAGGAAGAAGTCGATGATCACGCGCCATTCCAGCCGGAGGAGAGGCACGCCACCAGATCCAGCTGTTACGTCGAACAGGAAACCGATGGGGTAGAACAGCCCTACTCCTGGATCAGCGGCGAGAGGCTGGCCGGCATAGATGTAGGGGTTCCAAAGGGGTAGCGCACCGTGAGCCCAGGAGCGGGCGACAACAATGTCTTGAGCCTGCTCCTTCCACGTGAAGTCGCCGGTGACGTAGTAGTCACGTGCAGCGACGTCTGGTGTAATTAGGCGCCAGAAGAGGAAGAGGATGAGCGTCCACACTACGAGAACAGCGATCACATCGCTGGAGCGGCTTGCGATCCGTTCGAGTGCTCGCGGCACCGCCATCGTCAGTTGCCCACCTCAAGCTCGGGCCTACCCTATGAGGACCATACCACTCGAGTGTGAAAGTGAAGCCACGTGTGGACAGAGTCTAGCCCGCCTTTGGTTGAATCGAGGTAAAGGATCTTTGTAGTACAGCTCGCGTGACGCTATGCTCAACGCAGGACGCAACGCCTGCGAATTCCGCACGTTCAGCCCAACACGGCACCAGCGGCTGCTCGCGCAATGGGCCAGCGAGTGCGGTAACGCTCGATTTGCCGCTCCACTGTCGCAGGCACATCGAGGAGGGGATCGGCGAAACACTTGCGAATGAGGACGCTCGGTGTGGCGCTCTGGAGGTAGATCGCACACCAGGCCACTTGGTTCAGCGCCAAGAGGAGCCGGTAACGTTCCGGCTGCCAGTGCACCTGTGCTGCGCCACAATACCCCGCGATGAGGGCTTCCTCCGCTTCAAGAGGAAGCCCGATGGATCGGTCGCTCGTCATGAAGGAGGCGATGACAGCGTGCGGATCTTCCCATCCAGCATTCTCGAAGTCGAGCAGGCAGAGCGCTCCTGACGGCCGCACGAGTATGTTGTGGGGGCCACAGTCACCGTTGGAGAGCACCCACTCTGCGCGGGCAACGGAGTCATTGCGCCCAGCCGCGCTTCGCTCCAGCTCTTCGAGGAGGGTAGCTATCGAGTGCACCACGTCTTGCGCCTGGAGAATGGTCCGCAGCGCTGGAGCGGCACTCGTGGCTTCCTGTTGCAGGTGGGCGAGGCGCTGGCGAATCGTGGCAGTGTAGTGCTGGAGCGAGAGTGCAGCGCCGACCGCCTCAGGGAAGGTTCTCTTGAGGCTGGCCGGATGCCACCTGGCGAGAGTAGCGTAGCACCGGCCGGCCGCATCGAGCTGGAGGAGCGTTGCACGATCGCTCTGGAGCGTCCTCCCCTCGACGTGACTGAATACCGTGGCATCGTGCCCGGAGCTCCGAAACAGTGGCTGAGGAAGGCAGCGCACTCCGACTTCCCAGAGAAAACCGAGTGCCTGCCATTCCCGCTCGCCACGCCGGCGCTCATCTCGGAAGTAGCGCTTCAGCACCAGACGATCGTAGTCAGCTGTCATGAGCAAGGAAAGCCGGTTGTTGTTGAAGCCGGCAGTGGGAAGCGGCGCCGCACTCACGATGCGAGTGGCGAGGGCGTCGCTGATCTCGCGGAGCAGTTCCCACGATCCCGAGGTGCCGGAGAAGGCGTCATCACTTGGAAGCCCTTGCACGTGCCCTTCATTCTCTTCCTCGCCTACAACGGCCGGGAAGTCGCACTGTTATGCCGCTATCAGGAGTTCCTGCCAGACCAGATGCGAACTGTGGTGGCGAGGATGGCTCACCAATCGATGGCGGAGCCATCCTCTGCGTAGGGTCTGGGATTCTGCCAGTTGTGGCCGATCTTGTCTTGCAGCGCCTCTTCGTCGAGCTCGATGCCCAGGCCGGGAGCCGTAGGCAAAGGGAGATAGCCATTCTCGTGGCGGAAAGGCTGCTTGATGTATCCCGCGCCGGTGATGCGACCACCCTCTTGCGCGAGAAAATTGGGGATGGAGGCATCAAGCTGGAGGCATGCCGCCAGTGCAATGGGACCGAGGGGGCAATGGGGAGCGATCCCCGCATAGTACGACTCGGCCATACCGGCGATGAGGCGAGTCTCGAAGATGCCACCGGCGTGGGAGAGATCGGGCTGGAGGATGCTCGCGGCACGTTTTTCGAGTACTTCGCGGAACCCCCACTTCGTGAAGAGGCGCTCGCCGGTCGCTATCGGGATTGACGTGGAGTGGGCGATGTCTGCGAGTACGTCAACGTTTTGACACTGCACCGGTTCTTCGATGAAGAAAGGATGATAGGGCTCCAGCGCCGCCACGAGACGCTTGGCTGTCTGTGGCGGAATCGCTCCGTGGAAGTCGATGGCGAGGTCAACGTTGGGTCCGGCTGCGCCGCGCATTGCGGCGAAAACCTCCACGATATGGTTGGTGACTGCCGGAGACTCGATCAGCCGGCCTTGGAGCGGACGGGCCACGCCGACCTTGATGCAGTTGAAGCCATCTGCAATGGCCTGGCGTACGCTTGTTGCTGCTGATTCGGGATCATTGCCACCGGCAGTGCCATAGACGCGGATGCGGTCACGAGTGGGCCCGCCGAGGAGGCGGTAGACTGGAAGGCCAAGCCATTTGCCATGGATGTCCCACAAGGCTTGCTCGATACCGGACAGCGCGCTCGTGAGGAGAGGGCCACCGCGGTAGAAGGCGTGCTTGTACATGGACTGCCAGAGGTGGACCACGCGCGTGGGGTCTTCGCCGATGAGCCATGGCTCGAACTCTTTGACTGCTGCCTGGCAGGTGAGAGCACGACCTTCGAGAATCGGTTCACCAAGCCCAATGATGCCCTCATTAGTGAACATCTTGAGGAATAACCAGCGCGGCTTGACGAGCATCGTCTCAATTTTTGTGATCTTCATTGTGCTCTCTCGCTCCCCGCTTCCTCGGGTCTGCTCGCGGTGTGCTCCGGCAATAGTAGACTACACCAATATGCGTCGCCAATACTTCTCTGATGCTTGGCGGCTACAATTACCCGCGATGAGCGATACGTAGGGTGGTTGATCGCTTAGAACTTGCCTCTTTGGCAAGTGAGAATGCCTTCAGAGAGGGCTCAGGCAATGGCAACGGTACGATGTGTTATCACATTTGATATCCCCGATGGTCCCATCGGTCCCTATGACGCCGATGATGGTCTGGGTCAGCTTCGCCGTCTTCCTGGAGTGCAGCAGGCGGTGCTTTATGAGTCGCGCGAAGGCAAGCCCGATTACCTGCTCGACGTTCAGGCCGACGATGCAAGTTACGATGGGGTGCAGAAGGCGCTTGACCGGCTCGTGGGTGAGTACTCGAGCTACCTCACCAATGTGACGCGGCGCCGCTATCGGGTGCTGGCGTAGTGATACGAGGGGGAGCGAAGCGTGGCCGGACAGCACACGCTGCTCCCCCCTCCCAACACTCGGGCTTGGCGCCGGACCCGTCGCCAGCGCTTTCGTGCCGTCTTTTTCCTATTCCTCAGCCTCATCATCGACTACTGGCGTATATGGCTGCTGCGACACACCTTCGGGGAGATATTTGTGCGCCGGCGCTTGCCGGGTATGAGGCGCCGGCAGGCAGCGCATTTTCGTGAGACTGCCATCGAGCAGGGTGGCTTGCTCATCAAACTGGGGCAGTTCTTCTCGAGTCGTGTTGATCTGCTCCCTCCGGAGTACATCGAGGAGCTCGCCAAGCTCCAGGATGAGGTTCCTTCGCTGCCTTTCGAAGAAATTCGGAAGGTTGCAGAGACGGAGCTCGGGGGGCCGCTTGCCGGTTGGTTTGCGAGCTTTGAGGAGCAAGCGCTTGCCGCCGCCTCCCTAGGGCAGGTACATCGTGCCACCCTCCCTACTGGGGAGCAGGTTGCAGTGAAAGTCCAGCGCCCAGGCATCGCTAGCATCATTGCCATCGATCTCGACAACCTACGCTGGGTGATCTCGTGGATGCGCCGCCTCACCACGATTACGCGTGATGTCGACTGGAACGGAGTGATCGCTGAGTTCGAAGATACACTCCACGATGAGCTCGACTACCGCATCGAAGCCCAGAGTGCTGATCGTTTTCGGGATACCTTCGCAGGTTGGCCAACTGTCTACGCACCGGTGGTCTATCACAGCCACTCGCGCGAGCGCGTGCTGACGCTCGAGTACTGCGAAGGAATCAAGATCACCAATTATGCCGCCCTGGAAGCAGCAGGTATCAACAAGATGGCGGTAGCGCGGACGCTGCTTGAAGCGTACTTCCGGCAGGTGTTCGAGCTCGACTTTTTCCATGCCGATCCCCATCCTGGCAACTTACTGGTGCGATCAGGCCCGGTGATCGTGTTCCTCGACTTTGGTCTCATGGGAAAGATCACCCCACAGATGCGTCGCGGTGCCCGAAACCTGCTCAATGCGTTTGTAGATCGGGATGCTGATGCGGCTACCCGTACGCTCAGCGAGCTTGGCTTCCTGCGTACGGGAGCAAATCAGCGAGTCATTCGCCAGGCCCTAGCCTGGTTTCTTGAACAGTTCTACCGCAACTCCTTGATTGAGCTGAGCCGGATCAGCCCGGATGAAGTCTTCACTGAAGTGAAGGAGCTCATCTACGAGCAGCCGTTCCAGATTCCAGCCAATTACGTCTTTCTGGGCCGGGCGATCGGGACGCTCGTGGGGTTGAGCACTGGTCTCGCCCCGCAGCTCAACGTCGTCCAGGTGATGACACCGTATGCTCGGAAACTGACGGGCCGGAGTAGCCAGACTGAGACCAGCGACGTCATTATGCGGGAGCTGCGCGAGTACGCCCGCATCGCGCTTGCACTCCCGAAGACGGTCGACCGGGTGCTAAACCGCTTCGATAGCGGAGACTTGCGGGTGCGTGTTAGTGATCTCGACGGGCTTGCCCAAGACATCAACCGTCTCGAGGGCACGGGGCGAAGACTCATCACCGCGGCGCTCTCGGCCGGAGCACTCATTGGCGGAAGCGTCCTCGTGAGCCAGGCTCATGATCTACGTGGCAACCTTGCCTTTGCCGCTGCTGTCGTCTTTGGTGTACTCTCTGTCTGGCCAAGAAGGCCGCGATCCCTACGGAGGTGAAGCCATGCCGCTCGTCAGCCTCTATCTGTTCGCACACCAGCCCTATCGACTGCGGGATTACCCGGAACGGCGTCGCATGGATGAGCAGACGCCTGCCGAGCTCTATCGTCATCTCTTCGAGGACGAATTCAACGAAGAGGTCTTCCACCGTGTTGCCCGGGAGTGTTACTGGCCTGCCACGCTGCTCATTCGTGATCTCGTGCGCGAGCACGCCTCGAGTGACCGGCCATTCAAGGTCAACTACGCGCTCTCCGGCCCCTTCATCGACCAGGCGTCGAGCTGGGAGCCTGGTCTCATCGAGCTTTTCCAGGAGCTGGCCAGCACCGGCCTCGTCGAGTTCACCGGAGAGACGTACTACCACTCGCTCACGAGCCTGTTCGGATCAGAGCGATCGGAGTTTTGTCGCCAGGTTCAACTGCATTCGGACAAGATCGAGCGTGTCTTCGGGAGGCGCCCGACCTTCTTCCGCAACACGGAGTGTCTCTTCAATAATGACATCGCCAGCACGGTGCAAGGGTTGGGATTCAGGGGCATCCTCACGGAAGGCATCGAGCGCATCCTCGACGGATGGCGCTCGCCCGACTTTCTCTACCGGACACATCAAGGGTTGCCTATCCTGCTGCGCGACTATCAGCTGAGTGACGACATTGGCTATCGCTTCAGCAACCAGAGCTGGGAGCACTGGCCACTCCACGCTGACGTGTTCGCGAACTGGCTGGCCTGGAATCCTAATGAAGTCATCGTGCTGGCGATGGACTATGAAGCGTTCGGCAACCACGTGTGGGCGGATACCGGCATCTTCCAGTTTCTTGAGTGGCTGCCGCGCATGGTGCAGCGGCACGTGCACGTCCAGTGGACCACTGCGACTGAGGCTATCGATCGACTTGTCCCTCGGGGGATCATCGATGTAGGACCGTTTGCGACGGTGTCATGGGCAGACGCCGAGCGTGATACGAGCGCATGGCTCGGCACCGCCCCGCAGCGCTGGTGCTTTGAGGAGCTGAAACGGCTCCTGCCCCAGGTGCTCGCCTCGGAAGATCCGCTGCTCCTGCACATCTGGTGCTTGCTCGGCACAAGCGATCACTTCTACTACATGACTAACAAGTCGGGCAGTGACCAGGACGTTCACCAGTACTTCAGTGTCTATCGCTCTCCCACGGAAGCCTTCGTGCGGATGCAGACGGCACTGGCCAGCCTAGCCTCCTTCCTGGAGCGCCACGGAGTGAGCGCCCCCAATCCGGAGGAATGACAAGCCTGCCGTGTGTCCTGGCGGTTGACCAGTCCTCCACCGCGCTACACTGAGGAGAGAGTGGAGTGAGGAGGCAAGCCGTGGTGGTCCAGATTACACCACTCACCAAAATTCAAGATGTCGTAGAGCGGTATCCAGGTATACAGGCCGTGTTTCGAGCGCACGGCTTGCCGTGCGCAAGCTGCCACGTCGCCGCCTATGAGACTATCGCAGCGGGCGTAGCCCTCCATCAGCTCAATCTCGGTCTTCTCATCGAGGACCTTACAGCGTTCGTCCAGACGGGCATCGTGCCAGAAATGCGCATCAAGCCGCGGGCGAAGCGGCCTCTCAGTGGTGGCAAGCTGTCTGCCCCTTCTATCCAGCACGTGATCGCGGTGATGAGTGGCAAGGGCGGGGTTGGCAAGTCGCTGGTGACCGGTCTACTTGCAACGGCGCTACGACGAGGTGGCTTGCGCACTGGCATTCTCGATGCCGACATCACGGGTCCCAGCATCCCCAAGATGTTTGGCGTCTCGGGCAAGGCGGAGCTGCGCGAGCGGCGCTTCCTCCCTCAGCTCAGTTCCACCGGCATTGCCATCATGTCGATCAGCCTGCTCATGGACAACGAGCGCGATGCTGTGATCTGGCGTGGCCCCATGGTGACCGGCGCAATCCAACAGTTTTTCTGTGAGGTCGAGTGGGGAGACCTCGACTATCTCTTCGTTGATCTACCACCGGGGACGTCAGATGCACCGCTGACGGTGCTACAGCGACTACCAGTGGAAGGCGTTGTGATCGTCTCGACACCGCAACAGCTTGCGGTGTCGGTTGTCACCAAGGCGCTCAAGCTGGCTCAGCGGCTGCAGACTCCAGTGCTCGGAATTGTCGAGAATATGGCCTACGTACTGAATCCGGTGGATGGTAGCCGGCTCGAGGTGTTTGGTCCTAGCCAGGGGCCGGCACTCGTCGCGGAGAGCGGCGCGCCCCTCCTGGCCCGCTTGCCCCTCGATCCGAGCCTGACGGCTCGAGTGGATCGGGGCGAGATCGAGCAGTATCACTCTCCAGATCTCTCAGAGCTGGAGCAGCATCTTCTCGAGCAACTCAAGGCCGTTGGCTCAGAGGTTGGCGTGAGCCTCGAGGTCTAACGCATCGCTGCCAGAGCGCTGATCGTTCCTCAAGGCAGCGGTTCAGATGTGGCGAAGGTGATGTTCTCTGGCGCGGTGCCACTTGTTGCTGGCGAAGGGCAGCAAGCACGCACACAGCGTGGCAGTGCTGGCACTGGAACGTCTGCCGCCACGTTGTCGCAACGGTGTGACTCGAGCAGCACGGGCACGTCGCCGCAAAGATGTCCCCCGCCAGGGTGAACCCCAGACCGCCAAACGCCACGACGAGAAGTGATGCGACGATGCCGCCGACCCACGGAGCTGCTGGTACGGCAATGCCGCTGGCGACTCCACCGAGAACACCAAGGATGACGCTGAAGAGCACGATCGTGTGCCCGAAGACTGCCCAGTAACGATGCAGTACTGACATCGCTTGGACTCTTTCCTAAACTTAGGTATCCCTAACATCATGCTAAATGGGCGCTCAAGAAACGTCAATAGGAGGGCTGTGAAACCCTTAACAGCGGTAGAGTCCGTGCCGCTCGATGTACTCGCGGACCTCTTCGGGCACACGATCGTGCTCTTCAGCGT
>JAMCRV010000093.1 GCA_023381555.1 Chloroflexota bacterium | reverse complement strand
CGGAGGATCCTCCCTATTCCGACAACTGGTACGGGTGGGCGAAAATAGCCATCGAACAGCTCGGTTTTGTCTATGCCAGTGGCATCACTGGCCGGCCAGTAGAAGCCGTGATGCTACGCATCGGCGCTCCCCGCCTCATCTCACCTACGGCCTTTGAAGATAACCCTGTCGGTTACCGGCGCGATCTCGGCGCCTGGATCAGCGATCGGGACTTCCAGCAACTGGTGGTCAAGAGCATCGAGACTGGAGACATTCGCAACCGCTGGGGTGTGCCCTTCCAGATCTTTTACGGCATCTCCAACAATACGCGAGCCTTCTGGAGCATCGCCAATGCCCGTGAGGTGATCGGTTACGAGCCGGTCGATGACTCCGAAGTAACGTTTGCAGCCGGCATACAGAGGCTGCTCATCGATCGCGACCACCGAGGACGTTTGAACGAAGCATCACCTGTACCCCAAGAGGGGGTGCGCTGGATTCCCTGACCTGGTGGCACTCACCGTCCATAATTGCCCATGGCTACGGGGAGGCAGTACACTGCCTGCGTCGTCGCACGGCGCGAGGACCAGTATCACTGAGGAAGAATGGCGCACTCTATGAGCAGCATCGTCAGCATCAGGGGGCGAGAGATCTTAGACTCTCGCGGAAACCCAACGGTTGAAGTCGACGTCACGCTCGAGGATGGGACGCTCGGACGCGCGGCGGTTCCTTCTGGGGCCTCGACTGGCGCTCACGAGGCCGTAGAGCTTCGCGACAGAGACAAGACGCGCTTCCACGGAACTGGCGTGCTCGCGGCGGTGCGTAACGTGAATGAGGTGATTGCTCCCGCGCTCTTCGACGTGCCAGCCACCGAGCAGCGGCGCGTAGATCAGATCCTGCGCGATCTCGACGGCACAGGAAACAAGGGGAAGCTCGGCGCAAATGCGATTCTCGGTGTCTCACTCGCAGTTGCTCACGCCGCGGCACACTATCTCAGTACTCCACTCTATCGGTATATCGGCGGTACGAATGCACACGTATTGCCTGTGCCCATGTTGAACATCTTGAATGGCGGCCGGCATACCGATTGGCAGTCTACAGATCTTCAAGAGTTCATGATCATGCCGGTTGGGGCAACCTCCTTCCGCGAAGCACTCCGGATGAGCGCGGAAGTCTACGGGAGTTTGAAGCGCGTGCTCTCCGGGCGAAAGCTTTCGACCTCGGTCGGAGACGAAGGTGGGTTCGCACCAGCGCTCGCCAGCAACGCGGATGCGCTTGATGTGATCATTGCCGCCATCGAGGCCGCTGGCTACACGCCCGGAGAACAGATCGCCCTCGCTATCGACGCGGCTGCCAGTGAGCTCTACGAGGATGGAAGCTACGTGCTGCGAAAGGAAGGGCGCAAGCTAGACGCTGCGGGTCTCATCGAGGTCTATGCCCGCTGGGCCGAGCGTTACCCGATTGTCAGCCTAGAAGATGGAGTGGCAGAGGACGATTGGGATGGCTGGCAAGCGCTACACCGCGCCTTTGGAGACAAGCTGCAGTTGGTAGGCGACGACGTCTTCGTGACCAACACGCAACGGATCACCCGAGGAATCGAAACCAAGGCAGCGAATTCGGTGCTCATCAAACTCAACCAGATCGGCTCACTCACCGAGACCATCGACGCTATTGCCATGACTATGAACGCTGGTTGGACAGCCGTGGTATCTCATCGCTCTGGCGAGACCGAGGACGTCACTATCAGTGACCTGGTCGTTGCGCTCAACACGGGCCAAATCAAGACAGGAGCACCCGCCCGAAGCGAGCGCGTCGCGAAGTACAACCAGCTACTCCGTATTGAAGAGGAGCTGGGTAGCTCCGCGGTCTACGCAGGAGTCGCTGCGCTCAAACAACGCCATGCCTGATCTCCTTTCCGTGGGTGAGTGCATGGTGGAGCTCTTTGCACAGGTTCCGCTGGCCGAGGCGACTAGCTTCACCAAGACATATGGCGGCGACACGTGCAATGCTCTGGTTACCGCCAGCCGTCTCGGCTCATCTGTTGGCTTCATCACCCGAGTGGGAGACGACCCTTTTCGGTCATATCTCCTCAGTTCCTGGCAGGCTGAAGGAATCGATACCTCATGGTGCCGGGTAACTGCAGGATTCAATGGCCTGTACCTCATCTCCCAGCAGCCACGAGGCGAGCGGGAGTTTATCTACTACCGCAAGGGCAGCGCAGCGAGCACCTTGGAACCTGGCGACCTCGACCAGGATGCTCTGAAGCGTGCGCGTCTCTTATTGTTCAGTGGTATCACCCAGGCAATCTCTGCATCTGCTCGAGCAACCGCCCTGCGGGCCAGCGAGATCGTGCGCGCGGCCGGAGGGGATGTGGCCTTTGATCTCAACTTCCGACCACGCTTGTGGACGGTTATGGAGGCCCGAGCGGCCCTCGAGGAGGTGTTGCCCTTCGTGAGCATCGCGCTCCCATCCGCACCCGAAGAGACGGTGGCGGTCCTTGGTCTATCCGATCCGGCTGAAGTCGCTCGCTTCTTCCTGTCCAAGGGAGTAGCTTGCGCTGCTGTCAAGCTCGGGTCACAAGGCGTGCTCGTAGCCGACAGCAAGAGAAGCACGTTCGTGGCTGCTGTGTCACCCTCGCACATCGTTGACACTTCCGGAGCGGGTGACACCTTCAATGGCGCTTTCCTCCATGGTTTACTGGCAGGGCAGTCACTCGAATATGCCGCCCGTGTCGGCGTGGTTGCTGCCAGCCTGAAGGTCGAAGGGCGAGGCGCCGTCGCCAGCCAGCCATCTGCTGGCGCAATCTGGGAAAGGTATCGAGCCATCTATGGTTGAGGTTGTGGCGTTGGGTGAAGCCATGCTGCGACTTTCTCCTCCTGGTTACGGCCGTCTCGAATCGGCAACAAGGTTTGAAGTAGTAGTGGGCGGCTCAGAGCTGAACGTCGCTGCCGCCCTCGCCCACCTCGGCAGGAGTGTCGCTTTCGTCACCAAGCTCCCGACGTCCCCTCTCGGACGGCTCGTCGCCAGCACAGCGCGCGAGCACGGCGTCCAAGTCGAGCACACGGTGTGGTCTAGCGAGCGTCTTGGGCTCTACTTCTATGAACAGGGCCTGGCGCCTCGTCCTTCACAAGTCGTCTACGACCGCGCTGGCTCCGCTGCGAGCACGTTGCATCCACGTGATGTCGCATGGGAAGTAGTCCTCGCAACTTGCCGCATCTTTCACACGTCAGGCATCACAGCGGCTCTGTCCGCTGAAAGCCTCGCAACGGTAGAGCACGCCTTGCGTATTGCTCGTTCACAGGGGATCACGACCACGTTCGATCTCAACTATCGCTCTCGATTGTGGTCCGCCAGCCAGGCGGCACAAGCATACGAGCGCTTGCTTCCGCACTGTTCGGTAGTGTTTGCCAGTGCGGAAGCGCTGGAGACGTTTTTCCATCTACGTGGCTCCCCGGAGGCTGCAGCTGAAGAACTCTGCCGGCGCTTCGGCGTCGAATGGACGATCCTCACAGAACGCAGCGAAGACGGTGGATTGCGCGGCTCAATTGCCGCGCTGGCATCCGGAAGAGCAGGGACCCATCGGTCGCAGCTGATCTCCTTCGAGATCGCCGATCGGCTGGGTGGTGGTGATGCCTTCGCTGCTGGCTTCATCGACGGCTTGCTCACAAACGACCTACACTTGGCACTCAATCAAGGGGCTGCCCTTGCAGCACTCAAACATACGATTCCAGGAGAGTTTTGCACCATCACACGCGAAGAGCTTAGCGAGTTCCTCGCCCACGGAGCACGTCAGGTCCTGAGATAGGGGAGCAAGCATGGCAGATAAATTCTCCGAAGCGGACCGACCGAGCGTCACATGGATCGAAGACACGGGGATCACTGCGGTTGTCCGCCTCGATGATTTGAGCTCCGCACAGCAACTGGCCGATGCCCTGCTGTTAGGTGGAGTGCGCTGCGTCGAATTCACCCTGACCAATCGCCATGCCATCGATGTCATCGGTAATCTTGTTGCAAGCCACGGCGATCGCCTGCTGATTGGCGCGGGCACCGTTCTCGATCCAGAGAGTGCACGCGCGGCGATCACTGCCGGAGCACAGTTCGTCGTCACGCCAACTCTCCGCCTTTCTACCATCGAGCTCTGCCGTCGCTATGGGATTGCAATCATCTGTGGGGCCTTCTCACCCACTGAGATTCTCACCGCATGGGAAGCTGGAGCGAACTGGGTCAAGCTCTTTCCGGCGAGCGTGGGTGGCCCTCGCTATCTCCGCGAGGTTCTTGCTCCCCTTCCACAGGTCCGCATCGTTCCCACTGGTGGAGTCTCTCTCGAAAACGCCGCGGAGTTCCTAGCTGCCGGAGCCGTCGCTCTAGCCGTTGGCAGCAACCTGGTCAAGCCCGAGCTGGTGAACTCTGGGCAGTGGGAAGCCATCACTCAAAACGCTCGCAGCTTCATCTCCATTGTGGTCAGCAATCGCCGGCCCTGACACCGTGCCACACTATCGAGACCAGTCTCCCAGACTCCGGCTACACTGTCAGAGGACGAGCCAGCCCACCTTGCGCCTAGCGCCCTGCAGGCTTGGCTGGAGTGGTCACCGGGGAGTTCCAATGTGCGCGTGACCTACGTCGGACTGCCACTCAATCCCCACAGCGGAACCGGGCAGTATGAACAGCAGCTCCTGCGAGCACTCGGCTCCCGCGTGACACCGGAGCGAATCGGTTCCCGGCAAGGGAAGAAGGTGCTGGGACGTGACCTCTCGGCACTGCTGCCCGTGCTCGCACCGGCTCCTGGTGGAGAGCTCGCACACGTGCTCTCGTCGCACTTGCACAGAGCGCTGCCACGCTCCGGGCGCACCTGGCAAGCTCTACCCATCGTGACCACGGTGCACGACCTTGGAGCTCTCTATTGCCGGTACGATCGGGCTCATTCGACCCTCCTGGACCGCACTCTGTTCCGTATGGCATTGCTGCTCATGCGCCGGCAAAGCCAGCTCATCTTGACGCCTAGTCAGTTCACGAAGGATACGCTCGTGCGCCGGTTGGGCTGGACAGACAAGCAAGTTCAGGTGACGCCGGAAGGCCCAACTGTCTCCAGAGTGTGGGGCAAGGCTGAAGCCGTAGCACGCCTGGCGCCAGTCATCGGCAGCGAAGCGGAGAGCGAGGCCATCACGTTGCTCAACGTGGGGAGCGAGCTGCCACGCAAGCGCATTCCACTCCTCTTGGACGCCCTGGCTGATGCACAGCGACTCGGTGTGAAGCTCCGACTCTGGCGTGTCGGGCGAGCTGGCAGCGAACGCTGGCGCCGGCTCTCGCTCACTGCCCTTCAGCAGCATCCCAACCTGCCGGTGCGCTTTTTCGACGGCGTGTCAGGCGATCTCCTTCCCGCGTTCTACGCGGCCGCTGATCTCTACGTCACGACCTCTGCCTACGAAGGCTTCTCACTACCAACGCTCGATGCCATGGTGTCGCGAACGCCTGTCATCGCGACAAGCGGCACAGCGCTTGTCGAGCTGGTTGGAGGCGCTGGTCTGCTCGTTGGCAATGAATCACCGGCCGGCTTCGCCGAAGCCATCGTCCAGCTCGCCACGAATCCGGCGCAGCGAGCGGAGCTTGCGGAAGCAGGGGCACAGCGCTCGGCGACTTTCACATGGAAACAGTGCGCTGCTACCACTTTCGAAGCGTACCAGCGGGTCCTCCACGCCACCGGTCACGTGTAGCAATCTACTGACGCACAACACTGCGAGGCGACTGGGGTGTGCCAGCGCTGATTCCTCTCAAACTGTGCAGCGATCCTGGCTGCGTGGGTGGTGGATGCGGGCGGCCAGGGACAACGTTGCCGGCGTGGTGCGCATGATCTCTCCTTTTTCCTACTTGCGTTGTTACTCCCAGTTCTGTACAGTATATCTGTACGGAAAGGGAGAACTACCATGGTGCGCACGAGCTATACCGAAGCGCGGGAACACCTCGCAGCACTGCTTGACCGGGCGGTCAATGATCGTGAGGTCGTGGTGATCGAGCGGCGTGGTAAGCAACCCGTCGTGCTGGTGGCAGAAGAGGAATGGTCGTCTCTCCAAGAGACGGCCCATCTCCTCAGCTCGCCACGGAATGCCGAGCGGCTGCTGCGCTCTATTGAGCAGGCGCGCCAGGGTGCCGGGGAAGTCATCACCGTCGAGAAACTCCGCGAAGAGTTAGGTCTGAGTGGAGACTAAGGCCTCACTGCGGCAGCGGGACGCCGTGCTCCAACCAGACTTCCGTGAGGATCTCACCTACTGGGTGGAGACCAATCGCACTGTTGCTCTGCGCGTGCTGACGCTCATAGAAGCCATCCTGCGCGACCCTTTTGGCGGCATCGGGAAGCCGGAGCCACTGAAACACCTTGGTCCGGATATCTGGTCGCGCCGCCTGACTCAGGAGCACCGCCTGGTCTACCTGGTCCAGGCGGACCGGATCCAGTTCTTACAGGCACGCTTCCACTACTAAACTCACGAGCCTAGCGCTGGACTAGCCCGTTCGTCTCAGACTGGCGAGCATCTTCGTTACCGCGAATCTGCGCCAGGTCTTCAGGCGTGCTCTCCGGTACCGTCTGTTTCCTGTTTCTAGAGCGCCAACCAAGTGATCCGCCCCCCTCAGAAGGCGGGACTGGACCTCTGTGCCTCCAGAAGAGGGCAACCACTTGACCGGCGTGGCAGTACCCCCAGCGGGATTCGAACCCGCGATCTCCACCTTGAAAGGGTGATGTCCTAGGCCGCTAGACGATGGGGGCCCGACGCTCTGGCATCCTACCTGTGTCACCGTCTACACGTCAAGCTTAGTCAGGTGTAGACGAGGGCAATTTCATCACCTCAGGGTTGGCCGCGGGCGAAGACGAGGTGGACGGCGCGGTGGGGGCGGCTGACGTTCGTGCGCAGGGCGGCGGCGATATTGCCACGGTGACAGCGGCGGAGCAAGGCGACAGCGAGATTGCGGCAGGCGGCGAAGACCTGGGGCGCGGCGCCGGCGCGGATGTGGCAGCGATCCTCGTCAAAGGTGACGTCGCGGACGTCATGGACCTTCTTCTCGATGCCCCAATGGCTCCGCGCGAAGGCGAGCAAGTCCGTGGCGTCCGCGCGGTCGCTGGGGAGGCTGGTGACGGCGTAGGTGACCTCCGTCTCCACCTCGCCGGTGGTCTGGCGGATGCGCCGCCGCTCGATCAAGCAGAGTTGCTGAACGTGCGACCATGGCTCCCCGAGGCTACCGATGTCGCCCACGCGGACGTTCTGGGCCGGATCAGCGAGCGCCCAGAGGATGCGCCGTTCCAAGCGCCCGTGCTGGGCCTTGGCCGGGGCATCCACGGCGATGGTAAGCGTGGCGCCGCGCTCTTGCCACGCGCGCTACGCTAGATCGGCAGGACCGGCGGCACCGTCGGATCAGGCGTGAGCGCGAGCAGCGGGGAAAAAGCGCCGGCAATGCCGGCTTCCAGCGCGGGCTGATTGTCCTTGACCGGCAGTCCCGATTCTTGCTCGCCGTCTGCGAACCCGATATGCTGAGTTACAGTTCGTATGTGATGGAGCGCACGATGGACAACCTCGACGGACCCAGCACCCAACTGAGCGCCTCGACGCGGGCAGCATGTCGGCGGCGGCGAGTAGTGGGGATCGACCTGTGGATGGAACGACCACGCGGCGAGGGCCAGGCGCTGGCAATGGCCCGCTCTGCGGCAAGCGCCACCCACCTGCGCCTAGTAGCCGCCCTGGAAGAGGGGCTAGACGAAACAGCGTTTCGCGCTAGAGAAGACGACGCGCTGCAGTTGCGCTTCGCTGCCCGCCGCGACGACGTCCACATGACCGACGAAGCGATCTGGGAGCTCCTGACCCGCTTACCTGCTTCACTGCGATGGTCACGGCTGGCCCAGTTGGAAGAGTTCGAGGGCATCCCAGCTTTTCCCCTCTGCCTGCTTCGTGATGACCGCCATTGAGTGCACACCCGACTATGACCAAGGAGCAGAAGATGAGCATTGATGCCATTGAGCCGGTTCCGATCACCGTCGCATACGGCGACGGCATCGGCCCGGAGATCATGGAGGCCACCCTTCGGATCATCACAGCCGGAGGCGCTGATCTCGATCTGGAGACAATCCGTATCGGCGAGGCGGTCTACGCGCAGGGGAACACCGCAGGCATCGACCCGGAAGCCTGGGAGTCCTTGCGGCGCACCAAAGTGTTCCTGAAAGCTCCCATCACGACCCCCCAGGGTGGAGGGTTCAAGAGCCTGAACGTGACTATCCGTAAGGCGTTCGGTCTCTTCGCCAACGTGAGGCCCTGCCCGTCGTACTCCCCATTCGTCGCGACCAAGCATCCCGACATGGACGTAGTGATCATCCGCGAGAACGAGGAGGACCTCTACGGCGGGATCGAGCACCGCCAAACCGAAGACGTCACCCAGTGCCTCAAGCTCATCACCCGCCCGGGGACCGAGCGGGTCGTCAGGTATGCCTTTGAGTACGCGCGCCGCTATGGACGGTCCAAGGTGACCTGCTTTACCAAGGACAACATCATGAAGATGACCGACGGCCTATTCCACCGGGTCTTCGACGAGGTGGCTTCCGAGTACCCGGACCTCGAGTCCGAGCATTGGATCGTAGACATCGGTGCTGCCAAGCTTGCCGACACCCCTGAGGCCTTCGACGTCATCGTCCTGCCGAACCTCTACGGGGACATCCTCTCCGACGTAGCAGCGCAGATCGCAGGCTCAGTCGGGCTTGCCGGCAGTGCGAACATCGGTGGCGAGATCGCCATGTTCGAGGCGATCCACGGTTCTGCACCTCGGCGAGCCGGTCAGAACGTAGCCAACCCCTCCGGCCTGCTACTCGGGGCGGTTCAGATGCTCGTCCATATCGGCCAAGCCGAGGCGGCTGCGCGGGTCCACAACGCCTGGCTTCGCACGATCGAGGACGGCATGCACACCTACGACATCTACGATCCGGCAGTCTCCAGAGCAAGGGTCGGCACTGCCGAGTTTGCAGACGCGGTCATCGCCCGCTTGGGAGAGATGCCGAAGACGCTCAAGGCCGCCAGATATCCGTCCAACTCAGAGAGGATTGCCGTCCATGTCTCGGAGCGTTCACGTGCTCGAAAGGAATTGGTTGGGATCGACGTGTTTATCGACTCGCAGGCGTCGGTCGAAGAGCTGGCCAAGGCTCTCGAAGCGAATGCTGGGCCGGATCTGAGGCTCGTGATGATCACTAACAGGGGCCAGAAGGTGTACCCGGGTGGTATTCCCGAAACCTTCTGCGTGGATCACTGGCGCTGCCGCTTCCAGGGTCACTCACCCGACCGCCCCGTGCCATACGAACAGGTCATTGATCTGCTGAGCCGTCTGGCTGCCGCCGGGCTCCCCTTCATCAAGACCGAAGGACTGTTCACCTTCGACGGCAAGGCCGGATTTTCCCTCGGTCAGGGGCAATGACCATGCTCCGCGATCCGGGACATGTCCCGCATTCTGTACCGGACAGCCAGAGCGACCTGGTCTCACGGGCGAGATCTCGAGCGAGCTTCCGTCGGACAGCGTCTGCCAAGGTGGCGATGATTGGTGCAGGACAGCTGGCCCGCATGACCCATCAGGCGGCAGTCGACCTCGGGGTCCTGCCCGAGTCTCCCGACGGCGCGTCCGACCGGAAGCGGTCTGCAGGTGCGAGGAGGTATCGCAGTGAGCGTTCCACGGTTGGGGAGGGCACGGTGAGCGCGGACAACGCGCTCGTCGGGAACCTGCGGGCCGAGGTGCTCGCCGCCCTGTCTGGCCGCGAGCGTGACCTGGCCGCGGCGGGACGGCCGCCGCTTCGCGCCGTGGACGAGCAGGCCCTCGGACGCCAGCAGGGCAATTTCATCACCCGCGTGAGCGGGTAGAGTTGGGGGCGGTCGGACGGCTGCGGCCGCGTGGAGGAGGTCGTGATGGCTAAGCCCTTGGTGTAGACGAGGGAAGAGAGCTGATACGTGCCCACACGAACTCAGCGATGTGGAGTACGCGCTCCGACCCACCCTGCTTCCGGATCATCGACCGGAGATGCGCAATACACCCAGGGTTGTCAGTCACTACGGTCGTGCCGCCGGTCTGCCGGATACTCTCGAGCTTGCGTGCACCGATTGCCTTCGCCAGGTCAGGATACAAGCCCGACCGCGAGCCACCGAAGCCACAGCACATTATTTCGGACAGCTCCAAGATCTCGCAGCCAAGGTAACCGGTGAGCAGCCGGCGTGGCGCCTCGGCATCTTTCAAGACGTATCGAGCCTGACAGAAGTCATGCACAACAACAGGCTGCCGTTGACCATCATCCCAGCAACCAGGCACGAGCTCTGCGTCATACGCAAGCAAGTGCGTGAAGCTCACCATTCGCCTGGCTAGACGCTCAGCCCTCCGCTGCCAAGCCGGGTCGCTCTCGAGCACGTGGGTAGCATCGTAGGTCAGCATCGCCACACAACTGCCTGCACCACTCACGATGAAGTCGGCACCAGTGGACTCGAGCACCTCAATAGTCTGCTGCAGCATCTGCCGTGCTGCGGCCTTGTCTCCCGCATCGAGTGCTGGAAGGCCACAGCAGTGCTGATGGCGCGGAAACACCACTTCCGCACCGAAGAGTCGCAGCGTCGAAGCTACAGCTACTGCTTGCTCAGGCCAAAAGCGATCCGTCAAGCACTGAGCAAAGAAGGCGATCCGCTTCCCGGCCAGTACGGACTTGACTTGTGGCTTCGAAGCCGGGACCGTCCGAGCTTCAGGACGGTCCCGGAATGGTCGGGAGGCAGGAGTGGGTAGGCTTCTCCAGCTCGCTTGTTGCGCGAGAAAGGGGATGCTCGTCAGTGAAGACGGCACGTCAATCCACTGCCCACCCCTACTGACCACACCCGCAATTCGCCCGGCCGAGCGTATCGCACGATCAAGAACTGCAGGATGCTTCCACAGCTCGATCATGGCGCGCAAAGACACAGGTGCCCCTTGAGCAGCAGCGACCTCAGCCCGCCGGTCAAGGATCTGTTGGGGGAGGGGAATGTCTACGGGGCAGACCGTCTGGCAGGCGTTGCAGCTGATGCACAGTGACTGCGGCCCAGCATCAGCTGCAAGGCCGTGATGTGCAGGAGTAACGACGAGTCCGATCGCTCCAGAGTAGATGTGGCCAAATACATGGCCACCAACGACTTGATACGGAGGACAGGCATCGGCGCACGCACCACAGCGGATGCACCGGAGAGCGTCACGGTAACGCGAATCCGCCGCCATGGTCCTTCTGCCATTATCGACGAGGACGATGTGCAGTTGGTGCTCTGGTGCAGGCTTGCGAATGAAGGTAGTGTAGACTGTAATCCGCTGCGCCGTGGCACTGCGAGCGAGCAGCCTCAGCTGCGTCGCAGCATCCATGAGGCTCGGGATGATCTTCTCGATGCCCGCCAAAACGATGTGAACAGGGGGTACTGTCACCGTGAGATCGGCATTGCCCTCATTGGTCACGAGGACGACCGATCCATCTTCGGCTACCAAAGCATTGGCGCCGGTGAGTCCGGCACCTGCGGTCCAGAAGTGCTCCCGGATCGCATCGCGGGCTCTATGAACAACTGCAGGGACGTCATCTCCCTCGAAGCTGCCTCCGGTCGCAGTGCGCACGAGCGCCGCCGCCTGTCTTCGATCCTTGTGAATGAAGGGGAGGACCATGTGTGACGGCCGTTCACCGGCAAGTTGCACCAGCCACTCACCAAGGTCGCTCTCAACGGCCGTCACGTCGTGCTCGCCGAGGAACGCGTTCAGCTCTACTTCCTCACTCACCATGCTCTTGCTCTTGACGAGCGTTGAGACGTGTTCCTGAGCACAAATTGCGAGCACGCGCTCACAGGCCTCACGGGCATCGCGAACCCGGTGTACTATGGCACCATTGGCCTCTGCTGCGACCTGGTAGCGGTCGAGCCACTGATCCAGATCGCGCAGTACCGCATTCTTCGCAGCTTTGAGCCGCTCGCGCAGGACCGAGAAATCCTGATCTGCGAAAGCCGCGTCTCTGTCCCGCGCCCAGGCGCGTTGGAACTGCAACAGGTTCCCTTGCTGGCGCCGATCGCGAAGAGCGGCAGCGTATCGCTGTGCGAACGGCTGGCTGTCTCTGGCTTCCGCCGTCATTTCTGCTCATTCCTGCCTGCGACCAAGGCGATTACGAAGGTTTCCGCCCCCTGCACTCCCACAGTGAGCACGCGCTCGACGTCAGACGTGCGGCTGGGTCCGGTGACTAGCGTGAAAGCTCCCCACTCCCGATGGCTTCCGAACAGAGTCAGCGCTTCATCCAGACCGGGCACGATGCTGAGCTCGTCCAGCAATACCACAGCAATGCGAGGAACAAGCCAGACGAGGCGCTCCTCGGGAGCCTCGCCGGCAAGCACCACCGATCCCGTTTCCATCAGACCTGCGCGAGCAACGCAGAGTCCCACGTGAGCCTGCCGCAGCTCGTCAACGTCACCGTGAGGTCCGGCGGTCGTGACGCGAAGCGCCTCCACGAGTTCTGGATAGTCCTGGGCTACACTCGGGGCAAACGCAAAACGAGGGCGGGAAACTCCACTCAGACGCGTGCAGACTTCGAGAAGCTGAGCAGCGACTGCCTCTCCGCTCTCAGCAGGTAGCAGACGCTCGATCACACATCCGGCACGCTGCGCTCGCTCGGCAAAAGCTTCACTATTCGGAGACACTGTCGACGTCACGTGCGCTCCTCATCTCCAGTCCGGCTGCGGCGCAGCTGCTCGACGAGAAAGGCATCGCGTCGCGCCACAACGCGGGCGACATCGCCTGGTCTCCACGAGTAGATTCCCTCGCCGCTCCCCGTCCCAGATTTGCCCTGCTCCAGCAAGCGGTCGAGCAGCTTCGCAGGCTCGGTATTTCGTGCCAGTGCCGGGAGCACACTTGCCTGCACTGCCCGCGTGAGGTCAAGCCCCACGAGATCACTATGCTCGAAGGGACCATAGACTGGCCAGCGCAGACCGGGCCCCGCTTTCAGTGCCTCTTCGATGTCTTCGGCGCTGGCAATCCCATCCTCTAGCATGAACAGCGCTTCACGAATCAGCGCGTGCTGGAGCCGGTTGCCAAGCTGTCCGGGAACGTCTTTCCGCACAATCACGGGTCGCTTCCCGCATCTCTGGAGCAGCCCCCGCACTTTCTGTGCGAGGGCTGCATCTGATTGTTCACCAAGCACGATCTCCACGAGTGGGACCAGGTGAGGCGGATTCCAGAAGTGCGTCGTAAAGGCCCGCTGTGGCCGGTGCATGCGCTGTGCGATATCGCTGATGCGCAGTCCCGACGTGTTGGAACAGAGCACTGCAGCAGGACCAGTCAGTGTCTCGAGCTCTGTGAAGAGCTGTTGCTTGACGGTCAGATCCTCGACTATCGACTCGACTACGAGGTCAGCAGGTCGAATGGCAGCATCACGGTCGCTGCTCGTGCTGATGCGTTGCAGCACAGCATCAGCTTCGTCAGGCGCAATGATGCGCTCGTCTGTCCAGAAGCGAATGAGCCCCTGAACCACGTTGAAGCCTCTGGCAGCGCCCCCAGGGGTGCGGCTGAGCAACACAGTGTCAAGTCCACCCCGCGCGAGGGTGAGAGCGATTCCCGGGCCCATTTGTCCAGTGCCAAGCACGACGGCCTGTCGAAATTCGGAATCTCCGGTCACGTTCACCCTCCACTCACCAGCGCTCACCCCGGCAGCATAGTCGGAGCAACCGATCTCGGCAACTGCGCGACACTACAGTCAACGTACGTGAAAGGAAGTAGTTCCTCGGTAGCTACGCCCGCCATAGGTCATGAAGACGTCGACGGTGACCAGTGATCCCGACTTGACGCCAGTGACTCTGCCCGTTACCGCTACGCGGCCCGCACTGTCGCTCGTAGCATTCGCAATCCAGACAGAAGACGCTCCTGTAGGTAGATGGCCAATCGCAAACATGTGGGCGCCGCTCACACCGTGACCAGCAGCATCGGCGAGCTGTCCGACCACAGTGACCGGCTGGCCATTGGCAACGATCGCAGAGCTTACCGACGCCATCACGTGAAGCTGGGCATTGGGAGACACCGTGGCCTGATTTTTTGGGGTGGCAGTCGCTATAGGCGTGACCAACGACTCGAGACGAGGAGCCGGCACGGGTGTCACCACAACAATCCCTGCTCCGGGAGTGCCATAGGGCACATACCCTGTGATTGGCGCGGGTCCCTGTCGCGGTGGTGATCCCCAGCTGGGTGCATCGATCGTGAAGGAAGCAGTGATGGTCTGACCATTGCTGACGTTCTCCACAAGGACGCTCGCAGTTCCGCCAGGTACGGGCTCCTCCACCGTCCAGCGATCAAGGAACGTGCCATTGAGATCGAGCTGTGCACCCAGATGTGTGCCAGGCGTGCGCTGATCTCCATTGGCATAGGTGACAATGATGTTCACGAAAATTTCGGGGGTACCAGTGACCTCGATCTGCTGATCCTCTCCTGGCTTTACGCTCTCGCGCAGCAGATTCACGGCCATTGGCCGGGCCACTATGGGAAACGGAGTCGGCGTCGGCTGAGGAGTCACCACTGGTATGAGCTGGCCAGTACCCGGTGTCGCATCTGTGGGAGTCAGGAGAATCCGATCGACTAACCTCTGGGCGCCACAGCCACTGAGAGCCAAGCCACTGAGGAGCAGCAGCAGGACGACTTTGACCGGCACGATGCGCACGTCGCCAACGATGGTCTTCACTGCGGGTCCGGCACACTGCTCAGCAAGAGCTGGGTGACTGACTCCAGGGATAAGTTGCGGCGCTCCTCGCGCGTCGCCATTGACCGTAACGACAGGGTATGAGTTCGAGCTTCTTCTTCACCCACGATGAGGGCGTATCGTGCTCGATAGTGCTCGGCCTGGCGCAGCTGCGCCGGGACGCGGCGGTCAGAAGGAGTTGTTACCACGCGCAAGCCGTGGTCGCGGAGCCGGCCCGCAACCTGTAGCGCCCACGATTGGGCTTCAGACCCTACATGGCAGACGTAAGCGTCGATGCCAGGCGCCGCCATGGTCTCATGCCCTTCTTCTCTCAGCGTCAGCAGTACCCTCTCCAAACCGCAGCCAAAGCCTACTGCAGGTGTCGACTTTCCTCCAAGCTCCTCGATGAGGCCATCATAGCGTCCTCCACCGCCCAGGGCAGCCTGAGCGCCCTCGCGGGTGCCGTAGAATTCGTACACGGTGCGCGTGTAGTAACCGAGACCGCGGACGAGTCGATCATTGAGCGTGAAAGGCTGCCCGAGCGCTGTGAGCAATCGTTGCACCCGCTCGAAGTGGTCCCGACAACCCGAGCACAGATGCTCTGCTGGCTTCGGTGCCTGAGCGATGATGGGCTGGCATCGATCCTCTTTGCAGTCAAGCAAGCGCAGTGGATTCTTCTCAAACCGCACCCGGCAGTTTGTGCACACCTCATCCAGGTGCGGGCGATAGTAGCGCTTCAATAACTCGACATAAGCTGGGCGGCACAGCGCATCACCGATACTGTTGAGCTGCAGTGCCACCGATCTCAACCCAACGTTCCGGTAGAAGCTCGCCAGCATGCTGATAGTCTCGACGTCCATCGCCCCATCGGCTTCCCCTATGGCCTCAGATCCAAACTGGTGATGCTCGCGAAGACGTCCGCGCTGGGGACGGTCGTAGCGAAAGATCGATGTGACGTAGTACAACCGCACAGGAGTGGGCGCGCTTTGTAAGCCGTCCTGGAGATACGCGCGCATTGCCGGTGCCGTGCCCTCACTCCGCAACGTGAGCTTGGATCCGCCACGGTCCTCGAACGTATATGTCTCCTGTTCGATGAGATCGGTCCCTTCACCGACGCCACGGACAAACAAGGCCGTCTCCTCAAAGGTTGGTGTATCGATCCGGCCATATCCGAAGCGCGCAGCCGTATCCTCAGCCGTGCTGACGACAAAACGCCAAGCCGGTTGTTGGTTTGGAAGCAGATCTTCTGTTCCAGTAGGACGGCGATACATCATCGCTCTTCTTCCGCGACATCAGCCGGAACCCCGCTGATGCGGCTGTGGAGATCCTTCAGCGTCACCCCAATCACCCGCACCACTTTGCGGCGCGACGCTGCCCCACTGATGAGACGCACTGCGCTCTTGTCGACGCCGAGAGCGTCGCTCAGCGCTCGCAACGCTGCGGCGGTGGCCCGCCCGTCCTGAGCCGGCTCTCTTACAGCGACTTTGAGTGCTCCATCGCTGCGCCAGCACACCACAGCGCGAGGACTCATAGGATGAACCAAAACAGCGATGGTGCTTGTAGGGATGCTCGTCCCAGCCAACCGGGCCATCGGTCGGTGCACGCTCAGGTGAGGCTCCGAGCCAACCACTGTTGCAAGATCTGCAAGAGGAAGAGTGCCACAATAGGCGTGATGTCGATGGCGCCTATGAGGGGAATCACTCTCCGCAGTGGCGCGAGGATAGGCTCCGTTACCTCATAGAGAATCCGCATGATGGGATTGTCGACTGTGGGCATGAACCAGGAGAGTAGCGCGCGACATACGATGGCGAACATGAGTATCTGCAGGAGATAGCTCACTGCACGCGCGATCACGAATAAGAGCATCTCCATGCCTCCTGAACTCGCAGGTCCTCTCTTACACTCTACCTCAGATGTTGCGTCTTGGAATAGGCAGCGAGCACAGCCTCTTCAATGGCAGCACGGACCCCTCGTTGCTCCAGCACGAGCAATCCCGCGGCGGTCGTCCCTCCTGGTGATGTGACCGAGTTCTTGAGAACCGCTGGATGCTGATCGGTCTCGCGCAGCAGCACTGCCGCTCCCAGCACCGTCTGCCGGGCAAGAACCGTCGCCTGATCCCTTGGGAAGCCAACGTGCACGGCCGCGTCGGTGAGCGCTTCCAGCACGAGAAAAGCGAATGCTGGTCCGCTTCCAGAAACTGCTGTCGCCATATCGACATATTTTTCATCAGCTACTTCGATCGCGGCGCCAAGCCGGTCAAATGACGCTCGAAGAAACTGCTTATGCTGCTCAGGCACACTGGAGGTAGCAATCCACACAATCATGCCTGCCCCCACTCTGCACATCACATTCGGCATTAGTCGTACGCCGCGGTCGCAGTGAAGGGCATCACAGACGCTGCTCAGTGGAACCCCAGCCATCAACGAGAGCACGGTCTGCTGCGCCGTCACGAATGTTTGGAGCTCCCCCGCCACAGCCCTAAACTGCTGCGGCTTGACGGCCAGCAGCACAAGCCCGGCTTTACTGACAGACGCATCGATGGATCGTCGTACCGCAACGCCTAGTGTCTTTGCGAGATGATCCCGCCGCGCATCGACCGGCTCGACCATGAGCACTCGATCAGGCGCCTGTCTCCCCATCTCTCGCAAGAGGCCAGCGACGAATGCTTCTCCCATGGCTCCGCCGCCGATCACAGCAAGATCAAACTGTTGACCTTCTGAACGGCCGACCACCTATCCACACCCCCTCTCCAACTACGCTGTTCGCGGTCCGAAGATGGCCGTCCCCAGCCGGATCATCGTCGCGCCTTCCTCGACTGCGACTTCAAAGTCCTGGCTCATACCCATGGACAGCTCGACACATCGTTCTAGGCCAGGAATCCTACTGAGCTCATCCCGGAGGTCTCGTAACGTTGTGAAGATGGGGCGAGCCTCTTCAGGCCGTGCCACTGGCGGCGCCATTGTCATGAGACCACGGAGTCGCAGCCCTGGCAGCTGGGCGATGCTCTCAGATGCAGTGCGCACTGCCCTGCGTGCAAAACCGTGCTTGGTCGTCTCACCACTGACATTTACCTCAAGCAGCACGTCCACCGGGTGAGCGGCCGTGCCGCGCCGCTGCTGCCGTTCGCTCAGATACTGAGCGAGATCAATGCCGTCAATCGAGTGAATAAGATGAAACAAACCCAGTGCCGTCGCGACCTTATTCACTTGGAGTGTCCCAATCATATGCCACCGTAGGTCGAGGTCAGTAAGCTGTACGATCTTGGCACGCGCTTCCTGCACACGGTTTTCACCAAAGTCCTTGATGTCGCACTCTGCTACCTGCCGCACGGCAGTGGGCGCAAAGGTCTTCGAGACTGCGATGATGGTGACACTGGAAGGAGATCGCCCACTTCGATGACAGGCAGCCGCAACGCGTTCCCGGACAGCCTGCACGCGATCGCTAACGACACTCATCGCGTTACCTTGGTTCCAACCCGAGCCCGAGATGGTGTGGCGGCGGGCGTTGTTGTGCTCGTGGTCGTTGTGCCCCCTGTTGGAGCAGGAGCTCCTCCGGTACCGATCAAGTACACCGCCTGCCAAGGCAGGTAATGAGACCGGAACACGTCGGTGCTCACCTGTTTGCTGCCTTGATAGATAACCCGCTCAATGTATGTGTCAAACCCATCGTGCGACCAGTCGACCTGCTTCACCACACCCTTCGGCAAGTTCGGATCGTACTCTCGCCGGTCTGGTGGGTGCGGAATGCGATTGGTAACCGGACCGACGATCAGCTTGACCTGACGGTTGACTTTCGTGCCATAGAGTGTCACGGTCAGCATATTGGTCGCCACGTTCATGTTGGTCTGGATGAGCAGATAGGCGGGCGTGTCATTCTTGATCTTCAGATCCAGGGTTGGTGAGTAAATGGTGGCATCAAACCCTTCCGGATAGCCACCTTGAGTGTAGTAGGGAACGGCATACGAATGATCGTGCCGCTCAACGATTGGCAGTCCCGCCCAGAACGCAGCGCGGAACAGGGTCGTTGACACCTGACAGATTCCACCCCCAATGCCCTCAGTTGTACGGTGCCCGAGGATAACGAGACCGTCGGTGAAACCATTCGCCGGAGAGATATCCCCGACCGTCTGATCAAAGGAAAAAACAGCGCCAGGAGCGATCACCATTCCATCGATGAGCTGTGCGCCTCTCCGGATGTTCTGCAAGCGCGAGGTGTTGGAGCCAGAGAAGTTCGAGGTGCCGGCGGCGACGACTTCCTTGATCCCAAGCTGATCGAGGTGATCAGAACTGACCTTGGGCGGCACGACAGTCACGGGAAGGTCAACGACGCGATGTGTGCCAGACATCGCCTGCTGGACAGCGGTTACCGCCGCTGCAACATCCAGCATTCGCCCAGCCTTGGATGGAGTCACAACAGCGAGAGCGCTATTTTGCCACGCAAGCCTCGCATCGTGCGGCTCCTGGTCGATCTTGCCAGCGAGCGTCCTCACAAAGCTCTGAAGCCTCTGGGTATCGACAGACGCCGTAAGCTGCTCTTGTGCTCCCTGCCCGGTCACTGCAAGCGTCACGAATCGCGAGAGATCAGCTGGCGACAACGTCCACGACTGATCACCGGCTTTGAGCTCGACCGGCTGATGCGTCAGCGCTTCCACCTCTGTAGCCGTACTCTGTACGCTCTGCAGACCCGACAGCGCTGGATGCTGGATCACAATGGGCAGTTGTACCGAGGTCGCGCCGCTCGTGATCGCCTGTGTCATCGCCTGGACCGCAGCGGTGAGGTCGAGTGCCTCGCCATCTTGTCCCGACTGCGTCATCGTGAGGGTACCGTCTGTCACGGCAAACGTCGCATCTTTTTGTGGCTGGTGTACCTGCTGTGCTAGTGGAGCGAGGAGCTGTCGAAGGATTGCCGTATCGATCTCAGGCTGCAAGCTCCCGGCCCCTCGCAGTGCCGCGAGCCTGATGGCGCCAGCAATGCTGTCACGATTCAAGGTCGCAGTCCCGCGGGGCGACACGAGCGTGATGTCGTGTGCCGTCCACTGCTTGACAATGGCTACGGCTTTGCCCGCATCGGCGTTTGTTGTCACCGGCTGCTGCACCGCGACAGGTAACGCAACCGGCTGCGTTGATAACGTGCTCAAGCGTTGATGCAGCTCAGTGAGCATCGCTTGGCGATTCAGCAGCCGTCCTTCTTGAGCGGGAATGATCTTGACGTCTGCACCTGTCAATGTGACGCGGGCATCCTGAAGTGGCTGGTCAATCTGCTGGGCAAGGATATCAACAACACGCTGGAGCGCAGTCTCGTTCACACTGTACTTGAGAGGAACACTAGGGCGGAGAACCGGTAGCAAGAACTGAGCGCCAATGCGCTCGACGAAGCCTGCATTGCGTCCGACCCGATAGGCAGCATTCACGGTCGAGGTTACGTTGTATTGAAGCCCAAGTTGGGAGAACGATACGTGCCATACACGGTTACCGTACGAGAGTGCTAGAGACTTATCGAGAGGTCCACGAATTGACGTCTGGAGCCGGGCTGTAGCCTGGTCTGGCGTCAATCCTCCGACGCCAACTCCTCCGGCGGACACACCCGGATAGATCCGGCCGAGATGAGCTCCCTCCAAAGCGACACCGGTGACGAGCAATAAGACGAGGATTCCTGCGACAGTGAGAAGACCTCCAGAAAGTACTCGACGAGACATGCCTTCTTCCACCTAGACGCGCTGGGCTCGCTGCTCAAATGTGTACACGGTGCGTGAAATCTGCTGCTCCACAGGATCTGCAGCATCTCCGGGCACACCGGACGAAAAAATAGTCAAGACGTATGGTCGCTGCGGCAAGAGGACAATCCCTGCATCATTCTCGACATTGACCTGATTTCCGATCTTATGTGCGACAACGATGCTGCTCGGCACCCCAGCAGGGATACGGCTATTCCACTGCGTGTGCGCGAGGTAGTCTAGCATCTTTGCAGTATCGCTCTCGGTAGCAAGCTTCCTTCGGTACAACAACGTCAGGAAACGGGCCGCGTCACGCGCCGTTGACACGTCTGGGCCCACATCGGTGACCTTGAGCCCCCATTGACGAATGAGCGCGTCGATATTCGCGACGCCAAGGCGCTGTGCCAAGACGTATGATGCGGTGTTGTCACTCTGCTCGATCATTAGCTTCACCAAATCCTGGATCGAATACGCGGCACCCGCTGGCTGATACCGGATCACACCCGTGCCGTAGTTCTGCATGTCGCTCGCCGTAATCGTCACGCGGTCTTGCAAGCTGAGATGTCCGAGCTCCGCTTCGTGAAAGACGGCTGCCATGATCTCCATTTTGTTGACACTCGCGGCATCAGTCGGTTCGTCTGAGCCGATATCAAGCTCTTGGCCGGTAGTGAGGTCGACGACACTGACCTGATACGTGCCGCTCGTCGTCGCCAACAGTGCTTCGAGCGCTTGCTTCAAGCCCGCAGTGTCAAGCGGTGGTGCTGCAGAGGAGTCTTGCAGGGCGGTCTCCACCTTGTTTGCATGAACTGCCGCTCGCGCAGACTGAGAGCGATCGTGAGGGATGAGGAGGGATCGTAGAGGGTGCTCGTCTGTAAGGCCAGCACCAGACTCAATTGGACCCGCGACAATAGGATTGGGGATCACTTCAGGAGGTGCTAGCTCCGTAATGAGAGCCTTGCTGGGATCGTGCGGCCGTGACACTTGGACGGATATCGGCGTGTCGACCGTAGACGGCCGGCTGCTTCGGAGCCACAGGGCAGACCCCGTTAGCACGAGGACAAGGCACATCACCAGGCGCAGATTCACCAGCCAGCGCTGACGCTCGCGAGCCGCCCTCCCTTCAACCACCGCTAATGGAGTGAATCGATAGTGGAGTGTCATACTCCTACCATCCGAGGCCTCGACTGCCGCAGGCCACTCCACCCTGGCTACCACGTTTTTCTGTCCTTCACAGTCGCCTCGCTCAACGGAGCAATGCGCTGCATGGAGCACCAGTGCACTATTCCACGCAGTCACTGCAAGCTGCAATTGTGCGGCATGTGCTATCGACGTGCTAACTAGAGTGGGAGAGCAGTCACCCCGAGGACTCTCATTCATTGCGTCCTGACTTGAGTGACATGTGTCTCAGGAGGTGAGAAGCTCGCTCATCTCCGAACCCAGCGGATGACGAGGCGTCAGGACGGGCGTTGAAAATATGGATACCGACGGTCGATTCCCGAGCTCAGCTATGGTCCCACGAGTGGAGGCGAGCAGCGCCTGCCCCCACATCCCCATCACTACTCGGCACGCACTGATTTGTCAGCGTTATAATAAAAAGCAAGCTAGACAGTACTAACGGCTTGAATTTGTGTCCCGCGGACACCGGTACTACACTTGCGATCCGGCAGATAATCTGCATCATGGGTGATAGGACGTTCAGCAAGGGATCACATTGGCGTGTTACTCAGCCTCTGTCAGAGGCTATGACGTTCACCGTTGACAAAGAGGTCAGTTTTATGCGTTGGTTTTCGACGTGTGATTGTTGCGGGCGTCCATCACTCTATCCCGCATTCGAGATCGCCGAGCCCATTTCTTCTCGAAGGTGGACAATTTGTCTCCCCTGCGCTTCGCACGTGTCTTTGGGAAATGATGGCTCAGTGACGACTTGCATGCCGTGTCCGGAAACTTTCTCTCCCTCACAAGGGGGTGGAGGGTATAGGTCGACATCGTCCAATCACTAAGTGGCTGGATGCAAGCGTGTACGTCCACGTGCCGGCTAGGCGGCGATCACCCGAGCGACAATGACTGTCTTGTCATCGGATCGTAGATGCCCGTCTTTCTCACGCTGCCGGGCAGTCGCTAGCAGATTCGGTCCAATCTGCTCCCAGGAAATATCCTGGAGAAGAGGTTGGATCTCTCGCCACCCAGTGGGGTCTTCTCGTCGCAAGCAGGTGAGAGCGTCGGAGCAGAGCAACACCGTTGCTCCAGAAGTAAGCGTTCTACGACCGTGGTCTACGTACGCCAGAGCGTTGCCCTCACCAGTGAGAACTCCGTACGATGCCTGGGCCTGGGGGTGATTCCGTAGCCGGGCCCGGCTATAATACAACCGGCTTTTTCCATCAAGCTCATCAGACTGCAGCCGGTTGAGCCGGTCCATCGCTGCCCGGACCTGATCAGGAGTCAGCTGCTGCACTGGTGTGCGTTCATCATGGACGAGAAGGCACGAATCTCCAATGTGCCCCCAGAAGAGGTCGCGGCCCTGTATGACCACCGCAGTGGCCACAGCGCCGAATAAGTCGTATTCCTCGTAGTCGAGTCGTTCCCAGACACGATGCGTGCGGTTGAGTTGGTCCACGGCGATGTTGGCCACCTGGAATGCTCGCCGGAAGTCGGGTGCTTCCTCAACATCCGCGAGATAGGCCGCGAGTGTCTGAGCAACAATGCGTGAAGCGAGCTGTGCCCCCGAAGGCTGAGGATACGAGCCGTCCGCTCGAGGTGAGCGAGTCACGCCATCAGCAACAACGAGCACACAACGTCTACCGTCCAGATGGATGGTGAACGCATCCTCGTTCGGCTTGTCAGGAGAGGTGTTACGCTCAGAGAGTCCGTAGGCTGCTATGTGCAAGCTGAGTCTTCCCCAATCTCGAAAGGGCACTTTACACCAAATCTACGGTACATCTATAGCACGAAAGGTCACGACGGGGCCTTGTGCTTGTGACCTGACGGTGAGCCTGAGGCGAAGCTCGTACCTCGTTCTCACCCCGGCCGCTAGATGTGCGCCAAACAGGAGGGGAACCATGCAGTGAAGAGAAAGCACTCACTCATACCACTAGGCGGGGTGGGAGAGGTCGGTAAGAACTGTCTCCTCCTCGAGTGCGGTGAGGATCTGATCCTCATCGATGCTGGTGTTCAATTCCCCGATGAAGAGCTCCCTGGTGTTGACCTCATTGTTCCAGACGTTTCCTACCTGGCAGAGCGTGCGGCCCGCTTGCGCGGAATCGTCATCACCCACGGCCACGAAGATCACCTCGGCGGACTTCCCTACGTGCTCAACCAGATAGGGAGCCGCACGCCGATTCCCGTGTACGGTTCGCGCCTGGTGCTCGGGATGGCACGCGCCCGCCTCGAGGAGCACAAGGCTGAAAAGCTGTGCACCCTCCACGAGGTGGACTTCGGTGCCACCCTCCAGCTTGGTCACATCGCGATCGAGCTATTTCCGGTCGGACACAGCATTCCGGATGCCGCCGGTCTGATCATTCGTAGCGAGGCAGGCATCATCGTTCATACGAGCGATTTCAAGCTCGAAGAGATGCCACGTCTCGGCATGCGTCGCCTCCGCCAGATCGCCCGCGAAGGCGTGCACCTTCTCCTATCCGACACCGTGCGCATCGAGTCTCCCGAGCCGACACCCTCGGAGAGTGTCGTCGCAGATTCGCTCCGTGACATCCTCAGAGGCGCGCAAGGTCGTGTGATTTTCACCACCTTTGCATCGAACCTCGCGCGGATTGGTTCCGTGCTTACCGCTGCCGATGAGCTGGGGCGCTTCATTGCTGTCGCGGGACGGAGCATGGAGCGCAACATCAGCATTGCGAGGGAGGGTGGTTATCTCACGGTTCCGGACGAACTGCTTATTTCTATTGAGCGGGCAGAGCGTCTTCCTGAGCACCGGGTGGTCCTCCTCACTACAGGGAGCCAGGGAGAACCGTCGTCGGCATTGGGCCGGATGGCTATCGGAGAGCACCGTCAGCTGCGTGTGCGCAAGGGTGACACGGTCGTGCTCTCTGCCACGCCCATTCCAGGCAACCAGACAACAGTGAGCGCTATTATCGATAACCTCTTCCGCGCTGGTGCCCGCGTGTTCTATCCGCCGGTCACACCCAATTTGCACTCATCCGGACACGCTTCGCGCCAGGAGATCGGCCAGCTCCTAGACCTATTACGGCCGCACTATGCCGTTCCGATGCACGGTGAGTACCGCATGATGATGCTGTTCCGTTATCTTGCTGAAGAGCACGGTATTCATCCTGACCGCGTCATTCTTCCAGAGATTGGCCGCGCCATCGAAGTAGAGCCCGACACTGTTCGCCTCGGACGAACAGTGGAGTCTGGGGCTGTGCTCGTCGATGGACTCACCGTTGGAGAGGTCGATGGAATCGTTCTTCGAGACCGACGCGCACTTGCGAACGACGGCGTCCTCGTCGTTGCCGCCGCTCTGAGCCGCTCAACTGGTCGAGTGATCCGCTCGCCTCAGATTTTCGCTCGGGGCTTCCCGTTTGATCGGGATGGCTCGTTCCTTGCCGATGCCGAGGGGCGTGTGTCTCACGTGCTCACAAGCTGGGTCGAGCGCGAGCCAGAAATCCGGATTCTTGCTGAAGCAGTGAAGGATAGCGTCGCCGCGTTCGTCTACCAACGAACCCGGCTGCGCCCCATGATCTTGCCCGTCCTCACCGAGGTGTAGTCAAGTGCGTGACGAAGAGGAGAAGCGCTATACTCGGCCAAAGAAGCGAGTGGAGTGCACTGGTGACAGTTGATCCAATGGTTGGCCGCCTACGGGTATCGCAACGAGTCCGCGAGATTCCAGCATCCGGGATCCGCAAGTACTTTGATCTCGTCAATACTATTCCTGACGTCATCTCTCTTGGCGTAGGTGAGCCCGACTTCTCGACACCCACTCACATCTCGAGTGCTGCGGCAGCACCGCTGCAGGACGCAGACTACGTCGCCACGCACTACACCTCGAACTATGGCCTACTCAGCCTACGCCAAGCTCTCGCCAGCCATCTTGGCCGCCTATACGGTGTGTCCTACGATCCAGCCGCCGAGCTCCTCATTACTGTCGGCGTCAGTGAAGGCCTCGACATCGCTCTTCGAGCACTCGTCGATCCCGGCGACGAAGTGATCATTCCGGAGCCTAGCTACGTCTCATACATCCCATGTACCGTGCTCGCTGGTGGGGTACCGGTGATGGTGCCAACTTTCGAGAGAGATGGATTCGAGCCGCAGCCTGAAGCCATCGCCGCTGCCATCACACCGCGAACCAAGGTGATCCTCCTAGGTTATCCGAATAATCCGACCGGAGCCGTGGCGCGGCGTGAGACGCTCGAGCGCATCGTTGCCTTGGCTACCGAGCACGACCTCTTCATCATCTCTGATGAGATCTACGACCGCCTGGTCTACGGGCGGCACCGGCACGTGTGCGTCAGTAGTCTGCCAGGCGCACAGGAACGCACCATTCTTCTCGGCGGGTTCTCAAAGGCTTACGCAATGACGGGCTGGCGCGTTGGCTACGCAGCAGCTCCTCCGGACATCCTCGAGGCGATGATGAAGGTACACCAGTACATCATCATGTGTGCACCATCTCCAGCTCAGATAGCAGCCGAGGTAGCCCTGCAGACGGGTGAAGACGACGTTGCCCGAATGGTCGCCGAGTACGACCGGCGAAGGCGTGCCATCGTCGATGGGCTCAACGCGCTGGGGCTCCCTTGTTTTGAGCCTCAAGGGGCCTTCTATGCCTTCCCCGAAGTCTCTCCGACTGGGTTGTCCTCATCCGAGTTCGCAGAGCGCCTCCTCCGCGAGGAACACGTTCTTGTAGTGCCCGGTGATGCTTTTGGCCCAGCCGGTGCAGGGCACGTGCGTTGCTCCTATGCCACTGCTCTCCCTAAAATCGAAGAAGCACTCACACGTATCGGCCGTTTCGTGAAGCGGGCACGCGGATGAGCTATCTCCCGACCATTGGCTTAGAAACCCACGTCCAGCTTCGTACGGTCAGCAAGATGTTTTGCAGCTGTTCGGCACATTACGCAGATGCGCTAGCAAATACCCACGTGTGCCCCGTCTGCATGGGCGCTCCTGGTGTCCTGCCGGTCATCAATGCTCAGGCGGTCCGCTTCACTATCCTCTCTGGCCTGGCCTTGAACTGTACTATCAACACCTTTAGCCGCTTTGATCGCAAGAACTATCCGTACCCCGATCTGGTCAAAGGCTATCAAATCTCTCAGTATGATAATCCGCTCTGCATTCACGGCTATCTGGACATCACAACAGACGGTGAGCCACACCGCGTCCGAATCCGTCGTATTCACCTGGAAGAAGACACGGCAAAGCTCACCCACGTCACTGGTGAGCTCGGCGAAGGCGAGAGCCTGATCGACATCAACCGTAGTGGCGTCCCACTCATGGAGATCGTGAGTGAGCCTGATCTACGTACGCCTCAGGAAGCCCGCCAGTATCTACAGGCTCTCCGACTCGTGCTGGTCACTATCGGCGTGGCGAGTGGCAACCTGGAGGAAGGGGCTTTGCGCTTCGATGTGAATATCTCCCTGCGTGCAGAGAGCGAGAGCGAGTTCGGGGCAAAGGTCGAGATCAAGAATCTCAACAGCTTCCGTTCAGTACAGCGAGCCCTGGAGTATGAGATCGCACGTCAGACTCAAGCGTTGGAACAGGGGCAGCACCTGGTGCAGGAGACTCGTGGCTGGCTAGATGATCGCGGTATCACTGTCAGTCAGCGTACCAAAGAATTTGCTCACGACTACCGGTACTTCCCGGAGCCGGATCTGCCACCGCTCATACTGTCACAGGCTGAGATCGATGCCCTGCGTGCCTCACTCCCTGAGTTGCCAGAAGCTCGGCGGCAGAGACTCATCTCGACCGCTGGCCTCAGCAGCGGGGACGCTAGTGTCATCGCAGCAGATGTCTCGCTTGCTCGCTACTACGACGAGTTGGTGCACAACGGAGCGCCTCCGAAGCCAGCAGCGAACTGGCTCCTCAATGATCTACTCGGACTGCTCAATAGCCGGGGCGAGTCACTCGAGACAAGTCGAGTCACGCCGGCGCGCCTTACTGCGCTCATCGCGCTCGTCCAAAACGGCACAATTTCTACATCAATTGGGCGGCAGGTCTTGGCCAAGATGCTGGACACGGATGTATCAGCCGGCTCCATTGTGGCGGCGGAGGGCCTGGCGCAGGTGAGCGACACACACGCCCTCGTCTCTCTCATCGAGGAGACAATCGACGCCAATGCCAAGGCGCTCGTTGATTACCTCAGTGGCAAGGAGGCAGCATTCAACTCATTCGTCGGTCCAGTCATGAAAGCGACCCGCGGTAAGGCCAACCCCGCGATTGTCCGGGATCTCCTGCGCCAAGCGCTGGACCGACGGCGCGCTACCGTGCAATCGTAGCGCTCATGCTGTGCTGCAGATGACACCGTGTCAACAGCATCGAGAGCAACCACGAGGGGGGTCGACCTAGTGAGCGACTCCCCTCACCACATCCCAGCACGACGTGATGATGCGCCGCAGGCGCAGACGGCAATAGGAACAGCTCGCGGTCTGGCTCTGGGAGGCGAGGCTGTTTTCCGGCTGGATAATGGACAAGCCGTCTTCGTGGAAGGTGGCGCTCCGGGCGACCGTGCCGAGCTTGGCGGCATAGCAACGGTCCGCGGCGCCGCTCGGGGTCGTATCGTGCAACTCCTCGACCCTTCGCCACTCCGTGTCACGCCGCCGTGCACATACGTTGAAGCTGGATGCGGCGGCTGTCAATGGCAGCACTTGCCCTATGACGAGCAAGTGCGTCAGAAAGAGCAGATTCTGCGCGACACGCTCCAGCGCTTGGGCCACCTGAGCGGTGTCCCGGTGTTGCCACCAGTAGCAGCTACTCATCCACTGCACTACCGGTCGGTCGCGCAATTCATCGTTGACGAGCGCGGCAAGCTGGGATTTCGTAGGTCCCACGCGCACGACGTCATTCCCATCCAGGAATGCCTCATCAGCCATCCTCTCATCAACCGTGCTCTCGGGAGCCTGCAAGCACCACTTGCTGAAGCCATTCTTCGCGACAGATCAACAGGTATCGAGGAGATTGCGATCCGCATTGGGACAACCTCGACAGAAGCACGAGCGCTTGTCATCTTCTGGGCAACCACTGGCATTCTCCGGCAATCCAAGCGCCTCGCTCAGCTTCTTGCAGAGGCATGTCCCTTCGTCCAAGGGGTGGTCCGGCTCAGTGGCACGCGCCACGAGCCCAAGGTGCACCGCCAGCCAGACGTTGACGTGCTGATGGGTGAGGCGACACTGCTTCAGGACGTCGGACGGCAGCAGTTCGCGGTCGGCCCGCGAACTTTCTTTCAAGTGAACACTGAACAAGCACAGGCGCTGCTCGAGGTCGTGCGCCGAGCGGTTGAGGAAACTGGTGCCCGCACAGTCCTCGACCTCTTCTGTGGAGTAGGACTGTTCGCTGTGGGTGTTGCTGAACTCGTTGACCACGTCGACGGCATCGAGATCGCGTTCGAAGCTGTTCGCCTGGGACGCATGACGCTTGCTGAGCGCGGGCTCAACGAGAAGGTTTCATTGCATCGCGGAGATGCGCTTCGCCCCCCTCCAGAGCTGATCCAAGGGGTCGACCTCGCCGTGATCGACCCACCCCGCTCCGGGCTCTCGTCTGAGCTGATCGAGGCACTCTCCCATGGCTCGCCTCGCTGGCTTGTCTACGTGTCCTGTGAGCCTGCCCATCTCGCTCGTGATCTCCGCCTCATGGTGTCCCGTGGCTGGGCCGTGCGATGGGTCCAGCTCGTCGATATGTTCCCTCAGACGTACCACATCGAGACCGTCACTCTGCTTTGCCAGGAGAGCACGCACTGAGGCGCCTCATAGGTCAGAACGGGGTGCGCCAACGCGAGTGCGCTTACTCAGTGTCCAGCTTCACTGCACGTAGCGGACAGTACAAAGAGGCAGCCAAGGGCACCCTTAGCTGCCTCTCCTCGAGCTAGATTTCCAATCTAGCTCGCCAGACGATAGCAATCGCGATGATACGTCGATGTTGTCCAACCACCAAGCTGCTTGACAATCAGCAGATCACGGTCGGTGATCGGCTTTGCGCACTTGCTACACGTATGGCCAGTCGAACGCGCAGACTTGTCACGCGCAGTTACGTTCGTCTTGGAGGTTGCAACGTCCCTCTTGCCAGCCAATTTTTCTGCTCCTCAGCTTCGCAGCATCTTACCCAGTCGCCCGGATCCCGTACTTCTAGAACCCCACGCTTCCTTAGTATGCCACACGTCACAAAACGCTACGGGCACTCGCTTGGAGCATGTCGCGCACGCGGTCAAGGAGCCGGTGCGCCACATCGAGCTTCGGCAGCAATGGGAGCACTTCTGGCTCTCCGCGCGCAGGGACTAATGTCACCTCATTCATATCAGACCCAAAGCCACTGCCTTGCTTCGAGACGTCATTGAACACGATCAGATCGAGTCCCTTCCGTCGCAGCTTTGCCCGCGCTTCATCCAGGTGAGCACCTGTCTCGGCCGCAAATCCTACAAGAAGCGGATGCTGCGGCAGCGCCCCAATCCCGGCAATGATGTCGGGATTCTCCACGAGCTCAAGCACGAGTGCCTCACCGGAACGCTTGATCTTGGTGGTCTCTGGGTCCGCTACCCTATAGTCCGCGACGGCGGCCGCCTGAATAATGACATCTACTTGATCCAGGAGACCATGAAGCGCCTCACGCAGCTCGAGTGCGGTCTGAATCGCCACCTGCGTCACTCGCGGTGGCGCCGGGAGTGACGTAGGAGCACTGACTAGTGTGACATTTGCACCTCGTTCCACCGCGGCCTGGGCAATGGCGTATCCCATCTTTCCCGAGCTGCGATTTCCAATGAACCGTACTGGATCAATAGGCTCTTGCGTACCACCCGCAGTCACTGCGATACGGACGCCAGCAAGGTCTCGACGCCAGTGCAACAGCGCCTCCACGGCCGCAACAATCTCATCTGGCTCGGCCAGCCGCCCCAAGCCGGTTAGCCCTGAAGCAAGCCGGCCGGATCGGGGACCCACAACGTGATAACCGCGCTGTTGCAGCGTCGTGACGTTCTCCGTCACTGCCGGATGTCCATACATCCCAGCATCCATCGCCGGCGCTAGGAGAACCGGCGCTGGCGTCGCTAGCGCAATGAGGGTCACGACATCGTCAGCAAGGCCGTGGGCGAGTCGCGCAAGAGTATGGGCCGTGGCGGGGGCTACAACGAGGAGATCGATACTCCGCGCGAGGGCAATGTGAGCAATCTCTCCCTGGTTATCGAGTTGCCAGGGATCTTCGTGGACAGCACGATGCGTCAGTGCTCCAAATGTCAGCGCAGAGACGAATCGCTTCGCCTCCTCCGTCATCAGCACATCCACCTGTGCGTCAAGTCGCACCAGCTGGCTGACCAGGCTAGCAACCTTGTAAGCTGCGATGCCTCCGCAGACAGCCACCGCGATGCGGCAACCTACGACCGAGCTCGTCACGACCGCCTACCTTTGCACCGCTCCCAGAGCGTTCTTAAGCCTTGAAGCGTAAGGGTTGGCTCAACACGATCGATACCGTTGCAGAGCGGAGCGAGTGTTTCCGCCCAACCACCTGTGGCAAACACGGTGGCACGTTGCCCGAGCTCTGCAAGCATACGCGTCACCAAACCTTCAACCAGGGCGGCATAACCTAAGACAAGACCCGATTGCATGTTGGTAACCGTGGTGCGCCCTATAGCACGCGGCGGTGCAGCAAGCGAGATCCGGGGCAACAACGCCGCTCGCGAGAACAGCGCCTCTGCCGCGATCCCCGGACCAGGAGCAATGGCTCCTCCGAGAAAGGCATCATCAGCACTAAGCACATCGAAGGTCGTAGCGGTCCCGAAGTCCACCACGATTAACGGTCCCCGAGCCAGCTGGCGTGCGGAGAATACATTGACCAGACGGTCTATACCAACTGCAAGCGGCTCATCGACATCGAGACGGATTGACGGTATATCGCACGCAGTGACCACCCAGACATCGCAGCGAAGGTGCCGCTCCAAGGCTACCGTTAAGGCTGGTGTCACTGGAGGAACAACACTGGCGATTGCAGCATGATCGACGACTTCGCGCACCAACCCAGCGCTCGACATCAGAGTGAGCAGAGTAGCCCCCCACTCATCCGGCAATCGCTGGTGATCGGTGTGCAGCCGCCACTGCTCCACGAGCGTCTCATCGGAATAGAGCCCAAACACCGTCTGCGAGTTCCCAATATCCGCAACGAGCAGCATCGTCTCCGCCAATCACAACAGCTATGCAGGCGGCGCTGCCGGCTGCAATCGGTGCTCATAGTTCTGCCGATAGTAACTCTGAAAATCCACTCGTGCACGGATGGCTTCCCACCATGGTCGGTGCTCCGCATACCACCTCGCCGTCTCGCGAATGCAGCGCTCAAAGGTATAGGTAGGGGACCAACCAAGCGCCCGCACCTTTTGGCAGTCGAGACTGTAGCGGCGGTCGTGCCCCTGCCGATCAGCAACGTGACGGATGAGCGACCGTGGTGCACCCAGCTCTGTGAGAATCAGCTCCACGACCTCGACGTTCGGACGCTCATAGCCAACACCAACGTTGTAGACTTCCCCCGGAGTTCCACGATGCAGGACAAGGTCGATCGCGGCACAATGATCAGATGCATGCAGCCAGTCCCGCACCTGCTGGCCATCACCGTATACCGGTAGAGGTAGACCCAGGATTGCATTGGTGCTCATGAGAGGCACGAGCTTCTCAGGATACTGAAACGGTCCAACGGTATTCGCAGCCCGAGTGATGGACACAGGAACCTGGTACGTGTGAAAGAAGCCAAGGCACTGCAAGTCACCACCACCCTTACTGGCTGAGTACGGGCTGCGTGGATTGAGGCGGTCGGTTTCCAGTGACTGCGTTCCTGGCGGCACGTCACCATAGACCTCATCGGTGGACACTTGCACCATACGAGTCCCCCCAGCGCGACGACACGCCTCCAACAACACATACGTACCGAACACGTCCGTCTGCACAAAGGCGCCAGGGTTCAGGAGCGACCGGTCGACGTGCGTTTCCGCTGCAAAATTCACAACGGCATCGTGCTCCCTCACGAGCGGGTCTACTATCGCTGGATCACAGATGTCTCCCTGGACGAAGCGGACACGGGCACCATCGAGGACGCCATCTAGGTTAGTGAGGTTGCCGGCGTAGGTGAGCTTGTCGAGCACGGTAACCTGGTAGTCTGGTGACTTCTGAACTACGTGCCGCACGAAGTTACTGCCAATAAACCCGGCCCCACCAGTGATGAGTAACTTCTTCACGGACGAATAATCCCTTCACCGACCTCGTACTGCACGCCATTGTACGGCGATGCGTACCTCCATGCCGCTCTCGTGCGCTCAACTCTCGCCTCAGTAGTCGTTGCAGACACGAACGCGGCTGCCGCCGTGTCTTCCCGCGCTGTCTTTGACCCCGTAGCCTCTTCGCTCAGCCCAACGTCTGGCAGGTTTCACCTCGCCGCCGATTGCCCACCGCGACCAGTCAGGCCCCACTGCGCACAGCAGCGACAGATCTGTCTTCTCCTGCTGAGCAGAACAGACTGGGCGATGTGGGCGTACTCTTGTTGAGCTAAAGCGCGGCAGTTGCGAGAGAGGTGAGTCCTTCCCGCGTCGCCGTGGCTTCATGGGGTGCGCAACCGCGTGCATCGAGTATCTTTCGCAAGCCTATCCCCACTGACCTGCGCACCCCTGTCCAATGTGAGGCCCCTGATGCTTGAAGCGCACAATCTGACACTGTCGGTTCCTGGGCGGGTCCTCCTGGACCGCACCCATTTCAAAGTTGGTCCTCGCGAGCGAGTGGGCATTGTCGGAGCGAACGGCAGCGGCAAAACCATCCTCCTGCGCGCACTGGCCAGTTTGACAGCGATAGACGGCGGGACCGTGAGCCTCGCACCAGGAACGATCATCGGCTACCTCCCGCAAGACGCATCCGGCTTGACTGGCATTGCTGCCGGCCTGTTCAGCGAGCTCGGATACTACTGGCTTAACCCAAAGGAGCGCCGGGCCCCCGCTACCGGTGCAACACTCTCGCAGTTGCATCACACGCTTCACGAGCTCGATCTTGACAGCGTGGATGCGACGACGGACCTCGCGGCACTCAGCGGCGGTCAGCTGACGAGACTCTCACTGGCTGCGCTGATGCTCTCAGAAGCCAATCTCCTACTCCTCGATGAGCCAACAAATCATCTCGATATCACAGGTGTTCGCTGGCTCGAGCAGTTCTTGCAGAGCTACGACGGGACAGCGGTCGTCGTGTCACACGACTGCACTCTGCTCAATCGGGTGGCCGGCCGCATCTTTGCTCTCGAGAATGCGGAGCTAAAGAGTTACCACGGCGGCTACGATGCGTACAAGAGAGCGAGAGCAGGAAGAGGAATGGCAACGCTACAACCAGCAACAACGCTGGCGTGAGCGCATTGAAGACCAGATTCGGCGCGAGAAAGAGCGCGCTAGGCACACGGAAGCCTCGACGATCGACTTCGTAATCCTCAAGAAAGCCAAGAAGGGAGCGCGCCAAGCAAAAGTGCGTGAGCGGCGCCTCGAGCGTCAGATGGGCTCTCCACTTCTTTCTGTTTGGCAGTGACCACGTGTTTACGCCCGTACGGCAGCTCAGCCTTGGTGAGCGGCAACGCCTTCAGCTTGCTCTGCTGGTGCTCTCAGGTGCCAATCTGCTCCTCCTGGACGAGCCACTCAACCATCTGGACACTCCGGCACGTGAGCGGCTAGAGGAGGCACTCGTGAAATTTCCAGGAACCAGCATTACCGTGACTCACGACCGTGCCTTTCTGGAGCACACCTCGACCCGGGTCTGGGCGCTGACTAGGGGAATAGTGACGGTGGTTGAGCAGGGAGAGGAAGTTCTGGAGAATATCGTCATAACCAAGCTGAGACGTGCAACTGAGGAACGAGCCAGTGCAACAATGACGGCCCCGAATGGATTCCCTCTACGACGATGTCAACCCCATCACGCGTCAGTGAGGCTGAATCGCGATGGACAGATCGTAGCGCGGTGGCTCATAGCCTTGCTTCTGCCACTCTTGCTCACGATGTTCTCATTACCCTCAGCCTTGGCAGCCGCTGCCGGCTATCCCCTGCCAGACGGGCACTTTTACCAGCAGGCGAACGGAGAGGGGGGAGCTGGAAACACCGGCTATGCCCTGACTGACGCCCACGGCATCCCTTTCGCGACGGCCTTTCAGCAGTACGGCGGGGTATCACAGCTTGGCTACCCAGTAAGCCAGGTGTTCCTCTGGCAAGGGCTTCCGAGCCAGATCCTACAGAAGGGGGTTTTGCAGTGGGATGGCCACACTGTGCAGCTCGCGAACGTTCTCGATGTGCTCCACAATCAGGGGCTCGATAGCTGGCTTGCCACACGCTGGCTCACTCCACCACCTGCATCGACCGCTCCTGATTCCGGACTCCAGTGGCCACAAGTAGTAACGCGACACCTGCGCTTTCTCGACGCATCACCTGCACTGAAAGCGGCCTACTACCGGGTTGCAGACCCTCTCGCACAGTACGGTCTGCCAATGTCGCCAGTGACAGACGAGGGCCCGCTACTCGCTGTCCGTTGCCAGCGTGCCGTGCTCCAGCTCTGGCTGACAGCGCAGCCCTGGGCCGCGGCGAACACAGTGACAGTTGCTAACGCTGGCGACATCCTCAAGGCAGCAGGCACAGTTCCATCCATTGCCCTGGTACCGGCCCGCGCCGATGAACTGGCCCAGCTCACGTATGTGGCGATCGGCGCGAGCGACGCACTGGGCATAGGAGCTTCTTCCCCGAAGCTCAGCTACCCTGCTGTGCTTGGCGGTGATCTTCAACGGGTCTTCCCAGCGGTCGTGATAGATGATCTCGGTATCAGCGGCGCAACCACAGCGCAGATGGTAACCAGTGAAGTGCCGAAGCTTCGCGAGCTTGCGCCTTTCCTCGTGACCGTCACCGCTGGTGGCAACGATCTCCTCGATCTCGTTCCGCCAGACGAGTTCCAACGGCAGCTCCATCTGCTGATGCAAGGCATCCTTGCTGTTCATCCAGCAGTCGTGGCGCTGGCGAATTTGCCCGACTTGGGTCTCGCTCCCGCCATCCCAGTGATCTTGCGTGCTCCCGCGGAAGCACTCGTCCAGGCATATAACACCATCATTGCGCAAGAGGCTCAGGCGGACCACGTGCTGCTCGTCGACCTCTACACTCCCTCGGTGCAACTCTTACCTACCCATCCCAATCTGGCCTCGGCCGACGGTTTCCATCCGAGCGACACTGGCTACAAGGCCTACGCCCAAGCCTTCTGGCGGGTGCTGAATTCCACTCGCGCATGAGGCAATACGACAACAAGCTCTCCGATGCTGCAAGTTCGCGGCCTGCTCAGTACAATGGTCCTGGAGGAAAGCAAATCCGTGCACAATGATCTCATCTCTCAACTCCAGAATATCGTTGGTGCAGACAGTGTCGTGAGCCATCCTGCAGAGTTGCTCGTGTATGAGTACGACGCCTCGCTCGACCGTCACCTCCCGGCTGCTGTAGTGTTGCCTCAGACGACGCAGCAAGTTGTGGAGATCGTCAAGCTCGCCAACCGTTTTGACCTGCCAGTAGTGCCGCGTGGATCAGGCACCGGCCTCTCTGGTGGCGCAATAGCAATTAAAGGCGGCATTGTCATCGTCACCACCAGAATGAACCACATCTTGTCAATCGACTATGCGAATCGGCGGGCGACCGTCCAGCCCGGGGTGATCAATGCTGATCTCACTCATTACACGGAACATGCGGGCTTCTTCTACGCTCCCGATCCCTCAAGTCAGAAGGTGTGTACCATTGGCGGCAACGTCGCTGAGAACTCGGGGGGGCCTCACTGCCTTTCCTACGGTGCAACGACTAATCACATCCTCGACCTCGAGCTAGTCCTTCCTACGGGAGATGTCATCCATACGTCTGGAGCTGATGGCGATCAGCACGGATTGGACTTGACAGGCACGGTTGTGGGATCGGAGGGCACGTTCGGGATCGCTACCGAGGTCACGGTACGGCTCACGCCGCTGCCAGAAGATACACAAGTGCTCCTCGCAATCTTTAGATCAGTCGATGAGGCATCCAACACTGTCTCAGCGATCATCGGTGCTGGGATCATTCCCGCGGCACTGGAGATGATGGACGGGCTGTGTTGTCAGGCGATCGAGGCTGCGTATCACGCCGGCTACCCTCCTGATGCGGGCGCCGTGCTGCTCGTTGAGCTTGATGGCTTGCGCGAAGCCGTCGAAGAGCTCGTCGATCAAGTCTCAACCATCTGTCGCAATCACGGTGCCGGCGAGGTCAGACGAGCGCGGAGCGCAGCCGAGCGTGCTGCCCTGTGGGCCGGGCGAAAGGGAGCGCTCGGGGCGCTCGGACGCCTTGCACCGAACTACTACATCCAGGACGGCGTTGTACCACGGACCAAGCTTCCGGAGACGCTTCAGTTCGTTGAACAGGTATCCCGCGACATCCGTCTCCCAATCGCAAACGTCTTCCACGCGGGGGATGGCAACCTCCACCCCAACATTCTCTTCGATCGCCAGGATCCGACCAACATCGAGCGAACGCTCCGTGGTGGCTTGGAGATCTTGCGGTTCTGTGTCGAAAAGGGTGGTGTTGTGTCGGGCGAACACGGTATCGGCCTCGAAAAGCGGGAACACATAGCCTTCCTGTACACGACAGAAGACCTCGCAGTGATGGCCCGGCTGAGAGACTGTTTCAACCCGCGTCAGCTATTCAACCCGGACAAGATCTTTCCTCCATTGCGCGGCTGTGGTGAAGTGCGGGATCAGCGAGTAGCCGCCCGGCTGGCCAAAGAGGGGATCTATGCCGTCTGAGGCCACACCTCCCTTCGATCTCACGGATTTTGGGTGTCCTTCGCTGTCTGGCGCGGCCACCGAGCAGTTTTCGATTCAAGGCGTCGCCCCGAGGGTTGTGCTCCTCCCCACCACTGAGGAGGAGGTCGCGGCCGCTCTCAAAGCTGCCAGCGCTCGTCAGCTGACGCTCGCTCCGTACGGGGGCGGGACCTTGCAAGAGATTGGGTACCCTCCCGAGGTGCTTGACATCGTCCTATCGACGCGCGGCTTGAATAGGATCATCACCTACGAGCCAGCAGATCTCACGATCTCCGTTCAGGCAGGTTGCACCCTCGCTCAGATCAGTGCTGCACTTGCGGCGCACGGTCAGATGCTCCCGTTCGATGCGGCCGGCACCGATCGGGCTACTATCGGTGGTCTCGTAGCAGCCAATCTGACAGGGCCGCGCCGATTTGGGACTGGTAGCTATCGTGATCTCCTCATTGGCGTAGTGATCGCCTACGCTGACGGAACGGTTGCGAAGGCGGGCGGTCAGGTCGTCAAGAACGTGTCAGGCTACGACTTGATGAAGCTCCATCTCGGAGCCTTAGGGACACTGGGAGTTCTCCTCCGGCTCAACTTCAAGGTGCTCACCCAGCGACCCGTCGACATCACGACTGTTATAACAGGTCCTCTGAACGCACTTCTGTCACTGGCGGCGACCTTAGCAACCTCGCAGCTCTCACTGGATAGCATCGAGCTGCTGGGCCCTTCGTCACTTCGCGATGAAGCCACCGACTGGCGCCTCGCGGAGCGAATCACGGGGTCACAAGCGGGTGCTCAGCGCAAGCTCACCGACCTTCACCGTCTGGCTGACTCTCACGGATGTCGTACGACAACGCTAGGTGCTACAGAAGCGCAAGAGTTGTGGCAAGACTGTGCTTCATTCATCAGTCCGGGAACTGCCAGCAACGAAGGAGTGCTGATCCGCATCTCGGTTCAGCCCAGTGGATTGTCAAACCTTGTCAGTACAGTCACAAGTTTGGCCCATAGCAACAACCTGGATTGCAGCGTGGTGGCTCACGCGGGCGATGGTACCCTCTTCGCCCGATTGGCTGGCAGCGATCTCACGGCAGCATTCCGGCCGCTATGGGAGTCTCTCACACAAGGACACGCGAATGCGCTCATTCTGGCAGCACCCGGCAACCTGAAAGGCGAGGTCAACCTTTGGGGTCAGCTGCCCTCTGGATTCGATCTCATGCGACGCATCAAGGCAGAGTTCGATCCCCACCGCCTACTCAATCGGGGCCGCTTCATTGGCCACCTTTAGACACTATGGATAGCGATGCAGTGCGGACAAGGGGAGACGGATGGCAATAGTGACGGCCCCAACAGCAAAGGCGATGGGTTTCACAGAGATCGATGCTCCGCCACGGAGCATCATCGACCGGTGTGTCCAATGTGGATTCTGCCTGCCGACTTGTCCTACGTACCAGTTGACCTTCAGTGAGGCGTCCTCACCAAGAGGGCGTATTCATTTGCTGAGAGCCGTCTCGGACGGCCGGCTTGATCTGCGCGCGGCCGTCGTTCGCGAGCAGATGTATCAGTGTCTCAACTGTCGCGCCTGTGAAGCTGTGTGCCCATCTGGAGTACAGTATGGCCAGCTTGTCGAGCCGGCCCGTGCCCAGATAGAGCAAGCGCATCCGCGCCCCCTCTGGCAGCGAATGTTCCGCACCTTCATCTTCGTCAGAGTCTTCGGAGACATGCGGATGTTTCGCCTCGCCTCTGGCGCCATCGCCCTCTACCAGCACTCCGGGCTGCGGACTCTGGTACGCAGGACAGGGATGCTCAAGCTGTTGGGGCTCGACAAACAAGATGCGCTCTTGCCCGAGGTGCCTCTGCGCTTCGTCATCCCCTCGGGCCAGCGCTGGCAACCGCAGGGTAGCCCCCATCACCACGTCGGGCTCTTCACCGGCTGCATCATGTCTACGGCGTTTGCCCCTACCGATGAGGCCACCGCACGTGTGCTGGCGCGCAACGGCTGCGAGGTTGTCGCCGTTCCCGATCAGGGCTGCTGCGGCGCCTTAGCCCTTCACGCTGGAGAAGCCGGCACCGGTCGTGAGAATGCCAAGCGGAACATTGTGGCTTTCGAGCGGCTCGAGCTCGATGCCATCATCGTCAATGCAGCAGGTTGTGGTGCTGCACTCAAGGAGTACCGTCACCTCTTCCACGGCGATCCTGAGTGGTCCAGGCGCGCCGAGCGCTTCTCCGCATCTGTTCGCGACGTCAGCGAGTTCCTGGACACGCTTGACCTCGTGCCACCCGGACGCCTCGACCGGGTCGTGACCTATCAAGAGCCCTGCCACCTGGCACACGCTCAGCGAATCACAGCAGCACCGCGACGACTTCTCGCCAAGATTCCCGGGGTCCGTCTTGTAGAGATGGAAGAGTCTTCGCTCTGCTGCGGCTCTGCTGGCATTTACAACGTCATCCGGCCCGAGTTTTCCCGGCGGCTGCTGGAGCGCAAGCTCAAGAATGCCCTGCAGACCGGGGCCGATACCATTATTTCGGCGAACCCTGGCTGCATTATGCAGGTCGCATCTGGCTTACGCGAGCAAGGCAAGCGCGTGCGCGTTCTGCACATTGTGGATTTGCTCGATGAAGCCTACCGCTCCGTATGACTAGAGATCCTGCACCCGTCAGTCACCTGCAGAGCTTACTCCGGGCTGGCGCATTCGTCGTCACTGGCGAGATCGCTCCTCCGAAGGGCGCCAGTAGCGATTTAGTCGTTCGGTCAGCACGCCATCTTAACGGCTTTGTCGACGCTATCAATGTAACCGACAATCAGCGTGGTCTGGCGCGCATGTCCAGTTGGGGAGCTGGCATCATCCTCGAACAGCACGGCTATGAGGCCGTCGTACAAATGTCCTGCCAGCACCGCAATCGCATCGCTCTACAGTCAGACGTGCTCTCGATGGCCTCTCTCGGCGTCCGCAATATCCTCGCGCTACTTGGAGATCCGCCGAAGCTCGGCGATCACCCCGATGCCCGCAACGTTCCTGATTTCAACTCGTTCAAGCTCCTCGAAGCATTGCGTACGATGCGTGATGAAGCCACCTTCTCATCGGGAACCCCCCTTCGCGAGCCACCTCAGGTTTTTGTCGGTGCCGTCGCCAACCCGAACATCGAATCTCCCGATCGTACGTTACGAAAGATCGAGCACGGTGCTCAATTCATCCAGACGCAACCAGTCTTCGATGTGGCTCGCTTCGAATGCTGGATGAAGGATGCCCAGTCGCTGGGCATTACAGAGCGGTCCTCGGTACTCGCTGGTGTGATGCTCGTACGTTCTGTGGAGTCAGCCCTATATATGCGAGAGCACGTCAACGGTATCGGTATCACCGATCAAGTGATCGCGCGCCTGCGCAATGCCCCAGATCCTGCGGGAGAAGGGATCAAGCTCGCAATTGAAACCGTTCGTATCCTCCGTTCGATACCTGGAGTTGCCGGCGTCCACCTCATGACTATCAACTGGAGCAAGGCGATTCCCCACGTAGTGGAAGGAGCGGAACTTCTGCCCCGGCCTGACCGGTCAAAGCCAGTGCTAACCCCAAAGAAGTCGCGTTCACGCGTGGAGGAGGACTAAGCAGCATGCCCCGTTTTGACCAGGAGTGGATCGAGAAACTGAGCGGCTCTGATCGAGAACGATTGTCGCCGCCTGACTCTCTTTTGTCATTGGTCCGGATCGCCGCAGGAGCGACCGTTGGTGACATTGGATGCGGGCCGGGATTCCTAACGCTGCCCGCCGCCGAGCGCGTCGGCCCTAAGGGGACTGTCTGGGCAATCGATCAAGAGCCTGCCATGACCCGCTACGTCGCCGCGAAGGCACGCGAGCGAGGGCTCGGCAACGTCCAGGTCGTGGAGACCAGCGCTACAAACCTGCCCCTCAAGGACCACTCACTCGATGCCGCGATCGTCGCCTTGCTCCTCCACGACCTCACACCTCCCGTGCGCATACTCGTGTTGACAGAGGTCCGGCGGGTGCTACACCCGAATGGTAGACTCCTCGTCATCGAGTGGCACGTGCCTGGAGACGATCCATCGCCGCACCGGCTCACGCCCGGAGTTGTGGTCGCTGAAGCTGCAGCCGCAGGGTTCACGGCCTTCGCTCCCACCTTCTTTCCCGGGTCTCCTCCCCCGCAAAGCATCGAGCCTACGTACGCAGTGATCGCTGAGCCACGCGCCAACGCGTGAGACATCTGTTGACACCGTACCGTTGCTGTCGTCAGCACGGATTACCCGCACCACGAAAGTACATCCAGGGCTAAGCGGGGAGAACCCCTGAGGTTTTCCCCGCTATCACCGCCGGCCCGTAACTGACGAAAGAAGAGCATCGCCAGATGGGCTGTCAGCTTGCCAGCACAGTGGACATCACCTTGAGGCCCAGCTCCATGCCTCTCCACGGCAAGCCGCTATGGAAAGGATTTCCAGCCCGGAAACGCCACGGAAGGTACATGCCAAGCATCGCCTTGCCGGCACGCCAGGCTCGTGACGTTCCTACGCGATAGTCTCCCATTGCCTCTGGCCGGACTTCCACAGGGAGATCAGGCCTGCCTGTGACGCGCAAGGGCACTTGCGCAAAAGTCGCCCGATTGAACTCCTCCATGACACACATGCTCACCGGATCAAAGGTCACCTCGGGAATCCGCCCCTGCACCAGACTTGCAATCCGCTCGGCGGCTACGTCGCCCTGGAGAAATGCCAGGAAGGCCTGCTTGACAGGAAAGTCGCCGGCATCACCAACGGCATAGATCTCCGGAAAACCGCGAACCTGTCGGGTGTCCTGATCGGTCTGGAGGAACCCGCGCTCATCAGCAGGCAACCCCGGAAAAGCCGTAGCCGCCGCATATGGAGGGAAAGACACCAGGAGATCGAACGGCACCTCTTCACCATTGCGGTAGATTGCTTTGCCCTGCTCGATCTTCTCTACCACAAAATCCGTATGCCCCTCGATCTTGCGTTGTGTGAACTCGCCGAGCACGGTCGTATGCAGGCGCGGTCCGAATGCCTGGATGAAGGAGTGCTCGTACGTCGTCCAGATAAGGTCGACGTGCCCCCGCGCGCCGTGCTTACGGAGCCACGAATCGAGCATCATAATCATCTCATAGAGTGGTCCGGAGCACTTGTTGTTGGGCGGCACAACGAAGAGCACCCGCTGGCGCTTGCCTTCCACAGCCGCGGTGAGCAAGTCGTGGAAGGCAGGTCGCAGCTCAAGCATCGCGGTGGGAGTAAAGATCGTCTTCGCGTATGTTCCGAGGCCTGGGATCTCCTCAGGACGCATCGTCGCACCCGTGGCGACGATGAGGTAGTCGTACGGGTAGGCAGCGTGGTCGGCTTCCACGCGCTTTGCGACGGGGTCCACTTCGTGAGCGTGCGCCTGCACGAACTGGATCTTCTTCCGCTTCAATGGCAGCGCCAGAGGAATGGCAAGTGAGCGTGGATCCAAGCCGAACGGAATGTAGATGGTGTTGGGCTTGAAGATGAACTCCTCCTGATCGGAGATCAGCGTCAGGTCCACCTTGTCACCAAGCCGCTGACGGAGGAGAAATGCTGCCTCCAAACCACTAAAGCCACCGCCAAGAACAACCGCCCTGGGGACTCCAGTGGCACTCATAGTGAACTCCTTTCACAGACTTCGCGCCGTGCGTGCACTTCTGAAAAGTGCCACTCCGCACTGTGCAGTACACCTTGGTGACTATCCTGCATCTGGGTTGAAGACACGGTAAAAGATACGCCGGCAAGTATCGTGCGTGGCATGAGCGCCGGGCAGCGCCGCCGATTGTAAGAAGACTGCCTATTCACTACTTTGCCGGCACGTGGGCGATCGCCGTGGCGCTGCTCTCGCAGGAAGGTCATACGGTCACTACAATCGGTCTTGACAGTGCGGGTCAGAACGGTGAAGTGCTCGAAGGGTGGAGTGGGACGTGAGCGAACGAGGAGTGCCAGATCTCAAGATCACCGATGTGAAGGTCGTACTGACCGCGCCAAATAGCATCCGGCTCGCCGTCGTCAAGGTGGAAACGAGCGAACCAGGTCTCTATGGCTGGGGGTGCGCGACCTTCACTCAGCGACCACTCGCAGTGGCCAGTGCCGTGAACGACTATCTACGCCCATTCCTCATCGGCAAAGACCCCGAACGAATCGAGGACATCTATCAATCTTCGTTCGTGAGCTCCTACTGGCGCAATGGCCCGGTCCTTGGCAATGCCCTGAGCGGTGTCGACATGGCTCTCTGGGACATCAAGGGCAAGCACGCGAACATGCCGGTCTATCAGC
>JAMCRV010000017.1:41787-43854 GCA_023381555.1 Chloroflexota bacterium | reverse complement strand
TCTTGAACCATCGCTGCAGGCCGCTCGTGATGGTGCGGAGGAGGGAGGAGAACTCGGGACCACGGTGATCGATCATCTCTCGACTGCCCGCCTCAAGGATGGTTGGAGGCACTGGAGTGGGGCCGGGGATCCGCAAGTTCATCGTGGAAAGTTCCTCATCTCAAATGACAACTACAGTATGGCAGTATACCGCGGTACATTTTTTCAACACTGCACACAAAAGGGCGAGGCACCGCATGGAGATTCGCGTGATCCGGAGTGAGAAGCGCCACAGCACGGTGAGCGCGCGCCTGGAACATCACGTCCTCGTAGTACGCATCCCAGCAGCCTGCACCACGACTGAGGAAGCACTGTACGTCGACCGCATGCGCGCCCGCTTTGAGCAGTGTCAGCTGTCCGCCCAAGGCGACCTCGACCTCCAGAAGCGGGCAGCAGAACTGAACACTGCCCTCTTTGGTGGAACTCTACCTCCATTCACGATCCGCTACGTTGATAACCAGCGCTGGCGGTGGGGAAGCTGCACACCCGCGACAGGGGAGATTCGTCTCGCCAGAGAGCTCATTGAACTCCCCCGCTGGGTGGCAGACTACGTCGTCGTGCATGAACTGGCACACCTCCTGCAGCCGACTCACAATAGGCAGTTCTGGAAACTGGCGTCGCGCTATGAGCTGGCAGAACGAGCACGCGGATATCTCCTCGCGATTCATGATCAGCGGCACGGCAGCGCCGGGACACCGCCAACCGGCAGCGACGCCGACTGAGCCTCTAACACACCACTAACAAATCACTAGTTGACAGGATAGCGCTCAACTTGGATACTGCAATAAGCAGTAAGGCTGTGGCTTAGTCCACGTGGCCTCTGCTAGAGAGGTGAGATTTCTCATGGCTTTGCCTGACACGTTCGAATCTATCGATCAAGATAAACTAGAACAGATTCCAGCGACGCTACCCGTAGTTCCTCTCCGAGGTACGGTGGCGTTTCCACGTATTCCGATGCCAATGCACGCCGGGCGGGAAGGGTCGCGACGTGCACTCGTTGAGGTGGCCGAGTCACAAGAGAAGCTAGTCCTTCTCATTGCTCAACGCGAGCGCGAGAAAGACAAGGTTGGAGAAGGTGACCTCTACGAAGTGGGCACTGTAGCAAAGGTATTGCAGCTCTACGCCGCTCCCGGCGGGCTCCTCAACTTCGTCATCCAAGGCTATGCTCGCGCGCGCATTCGGTGGTTCAACCAGTTCGAGCCGTACATCTCTGCCACCATTGACATACTCGAAGAGCCTAACGATCGTACGCCAAGCATCGAGGCGCTCCAGCGCGAGATTCAGTCGCTGATCCGCCGCTACGTCGAGCTCGAGGGCGCCGTCCCTGAGGAAGCCGCCCAGTGGGCCGAGAAGATCGATGACCCCAATCTCCTCGCAGACCTTGTCGCGGCATTTCTTCCTGAGTTCACCGATGTTCAGAAGCAACAAGTACTGGAAACCATGGCCCTGGAAGATCGCCTGCGCCTCGTCATAAAGCTGCTCAATGAGCAGATTGAGATCTGCTGCTCAATGAGCAGATTGAGATCTTGAGCATCAAGGCCAAGATTCACGGCGAGATCAAGCAGGGTATGGAGAAGCAGCAACGCGAGTTCCTCCTGCGCGAGCAGCTCAAGGCCATTCAACGAGAGCTCTCCGGGGATACGGAAGGCAGCGAGGCAGATCAGCTTCGCAAGCAAATTATCGAAGCGAACATGCCAGAAGAGGTTCGCAAGAAGGCGGAAAAGGAAGTCGTCCGCCTTGAAGGAATGCCGCAGGGATCACCAGAAACCGGCATGATCCGCACCTACATCGACACGCTTCTCGCCTTGCCATGGGCAAAGGAGACGGAAGACCGCCTCGATATCGAGGAAGCAGCGCGAGTGCTAGACGAGGAACACTACGGACTGGGCAAGGTAAAGGATCGAATCCTCGAGCACCTCGCGGTCCGGAAGCTCAGCGCACAACTGCGCACACCCATCCTCTGCTTCGTTGGCCCGCCAGGAGTGGGCAAGACGAGCCTTGCCAAGTCGATCGCGCGGGCTCTCGGCC
>JAMCRV010000017.1:0-41773 GCA_023381555.1 Chloroflexota bacterium | reverse complement strand
TTCTCGATGAGGTCGACAAGGTAGGAACGGACTTCCGGGGAGATCCTTCCTCAGCGTTGCTCGAAGTGCTCGATCCGGAACAGAATAAGGACTTCGCCGATCACTACCTCGACGTTCCGTTTGACCTCTCTAAGGTCTTCTTCATCACCACCGCGAACGTCCTAGACACCATCCCACCTGCCCTCCGCGATCGTATGGAGATCATCCCAATCAGCGGCTACACTGAGGAGGAAAAAGTCGAGATCGGCTTGCGCCACCTGGCTCCCCGGCAACTCCGCGAGCACGGGCTTCAGCCCGATCAGCTCCAGTTCGCGCGAGACGGCCTCCAGACGATGATTCGGGGTTATACGCGCGAAGCAGGAGTCCGCGGCTTGGACCGGCAGATCGCTACGATTGCTCGCAAGATCGCCCGCCGGATCGCCAGCGGTGAGTCCTTCCAGTTGACCATCGATACCAAGATGGTCGGAGAATTTCTCGGTGCAGTCAAGTTCAGCGACAGCTTGAAAGAGGAAGCTGACGAAGTCGGCTTGGTCACTGGTCTCGCCTGGACGGAGACCGGAGGCGAGGTCCTCACGGTTGAAGCAACGGTGATGGAGGGTGGCCAGGACGGCCAGCTTAGCTTGACGCTGACGGGTCAGCTCGGAAACGTGATGCAAGAGTCGGCGCGCACCGCGCTAAGCTTTGTTCGATCGCACGCCCGTGACTTAAGCATCAATCCATCGCTGTTCGTAGGACACTCTGTTCACCTGCACGTTCCTGCCGGTGCAATCCCGAAAGATGGTCCCTCGGCAGGCATCACGATGGCAGCAGCTTTGGCCTCCGCTCTGTCTGGCCGCCCCGTCAATCGCGAGGTCGCGATGACGGGCGAGGTAACACTCCGAGGGCGGGTGCTGCCGATCGGCGGCCTGAAAGAGAAGGTCCTAGCGGCACACCGCTATGGCGTCACGACGGTACTTTTCCCGCGCCAGAACGAGCGGGATCTCGAGGAGATTCCGAACGAGATCCGCGCCGAGCTCAAGCTGATTCCGGTCGACCGCATGGAGGAGGTGCTCAACCTCGCGCTGCATCAGGAGATGGTGGAAAACCGCCTGCTCCTGAGCAAGGTGAGCTAGAACCTGAAGGATCACGGGAGAAGCTGAGGGGGCGTGCCGCTGATTCCCGGCGTGCGCACCTCTCAGCGCGGCGTGATCATGCCGCGCTGCGCACCGCAGAGAGGAAAGGGAGATGACGCGAGGAACCGGTGAGTCTGCAGGACACTCTGGTGGGGTAGCCGACCTAGAACGAGCCCTTGCAGAAGCACGTGCCGAAGCAGCCTGGCACCGTGACCAATATCTGCGGTCACGCGCCGAAATGGATAACTACCGCAAGCGCCTTGAACAGCGGCTCGAAGGACGCTTCCTCACCTACAAACGCGATCTTCTCCTGCGCCTTCTGCCCGTGCTCGACAGCCTCGACCGCGCCCTCACCCACTCCTCCGCTTCGAGCACGCCATCTGAAAGTCTGCTTACGGGGCTGCGTCTCACCTACTGGCAATTCCAGCAAGTGCTGCTGGCTGAGGATGTCAAGCCGATGACGACAGTCGGACACCAGTTCGATCCGTATCGCCACGAAGCGATCGCAACTGAGACCGGCTCGACCATCCCTGAAGGTACGATCGTGGCCGAGGCACAGCAAGGATACACACTGGGTGACGCCGTGTTGCGCCCGGCACGCGTGATCGTCGCCGCACTGCCTGCGGTTTCTCCTTCAAGGGAGGCCCGATCAGAACCGTCGCAGGACGGCGAAGGAGGTTCACCCTAAGTGGAGTACCAAGACTACTACAAGATCCTAGGAGTTTCACGCCAAGCGACCGACAAAGAAATTCGGGACGCATTCCGGCGCCTTGCTCGCAAGTATCATCCGGATGTCAATCCCGGCAACAAGACGGCGGAGGAGCAATTCAAGAAGATCAATGAAGCCTACACCGTGCTGTCTGACCCCGAGAAACACCGGAAGTACGACACGCTTGGCGCCAACTTTGAGCAGTTCAGTCGCAGCACCGGACGGACGGCGACATCCCCGACCGGGTCGCGCCGCAGCAATGTTCCATTCGACCGCAGCGACCCTGGCGGCTTTCGAACGTCAACCTCTGGCGGGCTAGGAGACTTCAGTGACTTCTTCGACATGCTGTTCAACGATGGTTCCAGACGGCGAGCCACAACTCCTCAAGCAACCGCGACCGACCAGCAGCTTGAGGTCACGTTGGCCGAGGCATTCACCGGAGTCAAACGACCATTCGAGGTAACCATTGCGCAGCCGTGTGCCCTCTGCAACGGTACGGGACGCTACCGCGGTAGCGTGTGCTTTACCTGCAGTGGAACTGGACAGATGAAACAGACGCGCCGCGTCGAGGTGCAAGTTCCCGCCGGCGTGGCCGACGGAACACGTCTTCAAGCACGTACCGACGCTACCTCGACTCCGCTCACCTTTGTCGTGTCAGTACTTCCCGATCCCAACTTCGAACGAAAAGGCGATGATCTCTACGTCGATGTTCCTGTGCCTCTGACCACCGCAGTGCTCGGTGGGGAAGTACCCGTGGCAAACCCTGCAGGTAAGCGCTTCCTCATCAAGATTCCCGCAGAGAGTGAGAATGGGAAACGAATTGTGCTGCGCGGCTTGGGAATGCCCAAGGCCAGCGGCTCGGGATTCGGTGACCTCTATGCACGTATCCAGGTGGAGTTGCCACGCCATCTCACCGCTCGAGAGCGTGAGATCTTCGAGGAGTTGAGGCGGCTGCGGTCTGCTGCCGGGACACGCTAGGGCGGATACGGTCATGGCAAAGCATCTCTCTTCGCTATTGCGGTCGCCGGGTGACCATCTGAACGGCACGGGCAAGGACAGCGATCACACGGGATGCTTCGTGATCTCCGTGGCGGCCGAGATGCTTGGCGTTCACCCACAAACCCTGCGTCACTACGAACGCCTTGGGCTCATTGCCCCAAACCGTACAGAGGGAAATATCCGCCTCTACTCCGCTGCAGATATCGCGCGTTTGCGGCGCATCCAGCAACTGATGGACGACCTCGGCGTCAATCTCGCTGGAGTTGAAGTCATTCTCCATATGCACGATCAACTCGAGCACGTCCGGCTCGACTACGAGCGGCGCATCAAAGTGCTGCGTGAAGAGTGCGAAGCAGAGATCCAGCGGCTCAAGGCAGCGCTGGACCGCGTGCTTCGCGAGCGCGAGCTCTAGCGACTAACTTTCGCCAAACGGCTGGATGACCCGCCGCCGCACCCAGTCCAGCACAGCGACATCGGGGAGAAGGCTCAGGACCAAGATCGAGGGTCGGCACCTGAGTCAACATAAACCGTTCCATGGCGAATAAGCACCACTATTCCCACAGCGGCTACTTGCCCGCGCTCTCCTGCTCCTCTTCTTCCTTCAGCACGTAGCGGTTCTCCTTAGGATCCCAACGCACGAGTGTCGGGTCGGTCAAGAACATGAGTTCATCCGGAAACTTGATGGTGACGAAGCTGTAGTTCATCATCGCCAGCCAGTAGTCGTACTCTTCGGAGCTCGATCCCTGGAATACTAGGCAGATCAGCCATTTGTCAGCGTACAGTATGTAGGACTTGCGCTTGCGCGTAGCACCACCATCCTTGAAAGTGAAAACGCGCTCGAACTTCACCATATTGTTGATGATGTCGTCCTTACGCTCTTCTACTTGGCACTCGGTCAACTGCTGAAGCCCTTCTTCGACGCCCTCACGCAAGACGTCCAGATCCTCAGCAATGACGTGATGCTCCAGCTCTTCAATCCAGGAGGAAAGATAGGTCTCCGGGTCTTTTACCGGCTCCGGAACGTACATCACGCCATCTTTTCCCTCGAGGTCAAATCGTGTCCAGGTAGACGCGTAACGGAAGCTAAACCTGCCCAGCTTATCCCAGTAGGTATCGACGCCATAGAACCGTGGTGGCTGCCGCTTCGCAGCGGCCGTCTGCTCTGCCATCTGTGCTTCTTTCTGTGCTCTATCCGTTCTGGACACCGTGGGAATGATCTCGGTCTACCTCACTACACCCCACTGCTCACTTTTTGGAGGTGATGAAAGGCACGATGGGCAGCACCGAGGGTGAGTGGACAAATCTGGTAACTACTCTCCAACTCTTCAAGATACGTGATGAGGTGCTCTAGATTGGTCCGGGCAGGGTCATCAGCCCGTTCATAGGAGAATGCATTACGCGTGTACAAGCAGAGTGCCCGGAACGTGACGCCTGCCGAAGACATCCGCTGCAACTGCGCGTCAACCAGGGGCCGATGCCACGTCTGGACCACATGCGAATCGATACACAGGTCCGGCGCGACGCCACCTCGCTCTTGGATCGCATCACTCGTGACTGGGAGCTCCCAGAGCGGGAGAGTACCGCCCGTGAGACGATCAGTTGCGGATGTATAGTGCGCATCGGTGAGTGCGCCAGTCCACGCGACGCCTTGCTTCACCATGCGCCTTCCTGGATTGGAGAGCGAACCTTGCAGGAACCCGAACGTGGATAGCACGGCAAAGCTCGAATCGTTCGCCGAAAAGAGAGCGGTGCGAATACTCAACGGCCGGTAGCCCATCCGGTCGCCAAACTGCTGCACACTCGTCTGAACGACCTTGCGCTGCTGCTGTTCCGGCAGCTGCCCAAAGTGCTTGGACAGCTTGGCACCCTCAAGTGACGGCGGATGGATAAGCAGTCCGACCTCTACCCCGGAACTGGCAAGATCGTCAAGCAATGGGCCGTGCGCGCCTGCACACTCTGGAGTGGCAAAGAGTGTCGGCTGATAGCCAGCTTTGAGAAGGGCTGTACAGAAGCCGTCAATCGCTCTGCTGCTGAGCTCCCACGATCGCGGCCCTTCCGTAGCACGCGACGTACCAGCAGGGTAGCAATTCATCGTAAATACCGTATGCAACACCGTGCTCAACGATCATCTCACTCTAGAGCACCAGAGCCTGGAAGAGCTCTTGCAGGGCAAGACCGACTCCAAGTACACCGAGCAGTGGTAAAGCAACGTACACGAAGCGGGAGATGAGCTGGAAGCGCCGGACGCCGTCGCGAAGATACGCCTCCGCCCATAATAGTGCGGCGAAGAGGGCGAATGCCAAGATAATCGTAAGCACAGCTGATAGCAGTGCCGTGGCGCTGTTGGCGCCTGCAAAGATGACAACGACATATACCGAGGTAATGCGCCAGGCCAGAAAGTCGCCATATGCGATGGCCACCAGGACGAGGAAGAGCACGTAGCAAAGGGCGTAACGGGCAGGGAACAGCAAAGGGGACTTCCGGCGCCGAGAGTTCGCGATACGGCCCATGAGTCAGGCTGCTCTCTCCACGCCGCCTGAGCGAGCACTGCCTTTTTTGCATCGCCTCTATGGATCCCGTACGCCACGTTCCGCTTCGTGCCCACCACCTACGGTGCGGTCGACGACGGTGAAGCGCTGGGAGTCTCTACCGGCGGCGACGAAATGGCGCCAATCTGACTCAAGCGCGGCACTCCCTGCAATTGTAGCGTCTCCGCAAAATGGCACGCTGCCCAGTGTTCCGACATCACCTTGCGCAGGGGTGGTCGTTCTTGCTTACAGATGTCCTGAGCGTACGGACAGCGGGGGTGGAAATAGCAGCCAGAAGGAGGGTTTGCGGGACTCGGCACTTCACCGCCAAGACGCACTGGGCGCGAGCGCCGGCGAGGATCCGGCTTGGGAATAGCTGCCAGGAGCGCCTCTGTATAGGGCATCATCGGATGATAGTAGAGTTCCTCTGTCGGCGCCATCTCCACCAGGTAGCCCACATACATCACGGCAACACGGTCGGATATGTGTTCCACAACGCTGAGGTCGTGCGCGATAAACAGGTACGTCAGGTCGAGCTGACTCTGGAGATCCTCGAGAAGATTCAGCACCTGTGCTTGAACCGATACGTCCAGCGCTGACACCGGCTCATCACAGATGACGAGCTTGGGGTTGAGTGCGAGAGCACGAGCAATGCCGATGCGCTGCCGCTGCCCACCGCTAAAGGCGTGCGGGTACCGGCTGGCATACTCTGGGCGCAAGCCCACAATCGTCAGTAGCTCCGCAACTCGGTCTTGAAGGGCCCGGCCCCGCAGGACTTTGTGGATGATCAGCGGCTCTGAAATAATCCGTCCCACGGTCATGCGCGGATCCAACGAGGAGAACGGATCCTGGAAAATCATCTGCACGTTGGTCCACACCTGATGCAGCTGGTGTCGATCAAGTTGTTCGACGTGCACGGGTCCGAGCTGCGGGTCATTGAAGAGAATCTCACCTTCGGTAGGATCGTAGAGGCGGATGGTCGTACGGCCTGCGGTCGTCTTTCCACAACCACTCTCACCTACCAACCCCAGGGTCTCCCCCTCTTTGATGTAGAAGTCGATGCCATCTACAGCCCGCACATTGCCGACCACACGTTGAAGGAAACCGCCGCGGATAGGAAAGTGCTTCTTGAGGCCACGCACGGCGAGCAGTGTGTCGTCGGGTAGTGGCTGCCCATCGCTCATCATCATCTGTTGTGCACACATTGCCTCACCTCAGCCTACTGCATGACTCTGTAAGGGCCCACAAACCAAAGGCTCACGAGCTCTTGTCACCGCTACTTGTTGCGACCTCCTGGTGATTGAGGTCGTTGTACAGATGGCAGCGTACGAGGTGCTGCGGTGAGCTCGGCAGATGCAGCGCCTCAGGATACACCTTGTCACAGATTCCCGGCATGAAGCTTGGGCAGCGCGGGTGGAACGGGCACCCGGAAACGCGTGTGTAAGGATCAGGGACGCTCCCTCTGATGACTTCCAAGTGCTCCTTGCGATTCGTGCCGAGCCGCGGAATGGAACGCAGCAGTGAAATCGTGTAGGGATGCTTCGGGTCGTAGAAGATTTCCTCGACGCTGGCCTGCTCGACAATACGACCAAGGTACATCACGGCAACGTCGTCACACATCTGCGCCACCACGCCGAGGTTGTGCGTGATGAACATGATCGACATGCCGATCTCTTGCTGGAGCTCACGCATGAGCTCCAGGATATTCGCCTCCGTGGTCACATCGAGTGCAGTGGTCGGCTCATCAGCAATGAGCAGGTCAGGCGTACAGGACAGTCCCATCGCGATCATTGCGCGCTGGCGCATGCCACCGCTCAGCTCGTGGGGATAGCTGCCAAAGATGCGCTCCGGATTGGGCATACCCACCTTCTGCAGGATATCGATGGCCCGCTCCTTGGCCTCTTTGTGGTTCTTTGTCTGGTGGAGAAGGATCGCCTCCTTGATCTGATTGCCGACGGTATAGCAAGGATTGAGGGAGGTCATGGGCTCCTGAAAGATCATGCTGATATTCTTGCCTCGCGTCCCGCGCATGTCCGCACCCATACGCTCGTATTCCAGAAGGTTGATCGCCTCGGACCCATCATGCGGTCGGAACAAGACGCGACCACTCGTGATGATTCCTGGCAGCGGCACAAGCTGGAGAATGGCTAGTCCCGTTACGCTCTTCCCGCAGCCGCTCTCGCCAACAACGCCGAGCGTCTTGCCACGCGGCACCTCAAAGGTGATGCCGTCGAGAGCAGACGAGACTCCAATTGGAGTGCGAAACTCGACCCGTAGATCCTCCACACGGATAACGAAGTCTTCAGCTTGTCCGGCCTGACCACGCACGGGAGACATCGCAGTGCTGGCCATTGCTCTTTCCCTTTCCCTACCGACCCGCCTAACCCTCGCTGAGTACAGACTTTAGGAATATGGGTCTGCTGCGTCGCGGAAGCCATCACCCAGGAGTTGGAAGCACGTCACGGCGAGGATGACGCACAGTGCGGGAATCATCAACCACAAGTGAGACTCTACCACCGAGAGCTGCTGTGCATCGCGCAGGAGCACACCCCAGCTCACGGCCGGCGGGAGCATGCCGATCCCGAGAAAGCTGAGCGAGGTCTCACCCAAAATCGAAAAAGGTACCGCCAGTGTTGCCACCACCACGATGTGGCTCAAGGCATTCGGCAGCATGTGCGTCAAGATGATGCGCCACGAAGAAGCGCCAGCGAGGCGAGAAGCCATAGTGTAGTCTAATGTCCGGTAGGCGAGGATTTTGGCCCGGACCTGACGAGCGAGACCAGTCCATCCGATGAGCGAGAGAATCAACGTGATGAAGAAGTAGCGCTTCACCACTGACATGTCCTGAGGTAAGGCTGCTGCGAAAGCGGCCCACAAAGGCAGTGTCGGCATGGACATCAAGAGCTCGATGAAGCGCTGGATCACGTTGTCAATCGCGCCGCCGAAGTAGCCAGAGGCGGTACCCAGCACAGAACCCAGAATTACAGACAGCGTCACCCCAACAAGCCCGATGCTGAGCGAGATGCGCGAGCCCATGATGGTGCGCGAGAATACGTCACGGCCCTGACTATCAGCACCCCACAGGAAGAACTTCTGACCCTTTGGCACCTCAAAGAGGTGGATATTCATAGGAATGATCCCAAACAGGTGATACGAGTACCCAGGGGCAAAGAACTGCAGCGGGTAGGCTTTGTTGCAGTCGGTAGTGTAGACCCAGGTGAAGTTCGCCTTGTTGAGCGTCTGCGTCACTCCGCAAATAGAGATGTGGCCGTTTATGAAGTGCAGCGCCGTTGGCGCGGCATACTGACTGTTGGAGTCGAGTGCATCGACCGAATACGGTGTGACAAATGGCGCGAAAATTGCCACCAGATAGAAGACGATGAGCACAAGCCCGCCCGCAACAGACAGCCTATTCTCCATGAATCGCCGTCGCATGAGCGTCCACTGAGATAGCCGCCCAATGTCTGAGATGCGGTCCTGAACAGTCCCCGCCTTCTCCAATAACACTTGCGTCGTCGCCATTACGAATTCATCCTCTCGCGCAAGAGATACGTCACCAGTGCGTCGCTACTCGTAACGGATGCGGGGGTCAACCCAGGCAAGCAGAAGGTCCGCCAGGAGATTGCCGACAACGAGGAGAATCGAGAGTGCCATCAGGAATGTGATGGCAAGGTACATATCTTTATTGATGAGAGAGCTGATGTACAGAGGACCAGTCGTCGGTAGGTTCAGCACGATCGAAACGATCACTTCACCCGAGATGAGGCTGGGCAAGAGGCTACCAAGCGTCATGATGAGCGGATGCAGCGCGTTGCGCACCGCGTGCTTCCAGATCACCACCGCCTCGCGAAGTCCTTTAGCGCGGGCAGTCTGCACATACTGTTGATTCAACACGTCGAGCAAATTGGCTCGCATGACGCGCGTCGTCCAGGCCGTCGCGCTCGCGGCAATGACAATCACGGGAATCCACATGTGGCTCAGCAGGTTCCCTACCCTTGCCCACGACCAGGGAGCATTCTGGTACTGCTGGGAGAATAGCCCTCCCACCCCAGTATGGAAGAACTTCGAGGCGACGACGAGAAGGATCAGAGCCATAAGAAAGTCTGGCACCGCCACCCCGATGAACTGGATGAGCGTGATGACGTAATCCGGAACGGTGTAACGATGAGTCGCCGAATACACGCCGACCGGAATTGCTACGACCCAGGTGAAGATGAGCGCGAAGCTCGACAGCAGAACCGAAAACCCAATGCGACTCCAGATGAGGCTCCCCACAGGCTCCTGATAGGTAAACGACTCACCGAAATCTCCGTGGACTACTCCGCTGACCCACTTCCAGTACTTCACCGGAATCGGGTCGTTGAGTCCATAGCGGGCCTTTAATGACTCGATCTCCTGATAGGAGACCTCTCCCCCTTGAGCCCGGAGCTGATTGATCCTGGCATCGAGGGCAGATCCCGGAACGAGGTTGATGATGAAGAAGCCAATAATGGAGATGAAGAAGAGTGTCACGACCATATACAGTAAGCGGCGCAAAACGTAATTGACCATTGACCATTTCTTCCTTTACCGGCGGAGGGTGCTCTGCGGGGAATCACGAGGTGGGGACGGGCAGGGGAAGGGAAGACCGGCAGAATGACCTGCTCTGCCGGCTTCCCGCTCCTGTCAGTATCGACGCATTACCCGTTGTGCGCGGTAGGATCCTCCCAATAGTACGTCTCAGGATCATACACTGCGGGACTCGGAATCACCCATGGATTTGTGAAGCCATGCTGGTAGCCGTTCTGTGGCCCCAGATCCTCGTACGTCGGCACATTCTTGAGGCCGTTCTTGACGAGCACCAGCTGCGGATAGTTGGCAACCGTACCCGAGAAGAATGGGCCATCCGTGTAGTGGATCTTCACGATCTCCCACACCAGCTGCGAGCGCTTCGTCTGGTCTGGCTCAATTCTCGTCTGCCCGTAGATCTGCCAGATCTTCTCGACTGGCCCACCTTTTGTTGGCTCCATCCGAGGAGGAGTCCGCTTGTAAGGATCGACGTTCAGCTGCTGATTAGCCTGCGGAGTACCGATGAGGCTGTTCCACACACCCTCCAGAGGCGCCCAGCGCGAGTTCTCCAGAGGAACGAGCCACTGCGGGTAGACGAGGCAGTTTGGCCCGTCACCGACCTCCCAGTTCAAGGTGGTCATGAGCTTGCCCGAGGCCCACTCCTGCCCGAAGCTGGCTGGAGTTACTGGGTTTAGCTTGGCGTTGATACCGATCGACTGCCAGTCCTTCGCCAGCAGCGCGTTTTTCTTCATGTCGTAGCCGTTCGGGTCGGCGTTGGCCGGATAGTCCAGCGTCACAGTGAGCGGGCTACCATCGGGGAGCGTGCGCCACTGCCCGCTCTTCTTCACCCCGATCTTGTCCAGCATCTGCTGTGCCAGCGTAGGGTCGTACTTGATGGTGCTGTCTCGCCAGGCCGTGTAGACCGCTTGGCCACCGGGGATGTGCCATTCGATGGCCTTCGGGCTCATCGTGCCGGAGGTCAGCTCACCCTGCTCGAAGTAGACCACCTTGCGGGCATTCGCGCGGTTGTAAGCGTGCGACATAGCCTTCAGGAAGTCCGAATTCCGGAAGAGCTGCCGCACCTTCGGATCCTGGTAGTCTCGATTGAAGAAGTACATCGAGCCCGTACCCGAGCCGCTGTCCCAGAACCACATCTGTAGCCCGCTCTGCGCCTGGCTGGACTTAATCGTGGCCACATCGGCGAGACCCAAGGGTGTCCACGCGCCGTGTACATAATCGGCCTTGCCCTGGGTGATGCTCAGGCGGAAGACTTGCGGATCCTGGTAGTTCGTGTACACGACACCGTCGATGTAGGGAAGCTGGTTGCCTTCCTTGTCGACAGCCCAGTAGTACGGGTTGCGCGTCCAGATGGAACTCTGGCCTTTGTTGTACTTCTGAAGCATCCATCCGGTCATCGTCGGGTTGGCCGGATTCTTCGTCCAGTCCTGCATGAGGGTGAAGTTGTCCACCCACTTCGTCTTATCGACCTTCGGGTTGTACTTCGGCATGAACTGGCTCAGGTAGTGTTTGGGATCCATCCATCGCGGACCAATCCCACGCTTCACCCACATCGCCAGGCGGTCCGCCGTTAGCGGGGTTGTCGAGTCGAAGGTCAACACGAGCGTATTGGCATCCGGAGCCGTTATCTTCCAGAGGGTCCCCTTGCCCGAGTGGGCCTCATCGGGCGGGATCATCTTCAGCTCAGGATTGAGCACCTCGTCTTCCCACCAGAACAGGATGTCGGCGGTCGTCCAGGGCTGACCATCCGACCACTTGAGGCCTTTGCGGAAGTGGAAGGTCCACACGCTCTGGTCCGTATTGGACTCCCAGCTCTCAGCAAGACCAGGCCCAATGGCGAGGCCATCCTTCAGCCAGCGCAGAATCGAGTGGCCGTACATCCCCTCTTGCAGGAGGTGCGTGGTTTGCCAGTCGGAGGTGTCGGTACACACCATCTGCAGCTTGCCACCATATTTCCCCACCGTCAGCCACGGGTGCGGCACAACGTAGGGGACTGCGGGTAAGCGCTGCGCCACAGGGGGGAGCGTGCCAGCCTTGACCAGGCTAGCCAGCATAGGCGCTTCCTTATACTTGCCGCTGGAAACCGTCGCCGCCGTCGTCACGTTGGCGATGGTCGTCGCGGCAGCCGTCGTGGACGATGCTGTTGTCGATGCAGCGGCGGATGTCGACGTAGCCGCTGCCGACGAGCTCGTCGCGGCAGCAGACGACGATGTGGCCGATGATGACGTAGCTGCCGCCGAGGAAGAGGTCGTAGTGCTGGTGCCGGAGCTACACGCGGCAAGAACAGCGCTCGACGCCGCGACCGCAGACAGGCGCAGGAACTGCGCTCTGTTCAGCTTTGCTTCCATTCACTGATACCTTTCGAACTGTGCTTCGTTAGGACTGGTGTAGAGATACGTAGGAAACTGCACGCTTTCTCTGTCTCTGGTCACCTCCTCGTCTTTGGAACGAACTACTCCACACGACGCCCGTATCAAGAGATGACTGGGTCCCCGGCAATCATCCCGCCGGAATTGACACAGCCCCAGCAGAAGAAAGCAAGACGCAGGCTCCATTGGCTACGTCCTACTGCATTGCTGACATCTTAAGAGCACGATTCGGACTACCTGGCAGCACGGCTGAAGAGGGCTCTACTTGTTCCGTTGGATGCATCCCCCGAGCCATCCTGGCCGCAGAGCAGACCCCACGATCACCATGAGGAGATCTTTCGGCTGGGATGGGAACTGTTTCCCCAGAAATAGTAAATGGACACTGGTCAAATGTCAACCAATGACACACCGACTCCGACAGAGTGGCGCTGCCCTTGCTCGTCTGCACGATCAATGTCCACCCCTCTTGCCCTCCTCGGGAGTGTGTCGCGTCTTCGTACGAAGCCCCTAGCGGCGCCGAGAACGCTCCGAGGAAACCCGTGAGGGAAACTCGCGGGTAGCCCGGAGGAACTGGCGCGTGCACCGTCGCTGACGCAGTCTCGATGCTCATCCAGATCACGCAACGGTATCTTAGAGCCCGCCCGGCGTCAATCCTATCCCCAATTCTGGGGGTGTCAGCCCCTACTCTTATCCCAGTGCAGTAGAGCCCCGACTCTCCGGCAGCCACTCCTGTCGCCACCGCTCTTCGATCCGTGCCCGCCAGGAGAGTGCTGTAGCCCGTAGCTCCTCCGTAAGCTCCGGAAAATCAGCGGCCCGGTTGTAGCGCTCTCCTCCGTCCACATCGAGATCACTCAGCCATACATCTTGCTGGGGAGTGGCACCCTCGACTTCCTGGCCGCGGAGGACCAGCTTCCACCGTCCACGGCGCATTGCTGTCTGCACTCCCATTTCCCAGAAGATGTCCCGCTGTGGAGCCAGTCCACCCGACGTCACCAGCGGTAAGAGATCTTCGCCGTCCAGCTCGTAGCGCTCAGGATCTCCGCCCGCCGCTCGGACGAATGTAGGAACGATATCGAAGCTGGCAGCGGCTTCGTGGACCTCCTGTCCACCCGGGATGCGTGCCGGCCAGCTCATCACAGCCGGAACCCTTATTCCACCCTCAAATAGACTGAACTTCTCACCGCGAAGGCGGCCTGCCGTCCCACCACGATACGGCTCTTCACGTCCGTCGAGCCAGTTGCGCACCTCCCGCGACGGGCCGTTGTCCGACGTATAGAGCACGCACGTGGAATCGAGAACTCCCAGGCGTTCCAGCTCTCGAATGACCGTGCCAACGGCATCATCTACTGCACTGAGCATTGCCGCCATGATACGCCGCTCTGGAGGGAGACTGCGGAAACGATCAAGATAGCGCCGCGGCGCGTGCAGTGGGTAATGGGGTGCGTTAAAGGGCACGTAGAGCAAGAACGGCTCCCCTGACGCTACGGCCCGCTGCAGAAAGGCGACGGCGCGCTCGGCAATGAGGCTGGTCAGGTACCGCCCATTCAGGAACACTTCACGGTTGTTATCCCAGAGGTCGTGCACCGGGGCGTGACCACTTCCCTGTCCCCAGTAGAAGATGTGAGAGTAGTAGTCGACGCAACCCGCAAGGAAGCCAAACCATTCGTCGAAACCGTGATCACCAGGGCGCGATCCCTCGGCAACCCCCAAGTGCCATTTGCCGATACACGCCGTCTGGTAGCCGAGATCCTTCAACACAGACGCCAGCGACGGCACCGTGGCTGGCAGCCCCGTTGCCGTGCGGTGCCCCGCAAGGATCGAGCGCACGCCAGCATTCCCCGGATAGCGTCCGGTGAGCAAGGCAGCGCGCGACGGTGAACAGACGGGAGAGTTGCTGTACCACTGCGTAAACCGCGCACCGTCTAGCGCCAGCCGGTCGATGTTTGGCGTGCGGAGATCACTCGCACCCATGCAGCCGAGATCCCCATACCCCTGATCATCAGTGAGAAAGATGACAAAATTCGGTCTCGTTGTCATAGCTGCATTCCTGTACTTCCGCTTCCCACTCAGCTCCCCGGCTCAGGTGGCTCGCCGCGGAGCTTACGCATGAGCTCTTCTTGCCGCCGTCTCGCCTGATCGCTCCCCTTCGCTCCTCTATCCTTTCTACCCTCTGGCCCTCTAGCTCGCGGCGGTGCGGGGAAGCGCTGTAGTAGCCGTGCAGTATCGAGCCCCTGGCCCGTCGAACCCACAGGAGGGGCCAGTGCAGCTGGTGGCTCTTGAGCCGCCGGTGCTCGCGGCAGTTGCGGCCTTCCTGCATCTCCCGGCCTCGCTGGTGTCTGAGAGCCCGCAGGTAGGCTCGCACTTTCTCCCGTACGAGCAGCCGGCGCAGATGGCAGCCCACCACGCTCTGTGCTCGCTCTTCCATCCGGACGTCGGGCGCCCATCACCTCCTCAGGCAACGGCAGCACATCACGGCGTCTGAACCCAGCGAACCAGTCTTTCTCACCGGGATCTCCTGCGGCGTAGGCGGTTCTCTCCGCTGGTGGCCCTCCCGCCCACGACAGCATGCGGCGCAAGACCTGGAGCTCCGGGAGCTGCCACAAGCGCGCTGTCGCGTCCTCATCCTCCTTCAGGGAGACCCCGCGCGCCTCCAGCAGCCATGCTGCAAACTTATCGCGGAGGAATGCCTCCGAAGGCGCTTGCTTCTGATCGGGTTCTGCCCAGCTCCAGGTGCCGTCCCGACTCTGCGTGCACACCTGCTGGTAGCGGCTCCTCCTATCATCCAGTCGAAGGCACGTCACCTTGATGCCGGCACTGCCCAAGCCCAGCGGTTTCCCCATTCCCAAGCGGTGCGCACAGCCCTCCGGAAGCTCCAGAGCGGCGAGCAGCGCTCCCAGATCCATCGCCGTGAGATTCTCGAACCGGATTCGCCCCCGGAACTGCGCACCTTCCTTGATTGGGCGAATCGGCACTCCTTGCGAGTCTCCAGAGGCCTTCCTGCCCGCCGAGCGCTCGGTCCAGTCTTCTCCCGGCCGGTGCCAGTAGACCTTCACGCCGCGAACCTTCGCTCCATTGCTGTCCCAGTGTTGCAAGTCCGCGCGCTGCCTGGTTGCGAGAGCGCTGTCCTGCTGGAGGTAGAGCTGAAAAGAAGTGGGCTTCGGGCTAGATAGCACCTGCGGCAGCTGCGGATCCTCGAATAGCCAGGTCTTCTTGTTTCCCTGCAAGAGCGCGTCTTCGACGAAGACACGTCCGCGTCTCGGTTCACCGCTCACGGTTCCGAAGAGTGCTTCTGCGAGCGTCCATCGCCGTTCTTGCGGTGGATGCTCCACGATTGCGCGCACGTCATCCGGTAGCGCATCGCACACGTGGTGTTGATAGGGAACGCGGAGATTGCGCGTGTGTCCGATCCAGGCCACTCTCGAGTCCGCCGCTGCGCCAGGCTTTCCCCGTTCCTCCAGATAGAAACAAGGGATTGACTCACCGAGGCCAGGCAGTAAGGGGAAGTCCTTCTTGTGTTGTGTTTCGAGCTCCTGCGACCACGATGCCCTGTAGGCGCGCACGACATTCTCGGGGACGTCCAGCTGAGCCTGGGGATTCTCCTCTGCGATGATCCACGCGTGTACTCGCCCCTCGATCGGACCCGGAACCACGAGCCAGCCAGGCACAAGTCCATCCCGCACGGGACCATGCTTGGCAACGCGACGTACCTGCGCCTTATGCTCTTGTTCAATCCACTCGGGCGGCTCGAAGAGTAGCGGGCAGCGTAGGAAGCTCACGGCTGGCCAGCCACTCTGACCCCCAAGAAGCTCTTCCAGCCTCTTCTCGATGTGCACAGGCCAGAACCGCCGCCTCTTCTTCTCGATCGCTTCGCACAGGTAGAACCCACCGTCCCAGTCCTGGTGCAGGTAGCCAGCCTTGACGTTCGACTGATACTTCTCCCGATAGACGCGAGCCAGCGATTCATCCACTCGTGAGGCGACGGCTCGAAAGGTGAAGCGCTTCTTCTCGATGAACGGCGTGGCGGAGGAGCTGATGATCTCCACGAGCGATCGCAGCATCCCGCGCAGGCTGCTCCCGGGAATCGCGATGCTCCCGCGAGGTGCAAAGAATTCGATCGGTGCGCCACCGTTCGACCGTCTCGGCCCACCGCTGACCGCGGCATTCTCACCCTTTTCATCTCTGTCCGCATCCAGCGACCTTGTTCCGCCGATAAAGAGCGGCGTCTTTGCCGTGATCACCAGCTCGATCACCCCGGTGTAACGATTCGCGTGATACCGGTCTCCCGGGGGCGGTTCATCGACCCACACCACGCTGTCCGGGAACGGCACAAAGTTGTAAGGAGCAGTGGCACGCTGCAACGGCTCGTCACGGCGCGGCTTGCCTCGGGCCATCATGACCGCGCACTCCCTTTCACAGGACGTCCTGCCCACGTCTCAAAGGCGCACAACCGGCTATCCATCACTCCGACCAGGCCATCCTCGTCCGCCTTCAAGTAGCTGCGCACCCGGAGGCAGAGCGGTAGGTCGTCTTCTCTCACGGCAAACGGCACGGCAAATTGCGTCCCTCGTTCCTCGCTCACTCGAAGCCATCCGGGCATCAATGGCTCGATGCGGGTACCCCACAGGCTCTGGCGCTGCTCAAGCACGTCGAGTACGTCACCCTGGCCATCCCAGCGCAAACGACCTAGGAACTGCTCGCCTGCCTCACGCCAGAGCGACAGCTCGCCTGTGCGGTTGAAGAGCCGCAGTGAAGTGAGGAAGCGCGGCTCCAGCGGCTCAGCCGTGTGTACGCCCGCCTCCGTGACGAGCCCGATCAGCACACGATGGTCACACCAGGCAACGAGCGGGCAGGGGTCTGTACCGAGAGCTGCTGCTCGTGCGCTGAGCCACTCGTCAAGTGCTGCGGGATCAGAAAACGTCGTAGTCTCCACCGGCTCGTGCCAGCTCTGTACCGTCATCAGCACACCGCTGCCGGAATCTTCTGTTGCAGCCATCATTTACCCTCTTCTTGCGGTGAGCCACGCGACAAGGGCACGCGCCCACTCGTTCCACTGCGCCGGATCACCCCGGGTGATCTCGACGGCTTCTCCTGACCGGCGCCAGTGCCACGACTTGGCGTGCGGGGGCCTAGCACGCCAGCACACCGTGCCTTCCTCTCCCCGGAGGATGCCTCTGCCTACCGCCTGAGCGCCGCCCACAGCGAGATCGCCGGTGCAGAGGTCGCGCAGTAGGAGAAGGAGCAATCCGCATTCTGCCTCGCGGCGCGGCTGGTCGTCGCCAGGAGTTACGAGCTGTAGCAACAGCTCCAGGGCTCTTCCACCGTTCCCATCCGGCCAGGCTGGCTGCTCTTGGAGTAGCGCCGTTCCGAGCACTCCGCCGGTGAGGCGATCGATGGCAATGCGCGTCTGCACCTCTTCTGGCGGCTGTTTGCCTTTCTCTTGCTCTCCATCGATGGGAGCATCAGCTACGAGCAGTCGCGACCGCCGGTGCTCCCGCGGGGGCGCGCCCCCGCGGAAACCCGGGCCGAACATGCCTTCGATGAGGTCGCAGCCTCGTTCTTCACTCGCACCCAGTGTTCGCACGATACGCTCCGCCCGATGGCGCAGCACGCCTGCCAGGCTTGTGCCGGGCACCACAGGCTTGTCTCCCGACCGGAGCTGGACGGCGTCAGGACTCTCCGGGGACCACGGAGGCGTAGAACGCACGAGTACTGCCGTGCGCAAGCTCAGTCTCGCCGTGATCTCGAGCAAGGGCAGCTGCGGCGGTGGAATGGCGTCACCAGGATGCGCTCCACGAGCTCGCACAGGCGCCTGCTCTGCTGGACTAGTCTGCTGCAGCCAAGCCACCACATTGGAGAGCTCCGCGAAGCGCCGCTCGGCGACACGCCAGTCTTCGACATGGCAGCGCCCCAGTCCGCGCCGCGTGTGCGCACCAAGAGGGAGGTCACCTCCTGAGAAAGCATCGAGGAGCGCGTTGAAGAGGCGTACCAGTTCGACTGCACGCTCCTCGTGCTGCCGGCGCAGCACGAGCTCGAAGCGCAGCTGAAACGCGGCCGGCGGCTCGATCACCTCGTAGTCGAACTTGCCGCTATCCGCTGCTGTCCCGGTTCCCAGGGAGATCCGCACACCGTCTCGCACGGTCGTGGTCGCCGGTTTTCCTTCCACCAGGTAGGCGTCATCCACGATGAGGGTGCTGAGCGCTCCCGTGTCACGCTCAGCACCCCCGAAGAGCCATGGCAGCACCTCAGGTGACGTCTGCCGCTCTCTGAGAAAGGACCGCATCGCCCCAGCCAGCGATGATCCCGGAATAAAGAGGGCTCCGTTGCCGTCACGCAATAGCTGCGCGTCCGTGCTGTCGCCTTCTCCACCCCCCAGATGGGCCGCAGAGATGAGCTCCAGTGTGCCGACGGCCACGATCCGCTCGGTGACGGCGGATGCGGGCAGTGGTAGTCGCGGTGTCTGTGGGGAAGAGCTCGTCATCGATCCAGCTCCTCTACTCCTCGAAGGACAGACTGGCTCCGCTTCTCTGTCTTACATCTCCGGTAGATTTCCTCGCAGAGGGTGCGGTAGTACAGCATCAACAGGGTACGTACCATATCCTCCTGCTCGAGCACGTCCCGCCTATCGATCGCTGTGAGAAGCTGCCGCAGCTCTTGGGGAAGATCGGTGCTCACCACGCCCAGGGTTGTTGTCACGGGTGCAGACCACGTACTGAACGGTTGATCGAACTTCTCGAGGAGGTCAGTGATCAGCCTCGGCACGGCCTTCCCACCCTGCCTCAGCCTTTCTTGCCATTCTTCAAGCTGCCGGCGGATGGCTCCGTCCCGCTTCGCTGAGTAGTCATCGAGCAGCGCCAGGATGGCCTTCGCGTGCGCGGCAGTCATCTCACGATAGCGCTGCAGGGCAGGCCCTTCGAGGGCCTTGGATCGCACACGTTCACGGGCCCACGTCCGCGCCATCTCCAACACCACCCCGCGGAGCACCTCCGGGACCTCGCCTCCCGGCTGACTCGGAGGCCTACGCGGCTGGTGGCTCTCCACACGGTAGTGGACCACCTGACCGTGCCAGCTGAGCACAAAACGGCCGAATCCCTCCGCCGTGCGCTGGCCAAGTGCGTGGCGCTGAACGCTGGCACGCTGGCCTTGATCCATCTGGAGCTGCGGGAACAGGAACACGCTCCCAGCGGCTAGCGCCTCTTCTTGAGGCCGCGGCAACTTCCAGACCCCGGAAAAGCCGCCAACAGTCACCGTGCGGACCCACGGGCGGACCTTGGACAAGGCTTCGCCCTGCACACGCACGCCGGCAGCCTGGAGCAGCCTGGCGAGCTGTTCGATCGGAAACACCAGCCTACCGCTCTCCCGTACTCCCGGCGGTGGGATGAGAGGAGCGGTCAGGGTCAACACGAGCCCTTCATCCCGCTCCTGGGTCTCGCTCTCTTCAATCTCACCCGTGTATTCGCTGACAGCGCCAGGGGTCAGGCGCGCCTGACCGCCATACTCCGCCGAGCGCGAACGCCCGATCCGCAGCATGAGGCGGTCCTCCTCATCAAACAGCACCTGCCGGAGCAGCTCGAGGTCGTGCTGCGCACCCAGCACGAATCCGCGAAACTCCTGGCCGCCGTCGAGCGCGCTGTAGGTGAACAAGGCCCCGTCCTCTGCTGTGGGGCGGGCGAGAAGGCGATCGGAACGGGCGATGTGCGTGACGAGCCGGGCGCGCATCGCCGCCTGTACACCAACACCGCGGTCGCTGCCGTCTTCGCCAGAGAGCCGGAGCCGGCCAAAGCCCTCGACGCGGACCCCGGCTCCTTCCAGCTCGCTATCCGCGTCCTCATCATCCTCATAGCAGGCAGCCAGGTCCACCCAGCCGTCTATGCCGTGCTTCGGTTTGCGGAGTGATAACGGCAGCGGCAAGGAGCGCTCTGCATCATCCTCCAGCTGCGGGTAGGCATTGAGAAACTGCAGCGCACCCCGGAGGAACAGCCGGGCGAAGCCGGCATCGGCATGCGCCTGTGTCCCTAGCCTCTTCCGGAAGATCCACTCCGTCGCGCAAGCGCCCCAGATACTCGCCCCCGGAATGTAGCGCTCGCCGCTGACGGTGTTGGGATCTCCGGTCACCCCCGAGACGAGTGCTGGCGCGTCGAGCCGTAGCCGGTAAGGTAGACAGAACAGAGACGCGCTGTTCACCGCGCTACACCTCTCCGTGCTACGCCATCTAGCCATCGAAGCTGCCGTTCAGTGAGGTTTTCGCGACCTTTCCAGAGCCCTGCTTTAGCGCGGCCGAAGCCGCGGTTACGCGAGGTTCCTAAGCGCTGCAGCGCAGCGGCTGCCAGCGCTAGCGTCCGCTCACTGCGGTTATCATCCCCTTCATCATCAGAGAGTGTGATCGGAGCCTGGAAGCGCAGATTGCGTCGCAATACGCGGGTGCTGCGTAAAGTGTTGTCACGCGCCGCTCCACTCTCCGGATCGATGGCGGTCTGCGAGCGTACGGAAGTGAACGCATCGAGCGCCAGGCGCTGCCACAGCGTCCCGCCCTCGTGCTCAAGGTAAGTGACCCAAGAGTCCAGACTCTCCACACTCGACACCCGGCTATTCGGATCGACGACGGCCACGAGCTGGGCAGACCCCACGACAACGAGACCGGGACGCGCTGCTGTGCCATACAGCACATCTGCTGAGAGAAGATGCTCGCTAGTCCAGGCCACACCGCGCGCCTGCAGCAATGCCTCCCAGACCTCAAGCGTGGCTTCGCGCAGGAGTCCCTTCAGTCTTCTTCCTGCAATCACGGGCAAGCCACGGTGGTCGATGGGGACCTCTCGGTCGACTTCGGCACTTCCGCTCCCCATGCCAACCGCCGCTTCCGAGAGTAGCTCAACCGTCAAGATACAGTTCATCAAGAGACCTCCCAGCAGTACTCGTAGAGCTCCAGGGCATCAAACAGCGGTACGAACGTGCGGCCAGAAGAATCCACCTGCAGCCTGGGCGAGGTTCCATCCACGTAGGCGCCATCGAGCGGACGGTTGCGCAGCCGTTGCTGAGCGAGCATCATCGCAACGGCACTCTCACTGACGGTGAACGCATGGACCAACCCCCGTATCACCGAGCGTGGCCACTTCTCCTCGGAGAAACAACGCATCGCCCGCTGCACAGCGGACCAGCTCGGGCTCTCGCCTTCGTCGGGAACGACCTGCCAAGGCCGCCCATCGAGAGCGCACTCTCCCACGTCTCGCGGCATGACGCGGGCGGCACGAATCTCGTGCAAGGGCAGCTCCAATCCATCGATGGCAAGATGGGCATCGAGCCAGCTGGCCGGTGGTCCGTCTACCGCAGCATTCCTGGCCTTCGCCGAGCGGCACAGCTCTTCTGCCAGCCCGTAGGCACGGGCAAACGGCGCCTTCGCGTGCGCAATGGTCACGCCGGCGCAGGCCGAGAACGGCGTGCCGTTGGAATCCTTCTCGCTGGCGAAGGCCTGCAGATAGCGCGCGGCGAGACTCAAGCCCAGGCAACCGTGGCAGACGAAGGTCACATCATCGCCGCCGAAGACGAGCGGGCGGATGGGCAGCCATTCTCCGGATTTCTCGCACTTTCGTAGACGCTTCTTCTCCACGAGACTGTCATAGTCGTGCACCAGTGCGGAGATGACGGCACGCAGTGCCTTCGCGCTGGCGCCCTGCACGTCGCGCACGAACTGCTGGATCCGTTCCACCAGCAGACCATCATCTCCTGCATCTTCTGCGAGGAGGCTGGCGAAGCGCTTCCCGAGGCCATTCCCATCAGCGTGCACCACCGCCAGGTAGTTCTCTTCCTCCCGCTGCCCCAAGTCCTCCGCGCGATCGGGGAAGGCGAAATGATCTCCCAGGATGTCACGGAACTCCTCCTTCAGCCGTCTGGTCGCTGCCCGAGCGCAATCCAGCCGGCACGCCGCCACCGGCGACAGCGCCCGGCTCGCTCGCTGCACGGGGATAGGCCGACCATCAGTGATGTCGGAGCTAACCAGCCGGTGATCAGTGCCCGCGGCTGCCATTCCCGTGTTCGGACAGCTGCGCGTGAGCGAGATGCCCTGGAGCGGTCCTGCCGGGGGCGGCGCTTCCTTCGCCTTTGTGAGACGCTGGCGGGCTCGCCGCCACTGCTTACCGAGCTCACCAGGAGAAAATAGCTCGTGGACGACCGCGACCCGCAGTCCTGGCGCTTGGACAAGGAGCTGCCTCGACCAGACCGTGATCACCTGCCGGGCGACTTCGCGAGAGCGGAAGAGGAGCGCGGCATTGCCAGCCGCGGCAAAGAGCAGGGTAGCCTGCTCTGGGCCATCCTGCAGTAGCGCTGGCGCCTGGGGTGCGTCCATCACCGTGCGCCAGGCTACCGCCTGTCCACACACGTACTCGCACGCCTGGCGGAGAGCATCATCCGTCACCCAACGCACGACCTCCGAGCCGCCAGCATTCTCCTTGAGGCGGTTGGAGCCAAAGATGTAGTGCTGAATGCTGCTTGTATCGACGAGCGTGAGACAGAGCTGTCCGGTCATACGTTGAGCCCCAATTCACGAAGGTACTGCTGCCAGTAGCTGGCAAACTCTTGGACTTCCCTCTTGCCCCAGACACGGAGCGGCGGCCTGTCCGCGCCGCTGAACAGGGCACCGTTGAGGTCGCTCTCCAGGTCCCGGCAGCTGTTCTCATTCTCGAGACACACGAGAATCGCGCGTGTCTCACCGCCGCCGAGCTGGCGCGCGCGATGGAGGACCTCGAAGCCCTTGCTCTTCAGCAAGGATCGGTCCTCCTGCTCAGTAGTGCACGAGAGCACGATGAGCTGGTAGCCAGCCAGGACCAGCACATCCGTCTCAAAGTCCACCGGACGCTGACCGCTCTGTTCCTGCTCCGGCAGCGCGTGAAGACTCCGGGTAACGTGCCAATGCGGGTGCCATCCGGAGTGCGGGGCATATACTTCCGCTTCGATGAAATATTCGAGCCACACGCCGTCCACGAAGTTGGCGACCTCTTCGTCGATCTTCTTCTTGTGATCCCGGTTCTGTGGGCAAAACAGGCTGTAGAGCTGACTTAGTGTGGGATCGACAATATCTGGCGGGAAGCCGAGCACGTCGAGAAGGGAGGGCCTCAGATGCTGGACCGCCCCTTCTTCTGGCAGAGGTACCGGCTCATCCTCCGCAAGATGCGTCTTTTTCTCCTTCACCTCTGACTCACCCAGCCTCCCCTCGCGCCGTTGCTTACGACGCGGGACAAGCGCGTCCTTCAGGACATCGGCATAGTCCTGCCAGGACGGCCACGCCGGCTCATCGAGCGCGAGGAGCTCGCTGGCGAAGCGCTTCACTTTCTCCCGGGCCTCGGGATCATCAGCAATATGCTTATGCTTAGACTTGGGACCGGCCCTGAGCCCGTGCAGCTGGAGGAGATCGTCAAGGTTCATGTGGATGACCGAACGTAAGTCCTCCGTGGTGTGCTTGCGCAAGCCATCCTGGGTGAGAATCCGCAGGCAGTAGCTGTCAGTATCGAGGTAAGAGATGAGGTACTGCACAGACCTCTTGCCGGCAAGCTGCTGCTGTAGCGTCAGCGCTGCCGTCACAGACATCGCCTTTGTGCCGCCCGTATAGTTGAGGTGAAGGGTACCGTCCACCTCATCTACTAACCTTAACCTTTTCACAGCCTGATAGATCATTTCTGGTTCACGGGCCGCACCGACGTCTACCAGTCGTATCTCCGGGACGCTTTCTTGCCGGCATTTCTTGTCAAGCGCTTGGAGGCGTTCTGCGATGGTCTTGGTTTTCGGGCTATGGAGCAGCACCACCTGATCAGGACGGTAGTCCTTGAGCTCCTCGACTTCGGTGAGCGCTTGCAGCGTCACCCAGTTCGGCAGCGGATTCTCCCCCACTAGCAACACCAGCGTTTGCATCGACACGGCTCCTCCCCTCTCAACGGCCATCCCACTCACGCCGCCCTACGGAATGAACTCGCAGTGCCCCAGAGAAAGCGGAAAGCACACCGCGACAATCTGCAGTAGGGAGCGCCGGACAGCGCAGCGCCGGTCCACAGTTGCCTGCAGCATCGGATACGCTGCCATACTGCCCTTCTCGCCAACTGCCATTACGCCACTCTGCATGATTTCCACACCGCAGACCGAGGCAACCAGAGACTGCTTGCTCTGCTGAGTATAGTCAACGCCCTCTCACAGAGTGGGACCGTAACACTTGAAGATCACAACGGTGCGCACCCCCAACGAGGAGGTCACTCAGGTCAGAGGCTGGGGTGGCTACAGAGCGCGGCAAAGACTCCCGACAGCCGGCTCGGAGAGAGGATTAGCTGCGGGCCTGTCGCCAGGCGTCGAGCGTCTTCTCTATCTGCTCCATGTGGGCCGCGATGTGCCGCTCCTGGCCATTGAACAACTGCTCCAGGGTGATGTGGCCGCGTTCACTGTGCTCGAGCGGGTGCTCCCACACGCTGTCCGGAAGCCGGCGCAGCAGGTCATAGTTAGCCTGCCGCAATAAGGTGAACAACTGCAAATGCATTGCCGCATCCTGGACGCTGTACTGGAGGGCATTCGCCCACTCATCCGCATCGACGCCCTGGATCAGCGCACCTGGTCGCACGGTCACCGTACGGAAACGTACGTAGTGGTTGGCTTCGAGGTCGGTGAGATGCACGATGATCTCTGCGATGCTCCAGTCTTGCTGGCTCGGCTTGAACGACCACGCGTCCTGGGGAACGCCGGCCACCATCGCCACGAGCTGTTGTGCGCCCTGGCGGTACGCAGTGAGCTTTTCCTGGCGCTCTTCAGTCATCCTACACCACCTCTCCCTACTTCACCACAGCGCTGTCATACCGTCAGCGTGCAGGGAAACTGTCTCGGCGATCCCGGCAGGTTGCTCAGAGCACAACTGCGCTACACACCGCGACAGTGAGCGAACGGTAGCGAGACTGAACACCCCGCGCGAGTTTCCCGTCATCACTGCCATCTTCCTCACTGGTGACTGCCACATACCGTCCCACCGCTCGTCGAAGCATACCTTCAGCGCATCTCGACAATGACCATTGATCGACGGCTCCCGCACCTGTGCTACCCTGACAGAAGCCGCAGTTGAGGAGGTCCGGTGCAACCGCTCTCCCCCCGTCAGCGTGACGTGCTCGGTTGTATTCGACAGCATCTGAGCGCCACTGGCCGGCTGCCGTCCCTGTCTGAGCTCGGCGCTGACCTCGGCGGCATCAGGCCCCCGACCGTGCTCGACCACATCCGCGCGCTCGAGCGCAAGGGCTGGCTCACGCCGCATCCAGCCAGCCGAGCTGGCTACACCCTCGCTCACAGCGCGCCAGAACATGATCTCGCAGCACAGCCCTGCGCGATCCCGCTCGCCGGCCTTCTCGTTGCCGGTCTTCCCCTTCAGGCTCCTGAGCAGTCCGGCAGCATCGCTCTTCGTTTGCGGATGGCAGAGGACCCTTCCCGGATCGTAGCCTTGCGTGTCTCTGGCTGGGGCTTCGTAGGTGACGGTCTGCTCGATGGCGATGTCGTCGTGGTCCAGCGCGGTGAGACTCCTACGGACGGCAGCACCGTCATCGTCCTCACCGATGCTGACGTTCCGCTGGTGAAGCGTGTCGCTCGGGTCGGGGAGAAGCTGTTTCTCGACCCGCTGCAACCAGCCGGGCAGCCCGCCGTGCTCACCGCCTGGCGAGCGTACGGGCAGGTACTCTACGTGCAGCGCGAGCTTTCCACCCCACCTCGCGCTGACGAGGCGTATTCTAAATGATCGCTGACGGGCAACTCGATGAGTCACAGACGACAAGGGAGTGACAGATGACAATCGGACTCGGCATCTTTGGATATGGCTTCATCGCCACCGCCCACCTCGAAGGCCTGCTCCGCATCCCTGAGTTTGCGGTGCGAGCAGTGTGCGGGCCCAACCCTGAGAGAGCGCGGGTCTTCGCCACACGCTTCGGTATTCCCCACGTCACCACGGAGCCGCTTGACCTGCTCACGCAACCGGGTATCGACGGCGTCCTCATCGACACTCCCGATCGCTCCCACGCCACCCTGGCACTTCTCGCTGTCCAGCATCGCAAGCACATCTTCTGTGAGAAGCCGCTCGCGACCTCCTTCGCTGAAGCCGTGGCAATGACAGAAGCAGCAGACCGCGCCGGGCTACGCACCCTCGTCGGCTTCTCCAACCGCTGGAACCCGTTCTTCGGCCACGTCCATCAGCTCATCTCCGCCGGACAGCTCGGCCGTATCTACCACGTCCACGCCCAGAGCTTCAATACCGGCCTTCTCGGTAGGCAGCCGCCCTTTACGTGGCGCACCGATCCGGGGCGTACCGGCACTGGGATCCTGGGTGACCTTGGCGCTCACACCATCGATCTGCTGCACTTTCTCCTAGGCCCTATCGAGGAGGTCTGTGCAAGCCTTCGTACCTGCAAGCCCACGCTCTATGATCCCGAGACTGGTGCAGCGCACGCTGCCGCGGTCGATGACGAAGCTCTGCTCCTCATCCGCCTTCGCGGAGGCATCGAGGGGACCATCGCCTTGAGCCGTCTTGGCGCTGAGTTCTCGGACTTTCCGGTCGGCCACCGGCAACTCCTCATCGGAGGAGAGGCGGCTGCCGTGACCTATGAGAATGGAGCTGGCCGCCTCTACCGCCCCGACCACACCTGGGAGCTCCTACCATCTGACCAGCCCCCGGAAGGTCTCGACCATGCCGACTATCTTGCCCGTGGCACGGAGCGCATCCTGCGCACGTTCCTTGAAGAGATCCAATCAGGGACAGATGTGGGTCCTACGTTCCGGGATGGGCTCCGCTGCCAAGCGGTACTGGAAGCAGCAGAGGACTCGGCCCGCACGCACTCCTGGGAGCCTGTCACCAGCGTCGATAGTATATAGTTGACGAAGTAGATGGATTTGGTACACTTTTGGTACCTGACGCTCGTGTCACAATGATTCAGGCCTACCCTGGGCAACACAGGTCTGTACTACGTAGAGAAGAGAGAGGAATCCGCGTGGCTGACTACGCGCATCCGGAAATGCTTGTGTCTACAGAGTGGGTGGCAGCCCATCTCAACGATCCTTCGATCCGCATTATTGAGAGCGACGAAGATGTGCTGCTCTATGAGCTGGGACACATCGTTGGAGCTGTCAAGGTCGATTGGCATACTGATCTCCAAGATCCCTACCGGCGCGATTTTGTGAGCCGCGAGGACTTCGAGAAGCTATGTAGCTCTCGCGGTATCCACAATGACACCACACTGGTGTTCTACGGAGACAAGAACAACTGGTATGCCACCTACAGCCTCTGGCTGTTCCGCTACTATGGGCACGCGGAGTCAAGACTCAAGGTGATGAACGGTGGGCGGCAGAAGTGGGAGGCTGAGGGGCGCCCCTACACCAGAGAGGTCTCATCTGTCACACCAACCACTTACCATGCCAAGGAGCCAGACGATAGTATCCGCGCCTTCCGCGACGAGGTGCTGGCGACGGTGCAACGGCGCGGCACCAACATCGTCGATGTGCGCTCTCCCGATGAGTACTCAGGCAAGCTACTGCACATGGCCAACTACCCCCAAGAGGGGGCCCAGCGCGGTGGGCACGTCCCTGGGGCGCAGAACATCCCGTGGGCCACAGCAGCGAACCCCGATGGCACATTCAAGTCTGCTGATGAGCTACGCAGTATCTATGAATCGCGCGGTATCCGCCCCGATGAGCGCACGATTGCTTACTGCCGCATTGGCGAGCGCTCCTCTCATACCTGGTTCGTGCTCCACTATCTCCTCGGCTACCCTGATGTGAAGAACTACGACGGCTCCTGGACGGAGTGGGGATCCTTGGTCAATGTGCCGATCGAGCGCTAACCGCTCCGAGTACTACCCGGTGCCGGGTGCCCCGTGCCCTCCGGCAGAGAGCACCCGGCACTCCCCCGGTACAATTCAGGGGCAAGTACTGTAGGGCATTCCTTCTATCCGAGGAAAAGGTAAGTATGGACCGTCAGGGCTACATCGAGGAAATCCTCGATCACTACCAGCATCCTCGCCACAAAGGCGTACTCGATCCTTTCGATAGCAGGGTTGAGGGCGGCAACCCAGGATGTGGTGATCAAGTTACCGTCTACTTGCGCCTGGGGCCTGATGGTCACATCAGTGAAGCCAGCTTCGAAGGTCAGGGATGCACCATCTCGATGGCCGGTACCTCGATGCTCACAGAGATGGTCGTCGGCAAAACACCCCAAGAAGTTCAAGATATGGACTACGAGGACTTCGTCGACCACATGGGGCGCGAGATCGTGGTATCGCGGGTACGCTGCGCTACTCTCGGACTAGGGACTCTGAAGGCTGCCGCCGACCTCTACCTCAAGAGTCAGCGCACATAGGCAGCGCTGAGGCGGGTGGACACCTGCTCGCGCCGCGGAATGCCAAGCGTGCCAGGGGCCTCGACTGCGAAGGAAGCTACGCAATTGGCGAAATTGGCAGCCACGCAAGGATCGTGCGTTTCAGCATAGTTCAGGAAAAAGGCAGCGGCGAACACATCACCAGCGCCCGTCGGATCGACTTCCTGGACTTCGTAGGCCGGCAAGCTGCACGACTGCCCATCCCAGAACACCGAGCAACCGCGTGCGCCACGTGTCACGACAGCGATCCTGGCGAGTGAGACGTAGTGATTCATTGTCGCCTCATCGCCATTGACATCCTGTTCACTGAAGACGAGGATGTCAGCGCGGCTCAGCACAAGCTCAGGGTGCACCCAATCGGTCGCTCGCACTCGTCCATCACCATCCCAAGCTCGGAGCCAGCCCTGGGGGGTGACGCCAATGAGCGATCGTGGAAACTCAGCCACAACCTCGCCGTCCAGTTCTTGGGCCAAAGGGCCGAGATGCACGACTCGCGCATCGTGCCAGCTCGGGGGCATGCCCGTAGTAGCTACGTCACCAGCCCGCGAGCGCAAGAACTGCAAGCGCGTCCCGTACTGGTAGACATTCTCGAAGATAGTCGGGTGCGGCGAAGACGCCGATACGATAAGCACGCCCTCCCGCTCGAGGAGATCTGCCTCCGACGGCGCCCCTGTCGTGACCACCGCCGCCTGATAGCCGAGCCGTTGTGCTGTCAGGGCGCCGTACGATGTGGTGCCTCCCAAGGCGTAACCCGACGGGGTCCGGTCCAACGTGATGTGGCCCAACACGAGATAGTCAGGAGCCTGAGTGAGGAGATGGAAGCCATTCTCCGTCGCACTGGTCCTCATCGCGAGCGTGGCGAGATGACAACCTTGCGATTGTCGCCTTCACCAACACTGTGTGTCGATACGTACCGGTCGCCCTGCAACGCGAGATGCACCACTCGCCGCTCATTTGACGGCATGGGCTCGAGCGTGACGGCTTGACGTGTCCGATGCACGCGCTCGGCTGTTCGCGCGGCAAGCTGACGCAGGGTGCGTTCTCGGCGCAGACGATACTCCTCTACGTCGACAACGACACGAGTCCACCGCCCCATCTTGCGGCTAATCAACAGGTTAACCAGGAACTGCAGACTTGCCAGCGTATCACCATGGTGGCCGATGAGGATACCGAGATCTTCACCGTGCACGTTGATCGTGAGGGGATAGCTCCGACTGCGGACCTCCGCCTCGCCCTCCAGATGCAACAGCTCGAGGAGCTCCTGCAGGATGCCGAGAGCCGTCTCGATAAGCTCGTCACTGGCCACTGCCAGTTCGACGTCAGCTTCTTCATCCTCTTCGCCGGCATCCAGGAATGTATCCGGCAGATCCTCGTCACTGTCTAGTTGCCGCAATGGTGGCTGGCGGGTACTGCGCACCGGCCGGGCATCCTCAGCAGCCTCGACATCCTCGATGCGACTCGCCATCCCCTCCGCAAGGGGCACAGGCGCTTCGGCAACACTCTTCAGCGTCACGAGGATGCGGGCATCCTCCGCCCCTATTCCCAAGAGCCCCCGGCTGCCCTCATGCAACACTTGGATATCTACCGCGCTGCGATCCACTCGCAGCCGGAGGAGCGCATTGGCAACCGCCTCCTCTACTGTTCTTCCTGTCGCTTCGACGCGGTCCATAAGCTCCTACTTACTCCCCTGTCTCCTGCCCGGAGACGGACGCTGCCGGCCCGGACCCGAATTCACTGAGCGCGCCGAAGACTTGGGTGGGCGCGTTCTCTGAACACTACCGGAGCTCGTGCCGTCTGCCGGCTGCTTCGCCACCGGCGACCCATTCAAGCGAGCAGAACGAGGCGAGCGCGGCCTTGGACCCTCCTGAGAGCTTGCCTCCGCACTACTCTCCGAGCGAGCTGGCTTCTCAGGTTTGCTGGGAAGCACGCCCACAAGCGACCCACCAGCCAGGATGCCTGCTCCAGGGAAAGCTATCCGGCCCAAGGCCGGGACGACCTGAGGTAGCGTTCCCCAACCTGTCACGAAGTACTGCAGCACAACCGACACAAAGGTGTTCGTCACCCAGTACAGTGCCAAGCCTGCGGGGAAGCGAAATCCGAAGAAGAGCACCATCAGCGGCATGAACTGCATCATCTGGTTCATCATGCGCTGCTGTGGATCTTGACTCGCCATTGGATTCATCATCATGCGCTGCTGTATCCACTGCAACGCCGCCGCGAGCACAGGAAGGATAAAGAATCCGTTCCGCACTTGTTGTTGGGTAACAGGATTCGTCACTGACCAAAAGTCGGGAAGCGCTAAATTCTGGACCCAGAGAAAGCTGGCATGTATTCCCGGCTGCGAAATTAGCGCATTGAGCGAGCTGTAAAGCGCGATGAGAATAGGGAACTGAATGAGCGTCGGAAGACACCCCGCGACAGGATTGGCATTGTTCTCACGATAGAGACGCATCGTCTCTTCATTGAGCTTGACGCGATCATTGCCGTACTTGGTCTTGAGCTCCTGGATCTGCGGTTGCAGCACCATTGTCTTGCGAGAGCTGCGGAGCTGCTGAATCGTCAGAGGGTAGAGCGCCAGACGAACGAAAGCGGTGAAGACGATAATCGCGAGAGCGTAACTACCGGTGAAGTGAGCCAGCTGAGTAAGCGCCCACGTCATGGGGCCGATGACGTAGGTTTCCCACAAGGTCCCCACAGTGCGAGGTGCCTCCTTCGAAATCGGACCGTTCTGCCTTACTGCGCGAAGCGGGCGGGCCGGAAAAGTGTTCTAATGAAGAGGATCGTAGCCGCCCTTACTGAATGGATTACAGCGCAGAATACGCCACAGAGCCTTGGCTCCGCCTCGGACTATACCATAACGCTCGATGGCCTCATACGCATACTCGGAGCACGTTGGCCTATATTTGCAAGCCGGAGGCAGTAGGGGCGACAGGAAGAACCTGTACCCTCGAATCAACGTGAGAACGATCCATCGCATCATTCGGCTCTTTCTGGCGAGGCGAGTCTGCGCTCCAGACGCGACCGCGCCAACAGCTCACCAACGGCTTGATACAGCTCATGAAACGATGCGTCCACGGCACCAGCCTGGGCGATGAAGACGATGTCGATGCCATCAGGGAGGTGGGGGAGAGTGCCTCGCGCAATCTCCCGGAGTCTCCTGCGGACACGATTACGATCGTGCGCCCGCGGCGCCACTCTTCGACCAACCACGAAGCCGAATCGCGTGACAGGGAGGCCATTGGAGACCCACTGCAGCCGCACCAAGGGATGGCTGACGCGCCGTCCAGATAGCCGGATGCGGGCAAAGTCTGAGCGTAGCCGGACGCGATGCGCACGATCGACCACGACTCCTCTTTCCTGCCGTTGCTCGCTAGTGACTCGCTACCAGGGTCAAGGAGCTTGCCAATAAGCTACACGACTGTCAGTCGATGTCGCCCCTTCAATCGCCGCGCCTTTAGCACGCGCCTGCCGGCTAATGTTGCCATGCGCTTGAGAAACCCGTGCTCACGGCGCCGGGGGATACGCTTCGGTTGGTACGTTCGCTTCATTGATCGCCAGCATCCTTAAGAATCCACAGAGTGTGTGTTCATCAGAACAGCCTCTCAGTGTACGCGTCTGCCTTCACCATGGTCAACGTGTCGCCACACGCCCTCTCAGTCGCCGGCTCGGCAGTAGCATCCCGGCTGGTACCCTCAAACAATGGAGAAGCATCAATGGCCCGCCGCACCGTTATCTGCCTGACCGTCTCTCTGCTCCTCACGAGCTGCTCACTTGTCCAAGGCACGAATCATCCCGTTGTTTTTCCTACGCCGGCGCTGCTCTATGAGCAGCGCTTCGCCGCCGCCAACGGTGAGATACTCGTCACTCTCGATCGTGAGAACTATCCTCCACACTATGCAGGCGCCTGGCATACCCACAGCGGACCAGGCTTGTTTTGCGTCCTCACTGGGACCATCACGATGGAGATCCGGGGGGCGCCTTCGCAGTTGCTTCACTCCGGCCAGTGCTGGGAAGAGATACCAGGCATCATTCACCGCCCGGCAAATACTACGAGCAGTCTAGCAACCGCAATTTTCTACCTATTTGGACCAGCACAGTTGCCGCGTATCATGCCCGCCCCAACCCCCTCATAGCCCGACTGGGTGCGGATCAGGCAGCAGCGGGTAGGTACTATATAACAATATAACAATGTATTGGAGCTTGGTCCGGCCGCTCTTCCTAGCGAGAGCGCGTTGTGCCGACTGCTACCGAATGAAAATGAAATGGAACCTCGTTGATGCCTTCCCGCACTGGTTCTCGCTCTCAAGGGTCGCGCCAGCCTGCAAAGGGCACGCCAGCCCCAACACGCGCCACGCCTCCGTCTCGATCGGTGAGTAGCCGGCGACGGCCGTCGCAAGGGCGCAGCATCTCACGCCTGGGCATCATCTCTGTTGCCGTGATCATCGTGCTCGTCATCGCCCTCGTGGTGGCTCGCACCGTCACGGCTCCAAGTCTGGCCAACCAAGATAATCAGCCCGTGCCCGCCAGCGTGTTGCAAAGCGTCACGCACGTTCCTGTGGCGACGGCCAATAGCGTAGGCAAGGGAACGTTCGCCAACAAGCTCATCCCGGTCAACGGGACACCGCTTCGCGACAGCTCTGGCAAGCCCGAGATCTTCTACCTCGGTGCGGAATACTGCCCCTACTGCGCTTCGATGCGCTGGGCTCTCGTCGTTACGCTCAGCCGCTTCGGCTCATTCACCGGACTGAAGCTGATGACGTCATCGAGCGCGGACGTCTACCCGTCAACGCCCACATTCACGTTCTACAAGGCACAGTACACGAGCCCGTACATCTCCTTCGTCTCCGTCGAAGAGCAGACCAATCAGCTCGCTGGCAACACGTACGCACCCCTGCAAACACCGACAGCGGCGCAGAAGGCCCTGATCAGTACCTACGATGGCCCTCCCTATGTGGCAGCAAGCGCCGCCGGGACGATCCCCTTCCTGGACCTCGGCAATCACTTCATCGTGAGCGGAGCGCCATTCGATCCGCAGATCTTGCAGGGGGAGAACTGGCAAGACATCGCAAACGCGATCCAACAGCCCAACAACGCCACCGCTCAAGCAGTTCTTGGCGCGGCGAATACGCTCACTGCGGCGATCTGCGCCATCGATGGTGGTCAGCCAGCATCGGTGTGCAACGTCCCAGCTGTTCATGCAATCAGCTTGCCCTAGGGCGGACCTCGTGGCAGACCTTCAATCCACACACACGGAAGACGCGCCGGAGCACTGGTCTCGACCGTGGCCTCACCGCGCAGCGCTGGTGCTCACCGTAGCAGGCCTAGGAATCTCTCTCTACCTGAGCGCCGTGCACCTCTCCTCGCAGGTTACTCTGTACTGCTCACAAAGCACTCTCGTCAACTGCGAGCGTGTCATAACCAGTCCCGCTTCCATCGTATTCGGCATCCCGGTTGCGTTTTTTGGAGTGGCCTGGTTTCTGGGCATGCTCCTGCTGCTCCTTGCCGGACAGCGTCTCATCCTTCCCCAGATCCGTCTGCTGTGGGCAATCGGCGGCGTGGGAGCCGTGCTCTATCTCATCTACACAGAGCTCTTTACGATTGGTGTCATCTGCCTCTGGTGCACGAGCGTCCACGTGCTGACGGTCCTCATCTTTGCGCTCCTCGTCCTCTTCCCGGATGATCGGATGCGGGAGCATCGGGCCGGCAGTCCCGCCCAGTCTGGCAGATAGCCGCTCTTGCGGCCTGGCCACCATCTCTCCGGCCGGGCATCATGATCTGTTGACCAGCGTACACCACGGGCAGAAGCTTCGCGGTACAGTTGCCCAAGGAGAGGCTCGGACCACACCGGCGCAGTGAGGACTGGCTATGCATCAGGTCCTGAAGACCCTCGACCCCTCCATCTTTCTGCCAATCGTTGCTGCTGCACTGGCCTACGCCGCCCTGTACCATCGTAGCCAGGCCGATAGCCGGGTGCTCTGGCCCCTGCCGGCGGTGTTCTCCTTCGCCCTCGGGATACTCGTGTTGGTGCTGGCCTTGCTGTGGCCGCTAGACACCTTGGCGGACCAGTACTTCTGGGCGCACATGCTGCAGCACATGCTGCTCTTGATGGGAGCGCCGCCTCTATTGCTACTCGGCCTACCCGTACCAGCACTCCTACGTTCTCTGCCTCGCACTTGGCGTAGGAACGCCATCCGGCCCCTTGCGCGCAACCGGCTGTTTCACCGGGTCATGCAACTACTCTTGCACCCCATCACGATCTTCGCCGTGTTCAATCTCGTGGTTGGCTTCTGGCACGTACCCTGGATCTTCGCTGCTGCCAGCGACGTGCTGCCACTCCACATCGCCGAGCACGCAAGCTACCTTGGAGCCGGCCTCTTGCTGTGGTGGGCGATTGTCGAGCCACTACGCGTATGGCCACGTGGAGCTGAACTAGCCAAGATTGTGTTCCTCGTGCTCTGCCACTTGCCAATGCTAGTGCTCGGTCAATTCTTCCTGGCATTTTCTTCCAGACCGCTCTATCCCGACGACTCCACAGCGCTAGCGCAGCTGGGGATCTCACCACTGACAGACCAGCGCATCGGCGGTGGCATCATGTTTGGCTTCGACATGCTTGTGACCCTCACGGCGGTGTCAGTGCTGTTCGGCCACCTCTTACGAGAGATCGAGCGCCGTCAACTCGCTGTGGAAGCTCAGCAAGACCAGCATCCGGAGTCGCTCCTCTCAGCGACTGCCCGCCCGGCACACGATGCCGCCCGGCAGTCCGATTTCCACGTCTGACGAGGCCCCACCAGCCGCCTAGCGGGTCAGTCGCCGCGGCCGGCCACTTCCTCACCGAGTTGGCCCTCTACCCCATTCCCGTGCCCGACACGTCGGCAGCAGGCTCTTGATTCCCGCGTCTCTGCATTGGTTATGCGCTCACCCCAGCGTCTTTGTGGGCAGAGGCGCTGAGTACTCCCTATTATCTCCTACTTGATTCAACGGTAGTGTACGGGTGCAAAGACTCTCGGTATCCTTGCTACGATCTTCGATAGCTAGCTTGTACTGTGTAGTCAGTCCCATCGCGTTCCAGAGGAGGACAGTCAATGATACGTCAACCAGCATTCTCACGCCGTGCGCTTCTGCGCACCGCGGCAGTCAGCGGACTCAGTTTCGCTGGCACTGCTCTGCTCAGCGCCTGCGGTGCCAGCACCTCCGTAACGACCGCCAGCAGCGCAGCTTCAACTAGAGCAGCCACGACATCGAGCAGTGCCGCTTCCACCTCGGTGGCGGCATCGACCGCCAGCACCAGCACGGCCGTCAAGACTGCCACTAGCGCCAAGGCAAGCACGACGCCGGCACCCACTGCCATCCCGGTGAAGCAGGGACAGACGTTGATCTCGTTCTGGCAGCCTTTCAATCCCAACTCCCCAGACAAGACCGGCTGGATAGGCATCACCAAGATGATCGATGCCTTCGAGAAGAGCAACTCCACCATCGTCGTTCAGCCAATCTCAGTGAGCTACAGTGGCCAGATGTCCGAGAAGCTCCTCACGGCGATTGCCGGCGGCCAGCCTCCCGACACCTACTATGCCGATCGCTTCCTTACCGCGACGTACGCCCACAAAGGCATCTTCACTGACCTCACGTCCTACAACGCCAAAGCCAGCGTCACCGCCAATCAGTACTATCAGTTCGCCTGGAATGAGGCGACCTGGCGTGGCAAGCAGTGGGCGCTCCCCTTCGATACCGACAGCCGTCTGCTCTACATGAACGTCACCACGCTCCAGCAGAGCGGCCTCGACCCCAGCAAGCCGCCACAGACGACGAACGACCTGCTCGACTGGACCGCCCGTCTTACCAAGGCCGACCCGGCCACTGGCTTCTCTCAGCTCGGGTTCTGGCCCGCCTACGATCAAGCATTTCACGAAGTCTGGCTGGTCGATTTCGGCGGACGCTTCTGGGATGAGCAGACGCACAAGTGCACGGCTGATTCTGCCAAATGTGTTGACGCCTTCACCTATATGCAAACCTACGCCAAGCGCTGGGGGCAGCCGAACGTCAATAAGTTCTTCCAGTCACAACCCCACGGTCCGGAGAACGACCCGTTCTTCACCGGCCACCTAGCGATGCGCTACGACGGCGTGTGGTCGCTGGCTGGCATCAAGCGTTACAAGCCAGGCCTGCAGTTCGCCCTCACACCCCTGCCGTCTCCCAACGGACCGGGAGGCACGATGGCTGGCGGCTTCTCCATTACCCTGCTTCACGGCGGCAAGCATCTGGATCAGAGCTATACTTTTGCGAAGTACGCCTGCGGTAAAGATGGCCTGGCTATCTACTGTATCGAGACTGCACACATTCCTACCAATCAGGAAGCGTTGAAGAACCCGAACTACGTGAAGTTCGTCCAGTCGGATCCGAACTTCGGCAAGTTCGTCGACATCCTCTCCAAGGGCTGGAACCGCCCGGTCACCGTCGTCTCCCAGGACCTCTGGAACGACCTGGGCAAGGCGCAGAACGAGGTCATGAACCTAAAGAACGATCCGGCCGTAGCGCTACAGGGAGTGGTCACCGAGGTCAACGCCGCCTACCAGCAAGCCATGCAGAGCTAAACTCGCTAGAAGCGAACGGTAACCACAAAAACTTGCGGATTGCCGTCACCCGTTCCAAGGGCAGTCCCCCCGCCAGCAACACTGGCCAGAACACAGACAGCGTCCGCAGACATGCCACTACGGTGCCAACTGCCCTGCCCGCCGCCGCCGGCCGCGCTGAGGCAGCCATCTTACGCTCTCGTTAACGGGTTGTGGGGCTCGCTTGACGGGAGCGAGCCCCACAACCGTGAAGGGAAGGGGAGGAAGAAGGGAGAGTTAGCTTGCTTTTGCCACCGGTCGCTGCGTCACGGAGCCAGACACTCCGAAGGAGCGCACCGGCCGGGGATGGATGTACGTGACATCGTCCAGATAGAGCGGTCCACCGCAACGGACACAGGTGAGGCGACCATCGGGACGCCGCTTCGGAAGTCCAAGGGGAGACGTCGCGTAAATCTTGCCTTGAGAGATAGGCATGTTCTCTTCACCCTCGATCTGGCCCGAAACGTGGCCACAGGCGTAGCACTTCAAATCTGCTCGTACAAGCATCGGGATGCCCTCTCTTCACTAGTCAGTCATCTGCCCTGCGAGGGTGGCGCTCGCTTGGACCCTGTCGAACCACGACAGACTGCATCTCTGGCTTCTTGGATCGGGCATACTTCCCGAGTAGTAGCGCCGTCACCACCACCAGCACCTGCCCAAGCACTACGCTATTCACGCTCTAACTCTTCCATTTCACCTGTGCTAAAGATTAGGCGAACATCATTAGACAAGCCTTAGAAAGGAGCACATCCTCCTTAAGAAGGGCTTAGAGGCTGGTCTCGCATCTTCAGCGATGAGATGCCTGCCGTGGTTGGTACAATGCCACCGGAGAGGTACACAGGCTTATGGGCGAGTGGGGACTGTTCGCAAGCGCTGAAATCGCCCGCATCCAGGATGCGCTGGTGCTACGCCCTGATCTGGCGGGGATGCTCGTCGTAGGGTCTGTAGCCCGAGGATATGCCGATTACTTCTCCGATGTCGACATCCTCTGCGTGTGGCATACCATTCCCGGTAGACCAGAACGTTACGTGCTGTGCCGCGAGCTCAACGATGCTTTTGCTCCAGCACCTCAGCAGGTGCACTACAGCCGTCTCGCAGTCGATCGCTTTCGCGTGAATGGTCGCGAAGTCGAACTGCTTCACGTGAGCGTAGAGCACCTCGTACACGCGGTAGACGCTACCCTCAACAGGGGGGAAGTTGATCGAGCCATCTCCGACCGTTATGGTCTCTGGGCCCCTTGCGTCTGGCTGCAGGATGGCATCGTGCTTTCTCCACTCTCATCAGACTTAGAAGCACTGCGCAGCGAGGTCCGAGAGCCCCCATCTGTATTCTGCGAGCAGGTTATAGCCCACCAGTTCACGCAGATGCGCCTACCAGTGCTGTATCACCTCCAAAAGGCAGCACTGCGGGGCGACAGCCTCTTCCTGCACACGGTGATCGATGACGTGATCACCCACTTGCTCTGCGCCCTCTTTATGTTCCACGGGCGCTTTTTTCCAGGCATGCGCTGGCTCAGTCAACAACTGGAACGAATTCCGGCCAAACCGGCGCGGCTGCTAGAGCGGATCACTGCTCTGCAGTCGACACCGGCTGCCTTTGCCCGCGATATCCCGCCAGCTGCTCGCCTCCTGGTGAGAGACACCGCTGGCATCATCCAGCCGTGGTTTCCTGCAGCCGTTCCCGACTGGGCAGGAAGCGCGACAGGCGACGCAGCCCGCGCCTGAGCGCACACGACGGCACTCAGTCCTGAGGGGCCGCACGACGAGCTTGGCCCCGTGTAGCCTGCGCACTGCAACGAGCGGAGGCTATCCTTGCAGTACTTCGGCGATGTCCACGCGCGCTCCACCGCGCTGCGCGCTGCGTACACACGCCTCAACCATCGCGAGGCTGCGCAGATTATCAGCAGCGTGACACTCTGGCTGCCTTCCCTCGCGGACCGCGGCGACGAACTCAGTGAGCAGGGGATCCTGGTTCGGAGGAAGCGGCGGGCGATCGGCGAATACCTGTTCCCGAACGGGGTGCTCAGCGCGATGGAGGTGGGTGTGAAAGATGTCGTTTCCCTCCCACGTGATCGTGCCCCTGGGACCTTCGATGCGCCACTCACCGTTCCAGGTCGTCCGAGTGCCGACAGCGCACCCCACGCCGCGATGCACGGCGTGGACACCGCTAACAAACGTGAAGACTGCCACGTGGGAAGCATCACCTTTATGCCAGCCCCACGCGGGATTCCACGCCACGCACTGCGCCGCAGCTGGCTCATCAGCGAGAACATAGCGCAGCATATCGAAGTGATGGATACCCATGTCCTTCGTGAACATATAGGGGAAGAGAACGTAGTGCGATCCCGGATTGTCGGCCCAGTTCATGTAGAAAGCGATGTCCACGTGCCCCACGGATCCAATGGTGTCCTGTGCGAGCACGCGCCGGGTCGTGCGTGGCTGCGGTCCGAAACGGTAGTTCTGGGTGATCATGTGCAGCTTCCCGGCTCGCCGCCCCAACTCCACCATCCGCCGCGCGGCAGCGAAATCATCGGACATCGGCTTCTCACCAAGCAAATGGAGCCCAGCAGTGAACGTACGCTGCGCAACCGCCTCGTGCACAGCGGGGGGCGTCACATCCATCACGAAGTCGGCCTCGCCACGCATCGCAGTGAGCGCGTCATCCAAGCTCACGAAGAGGCGGTCAGCCGGTGCTCCGACCGCGATACCACGCTGTCGGTTGCTCTCATCTGGCTCGACAACCGCCGCCCAGGTGACATCTGGATGGCGTAGACCGTTCCCTAGCCAGTATCGACCCCGTCCACCCAACCCGACCAGAATTCCTCGCAGTGGCTCTGCCATTATGCTCTCTCCACCACTCTCATAGGGCTTCGCAGCGACGCCCTATTTCCGTACACAGGGATCGTATTCGTCAGCTTTGGGGAGCGCAATATACGGATGCTCGGGTGAAGAGGCTCAATAATAAATACAATGAGAGTGTGCTATGTGGGTGGCATCATCCACCGCAATCGAGCCTGCCGGAGAGTGCCACAACGTTGACCGTCAAGAGAACGAGATGTGATACTAGCGCAGTAGCATAGGCTTGGCGAGCACGAGCGAAAGGGAAGAATCCGCATCGATGGCGATATCCCCTGAAGCGCTCGCACACAAGATTCGTGACATCCCAGACTTCCCCAAGCCAGGTGTCCTCTTCAAAGACATCACGACCCTGCTCCAGGATGGGCCAGGCTTCCACGATGCCATCGACTTGCTCACGGAGCGCTGCCGGTCCCTTCGTCCTGACGCCATCGTCGGGATGGAATCGCGTGGGTTTATTTTTGGTGCCCCTGTAGCGTACGCGCTTGGCGTTGGCTTTGTGCCCGTGCGGAAGCTTGGCAAGCTCCCTGCCGCGACCATCACTGAAGAGTACGACCTGGAATACGGCTCGAACACTGTGGAGATGCATCGCGATGCAATTCGACCTGGGCAACGTGTCGTCATCGTTGACGATCTCCTCGCTACCGGAGGTACTTGCAAGGCCACTATCAAGCTCGTCGAGCGGTTAGGTGGCATCGTCGCTGGCACTGCCTTCTTAGTTGAGCTGAAGTTCTTGCCCGGACGCCAAGCCCTCTCGGGTTACCAGGTTGAGGCAGTCATTGCCTACTCGTGAGCTTGGCGATACCCCCAGGAGGTATTCCAGAGTTGGGGAGATCTCGAGGTGAGCGCAACCGCGTACCAGGGAAAGACTGTCTGGTGGGAAGGTGGTAGCGTTCGCCTGATCGACCAGACCCTTCTCCCTGCGGTAGTCGAAGTCGTGACCTGTACTACAGTCACCACGGTGGCGTACGCGATTCGCTCTATGCAGGTGCGCGGAGCACCGGCAATCGGCGCTACCGCCGGGTTTGGTGTCGCTCTCGCCGCCCACATCGCTGAAGGTGATACGCCCGCGCTCATTGCCGCTGTCGAAGCCGCCTGCAAAGAGCTGTCAACCACTCGCCCAACAGCCGTCAACTTGTTCTGGGCGCTCGAGCGCATGCGGGCGCGAGCTCTCGCACTCATTCAGCAACCGCCCGGCGAGTTCCGGCGCGCTCTCCTCCTAGAGGCTGAGGCGATCGCTGCGGAAGATGAAGCGGCTTGCCACGCTATCGGTCAATTCGGCGCTCAGCTTATTCCGCCCGGTGCGAACATCCTCACTCATTGCAATGCTGGCGCTCTCGCTTGCGTTAGCTACGGCACTGCTCTGGGTGTGATTCGAGCGGCTTGGGAGCGGCACGGTAACATCCACGTCTTTGTGGATGAGACACGCCCTTTCCTTCAGGGAGCGCGGCTCACCGCCTGGGAGCTCATGCAAGACAGCATTCCGCAAACACTCATCACCGATAATATGGCCGGACACTTTCTGCAACGAGGACGCATTCAAGCTGTCGTCGTGGGCGCGGATCGCATCGCGGCGAACGGCGACGTCGCCAATAAGATTGGCACCTACTCTGTGGCCGTCCTGGCCAGGGAGAATGGGGTGCCATTCTACGTTGCAGCGCCC
>JAMCRV010000119.1 GCA_023381555.1 Chloroflexota bacterium | reverse complement strand
AGAGTGGGAGAAGATTGCTTGAGAAGATGGTACCTGTTACCGGGAAAAGGGAGAAACAGCAGCGGATGTCACGGTCTGTTGCTTCATCTACTCTTGCGATGCGCGACGTTGCTGCTGCTCACCGTCATTGCGACGAGCTGTGCTTCTTCGCATGGAGCGGCAAATGCTGTAGAGCACTCTTCATCCTCGTCTACCAGAATGACGTCAACTGAGACAAAAAGCTCCGCTACGAAGGCATCCAGCGATAAACGGCGCATATCTGCGACGGGCAGCTCATCCATCACCGAGACGTCCTCGTTCATCTCCAAGGATGTGACCTGGCAACAGGCTTGGTTTGCTAGCTCGACCACCGGCTGGCTAGCAGGGAGGAGCTGCCAGGCAGCTTCTGGTGCCCAGCCTTCGCTGCCACCTGTCTGCACGGGAGTCATTCTCAAGACGACGACGGGTGGTGAGAGCTGGCAGCTTCAGTATCGGGGACCAGTAGATATCGTCCAGCTCCAGTTCGCTGGAACGGCTGATGGCTGGGCGCTTGGTGATGAAGGGCAAGGCTGCCCTAACAGCTCTTGCCGGAGTGTGCTGCTGCGGACGCGTGATGGTGGCGGACAATGGTCATCTATAGCAACGCCGCTGCGGTATCTGAGCGCGCTCGCTTTCACTTCACCGGCTAGCGGCTGGCTCATCGGTGCAGACTGCGCGGAGGGGCAGGGTGCAGCGGCGTGTCCTCTCAAGCTTCTCCGGACGGATGATGATGGCGTGACCTGGCAGGTGGTCGCTCTGCCGGCTACTGGTATGGTTACCTCGCTGGGTTTCTCGCACCCGAGTAGCAGTGATGGCTGGGTTGTCGTGACTGACGCTGTCCCTGGCGCTGCCCATCTGCTCGTGAGCCACGATGCTGGGAAGGGCTGGCGAGTGTTGCCCGATCCTGAGAATGGCTTTACGCAGGCTCTTTTTTTCCGCACATCTCGGGAAGGATGGTTGCTCATTGGAGGCCAGCCGGGTGCAGGAAATCAGGAGAAGAAGCTGTTCTTCACCAGTAATGGTGGAGAGAGCTGGACAGAGCGGGCGCAGACTCCACTTTTGGGTCAGCAGGGTATACGGCAGCCGGGTGGCTTGCTGATGGGTGGCTACGTCGGGCAGGTATTCTTCTCCACCGCGGCGCAGGGGTGGATTGCCTCTCCGCGCGGCGGCCTTCTCCACTCTAGTGATGGTGGGCGTCACTGGTCGGCGGTAGCTCTTGATCGTGGTCGCTCTTTTGAGCAGGTGCACTTTCTCAACGTGCAGCTCGGCTGGGCACTGCGCTTACGCAAACTGTGGGTGACGCGTGATGGGGGGAACGTATGGCAGCCGGTTCCTCTACCCTAGCGTGAGCTCAGGAGCGGATGCAGGGTTCAGCAGATGCTGAGAGAAGACTCAGGCTCCCGATGGGCTCACGGGTGCACCGTAGCTATGAGGTGACGATATTGTGACTACGTTATGGGAATTGACCAGCGTGGCTCGCGTGGAACCGCTGCTATGATAGTAGGTGATTCCCTTAGGTTTCTCAGCATCCCTCCGCCGGAGGAGCCGGCATCAGGAAGGAGCGTGCCATGGTCAGGGTAGCAGATCAAGCAGCAATCGGCCGGCGGGTAGTCCTCCACCAGTGTGCGCTGGCGCTCTCTGGGCTGGCGGTGCTGCCGCTGCTCGCCGCCTGCGGCAGTAGCACCGCAGCGGTCACGGCGACGGCGAGTACAACGGTGAGCAGCGTGTCGAGTGCGACGCACGCCGCCAGCACCACAGCGTCAAGTGCCAGCACCGCCGCAGCGACATCACCGGTGGGCGCTGGCGGGAAGGTCACCTGGGTCGTGTGGGAGGATCCTCTCATCGACAAGTACGCTCGAGTGGTCATCCCGCCAGCGTTCGAGAAACGCTATCCTGGCACCACGGTGGAAGTCATCACGCCCGGCAGTGCTGGGTATGGGCAAAAGCTGCTGGCGCTCTTTGCGGCGGGCACGGTGCCTGAGGTATTCTCGGATGGTGGGGGATTCACCAACATCTGGACACTGTGGAAGAAGCAGATGGTCACGGTGCTCTCGCCTTACCTGCAGCAGGCGAAGATCAATCCGGATTTCCTACTCCCAGTCTACCACCAGGAGTACTCGCACAATGGCCAGCTCTTTGCCATGCCTTGGAACAGCAATCCGAACTTCCTCGTCTACAATAAGACGCTCTTCCAGAAGTACAACGTTCCTCTGCCGCCCGCTGACTGGAATGATCAGAGCTGGACGACGGAGAAGCTGCTGGAGACCGCCAAGGCGCTCACGCACCTGACGAACAACCCTTCTACCACCACGTACGGCCTGATCATGGGGGCAGGGACGTTTGGGACGCTCGGCTGGCTCTGGAACGCCGATCCCTTCAACGATAAAGGGGGGCCGCAGGCTTCCGCGGTGTACCAAGGAAAGCCCTATACCCAGGTCTATATCGATCGCTCGGGCATGCTGGAGGCGATGACCTGGCTCGCTGACCTCACCCTGAAGTACCATGTCAGCCCGACGCCGAGCGATGCCCAAGCCCTTTCCTCTCAGGGTAACCCGATCTTCAGCGGACGGGTGGGCATCGTGGAGGTTGCCGCCGGCTGGCTGGAGCGGCAGGCGGCGGTGGCGAAGCCGCACTTCTCCTGGGCGATTGCCCCTTTCCCTTGGGGACCGGGCAAGAGCAACGTTGCTCAACGGGAGGACAACGCCTGGTACCTCGGCAAGGGGAGCAAAAATCCGCAGGGCGGGTTCGACCTCATCATGTTCATCTCCCGCGGGCAGGGAGCTGATGACCTCGTCGAGTACGTGAAGGATAACCCACCCCTCACCAACCCCATGTACTTCCAGAAGTGGTCGCAGAACATCGCGAAGATTCCGGGATTCGCGATGCCCATAAAGGATTTTCAGAACATCTTCGAGGGGGGTATCAAGCGTGACTTCCCTGATCCGCAGAACGTCATCTACGAGGCCGCCGAGTTCATGAACTCTTTCAGCCAGCTCATGGCACCGGTATGGATCGGTAAGCAGACGCCTTTGGCGGGCTTGCAGGCGGTGCAGGCCAAATGGCAGGGGATCGTGAAGAGTCTCCAGGGGCAGTAGGGGTGGGGAGTATGGTGGGCTGATGGCAATCGTGGTCACATCCAGCACACGGGGACACGAGGGAGGTCCACCGGGCGTGCTGAGAACTGCTGGTACTGTGCTAGGAAGAGGTTCATCTCGTGCGCATCCTCTATATTGACATCGATTCCTTGCGGCCGGATCACCTCGGCTGCTACGGCTACCATCGTCAGACGAGTCCCAACATCGACAGGCTTGCCGCCGGAGGCATCCGGTTTGACCAGTGCTACGTCACCGATACGCCCTGCTTACCCAGCCGGACGGCCCTCTTCTCCGGCCGGTTTGGTATCCATACTGGGGTGATCGACCACGGCGGGATCGCTGCTGATCCGTTCATCGAGGGGCCGGAGCGAGGGTTCAAGTCGGCCCTCTGCACGACGAGCTGGATGGCCTGCTTGCGCCAAGCTGGCTTCCGCACGGTCACGGTGAGTCCTTTTGGGGAGCGCCACGCTGCCTGGCACTGGTACGCGGGCTTCAGCGAGATGTACAACACGGGCAAGAGCGGTGGGGAGCGCGCGGACGAGGTCGCCCCAGTGGCGATCGACTGGATCCGCCGCAATGGTGCAACGGACGACTGGTTCCTCCACGTAAACTTCTGGGATCCTCACTCCCTCTTTGCAACGCCCGAGGCATTTGGCCGTCCCTTTGCCCATGAGCCGCTGACCTCCTGGCTGACGGAGGAGGTGCGCCAGCAGCACTGGCGCGGCATCGGTCCGCACTCGGCCCGTGAGGTCTCCGGCTTTGAGGCGCGTCCCAATTCTCACTTCCCCAGTCAGCGCAGTGAGGTGGCGACGCTGGCGGATGTGCGCGCCATGCTGGATGGCTACGACACGGAGATCCGCTACGCAGACTACCATGTTGGCCAACTGCTCAATGCACTCGCCGATGTGGGCGTGCTTGAGGAGACGGCCGTGATCGTGTCTGCTGACCACGGCCAGAACCTGGGAGAGCTGAACGTTTACGCCGATCACCAGCTCGCCGATGCCGTAACGACCCACGTCCCGCTTATCGTGCACTGGCCGGGGGTCACGGATGGATCAGCGGGCCGTACCGACACGGCGCTGCACTACCACATCGACTATGCCGCGACCATAATTGAGCTAGCTGGGGGGACAGTGCCCGCGCTGTGGGATGGGGTGAGCTTCGCCGGTGCGCTGCGCCGCGGTGATGAGGAGGGGCACCCCTTCCTGGTGCTCTCTCACGGGGCGTGGAGCTGCCAGCGGGCGGTGCGCTTCGGCGACCACCTCCTACTGCGCTCCTACCATGATGGCTACCACGGCTTCCCCCCGTACCTCCTCTTCGACCTTGTTGCCGACCCGCACGAGCAGCACGACCTGTCCCATGAGCAACCCGATCTCGTGGGACAGGCGTTGACCTGTCTCGATGACTGGTACGGCCGCATGATGGCTACCGCGACTCATCCGCAGGATCCTATGTGGACGGTGGTGCATGCCGGTGGTGCCTTCCACACACGAGGTCACCTGCCGGGCTACCTGGAGCGGCTTCGAACGACCGGCCGGACGGCGTGGGCCGAGCAGCTCACGGCCGCCCATCCGCGTGAAGCGGCGCCTGTTTCTCCCTCCCCAAGATCATAGCGGTCCAGCAAAGGAGCGGTGGTTTGCTTGTGCCATTTGGCGGCGGCGCGGATGGCTCCGTAGACTGGTTCTGGGGTGAAGTCTGGGGCAACCATATCGAAGTAGTAGGAAGGATCGGTCTTGGGAGTCGAGCTGACCTGACGGAAGTACCACCAGATGTTCACGACACCGACGTCCAGTTACGGCTCTCGCCGGCGAGCAGGAGGGCAAGCTTTCAGGATCTCCTGGTGGAGACGGCGAGGGTGAGGAGTGCTGCTGCCAGGGCGACAACCGCCATGGCAGTTCCCACCCCACTCAAGGACGTCGCTCCTGGGGCCACTACTGCGGCGAGGAGGAGAGGGCCGCTACAGAATACAAGGGGGAGAAAAACTAGCCAGCCGCCTCCATCATGGTCCTCTTGGGCCCCTGATGGGTGATGCAGGCGTGATGGCGAACGGTTCATGCCGGCTTTCCACCCTTCCTGTCCACTGTGGTGGGCGTTGCTCGGTGCTTATCCGCCAGGGGCTGTACCGCGCACGTGGCGCTCCCTACCGCTGCTCCAACGACCAGCACCCTACGGAATGCGGGTCACTCGCGTGAGGATGTACGTCACGATACTGAGGGTCCCGATGAGCCCGGTGAGCACGGTCAGTAGCAGCGAGGTCCATCCGCCAGCGCTTTCCCAGCCCATCGCCGTGCTTCCGATCGCCCCAAGGAGAAGCATGAACACGGCAACCAGAGGAAGATCAATACTCATCCCGCCGAACATTGCGCTTCGTCATCCTGCCTTTTTATTTATCAACGAAGAGGAGCGCACCCGGTCACACTTCCCCTTTTGGGAAAGTTACTAACCTGGTGAGATTCTTCTCTGATTCGTGGTGGAAGCAGGTGGAGGAACTGGGCGCACGCTACCGGCGCGAATGCGACGGCCAGTGGCTGCTGCTGGAGACTTGCCTAGCCGCCTCTCGTGTATCCCGGCGCCGTCGAGCTCCCCGTCCCAGCTTATCCGACGATGGTCGTGCAGCTTGATGATACTGGGGAAAGCGTAGATCCAGCGGATACAACCGGCAGCGTTAGCTGGAAAGGGGATTAGTGCCCAGCGGGGAGAGAAACCATTAGGATCAACTGCCTCCGCTCCGCTGTTTGTATTCGTTGGTGACGATCTGCTGCAACTGCTTGAGCGCATCTTGCGGCGTCGCCTTACCATAGAGGACATTTTGCAACGCCGTATTCCATTGCGTCGCGGTATAGGCTTCGATGGGATTCGAGGGAATGCCGTAGAGCGCATCGTTATGCTGGGCAGATTTGATGAACCAGTCGAGTCCTTTGTAGCGGTTGACATCGACCTTTTGGAGGAACGATGTTCGTGCGCCTAACCATCCGGTCGAGTCGAAGATGATGCTCTCTGCGGAGTCGCCATAGAGAAACTCGATGACCTGAAACGCTTCGGCGGTATGCTTCGCTCCCCGCGGGATGAAGCCGCTGTGCCCGCCCGTCGACTGGAACATGAAGCCTTTCTTCGATGCGGGAACAGCCGGCCAGGTGTAGGCGAAGGTGCGATGGGGAGCGGTGAGGGCGAGGTCTCCCGGATTCCAGTAGCCGTTGATCTGGCCGTCCTCGACGCCGGAAGGAAAGGCTGCCGTCGGGCTGCCGGTCCAGTAGCCATAGCTGGAATGGAACCCGGAGACCGCTCGAGCGCCACCGGCGATGTCGTAGATCTTCTTCACCGTTGCCATGGCCTCGGCGAGCTGGGCGTTGTCAAAGTTGAAGGCGCCGGTGTGCTCATCGAAGTACTGAATACCCCACGCCTGGCCCCAGTAGAACGGATTGCCACCACCGAACGCGCCGCCCATGGCGTCGAGGGGATCGATGCCGAGCACGGCGCTGCTGCCGTTGGCGGCTTTCTTTGTCAACTGCTGCTGGAGCTGGGTCAGCGTATCCCAATCCCAGGAGACCTTCGCCGGATCGATGCCCTGCGCTTGGAGATTCCCGGCGTCTAAGGAGAGGCTATACCGCACGAACGCTTCCACCTCGGGCACCCCATAGGTCTTGCCTTTGTAGCTGGCGTATTTCCAGGAGGCGGCCGGCACGTCCTTCCGATCGATGATCTTACTCTTGGCGATCATGCCGTCGAGGGGAATTGCGGCGCCTCGGGCCCAGAATTCTGGATACGGGGCATTGCCGACGGCGACTTCCGGAGGGGTACCGGCGGCGATGGCCGTGAGGAGCTTGGTGTTGTTGTCAGCGGTGATCCAATGGACGTTGAAGCTGGTGATCGTTTTGCCCATCTCGGTACCGAGAGCTTTCCAGGTCCGGATGGCGTTGGCGCCTGCCCAGCCGTACCAGAGGTTGACGGTAACGCTGGCGCCATGGTGGGTATCGCCGGATGCCGGCGTCGGTGTTGGTTTTGCGGCATGGGCGGCAGCCGGTTTGGCGGAGCTACTGGTCTTCGCTGTGGTCGTTGAAGCGCTGCTTGGTGCCGGACTGGTGGTGGATGCCGTTGCGCTATTGCCGCACGCGGCGAGGGCAAGGGCTGGGAGCGCAACGACTGATGTCAGGACAAAGTGGCGCCGGGTAACGAGGGCAGAAGCCATAGAGGAACTTTCCTTTCAGATGAGAGCAGCACGATCGCTGCTGAAGATTACAGAACGAGCGGATGATGAAAGGGTGCGTGCTTGGACAATATACCGCCTTGTTCCTACCATAGCACATCGTGCCTCACCTCCTACTCAGAACCATGATGAGGAGAAGGAAGCGGCAGGGGCTTATGGAGAGGGCGAACGTAGCGCTTGATCAGTGAGTGTGAGGCCTGCATCGATGATGACGAGACCTTCGCGGAGCTGTTCCTCGGTGATGCAGAGGGGTGGACAGACAAAGAAGGTGTTCCAGCGGATTGTCGTGTATAAGCCATGCTCACGGAAAAAGGTATTGAGCGCCGTCATCGGTTCTAGCTGGGCTGGTTGGGGATTGAAAGGGACGAGTGGCTCGCGGGTAGTGCGGCTGCGGACGAGCTCTATCAAGCCGAAGAGGCCGATGGCGCGCACATCGCCAATTGACGGATGTCGATCTTTCAGCCGCTCGAGATCCCTTTGCAGTACGTCTCCTAACACTCTCGCGCGCTCGATGAGGTGATCTTCTTTGTACACGTTGATGCAGGCGACTGCCGCGGCGCAGCCGATGGGATGGGCATTGTACGTCAACCCTGCCTGGAGAGGATGGTCATCGAAGTAGGAGGCAATCTCATCGCTCACAATCGTTGCCCCGAGAGGAACATATGCCGAGGTGAGACCTTTGGCTACGGTCATTACATCGGGTACGACCCCCCAGTGATTTACGGCGAACCATTCCCCGGTCCGGCCAAAGCCGCTCATAACCTCGTCGCAGATGAGGAGAAGGCCGTAACGTGTACAGAGAGTGCGAAGACCTTGCATGTAGCCATCGGGGGGAATGATGAGGCCGTTGGTGCCGACTACGGGTTCGACGATGATCGCTGCAATAGTCTGGGGACCTTCGAATTGGATGACATCTTCGACGTGATTCAGACAATCCATGGTGCAGGCAGGCGCATTCCCGCACCACCGGCATCGGTAACGGAAAGGATCGAGAACCCGCACGATACCAGGAATGCCGGGTTCTGCCGCCCAGCGGCGTGGGTCGCCAGAGAGCGATGCTGCTCCAGCCGTAGCGCCATGATAGGAGCGATACCGGCTGATGATCTTGTGCCGCCCTGTGACCCAGCGAGCGATTTTGATCGCCGTTTCGTTAGCTTCTGCACCACCGTTGGTGAAGAAGGACTTCGTCAGATTTCCAGGGGTTATCTCCCGTAGCAGCCGTCCCAGCTCGGCTCGTGGGGCTGTCGTTGCTGTTCCTGGGGATACGTAACACAGCTTTGCCATCTGGGCGCTGATTGCTGCAAGGACGCGTGGATCGGAGTGACCGATGTTGACACACATGAGCTGCGAGCTGAAATCCATATAACGCTTGCCCTGATCATCCCAAAAGTAGATACCTGCGGCGTGATCGATGACGAGTGGCCGGACCGAGCGCTGGGCAGACCACTCAAAGAGCGTGGTCTCGCGAGATAGCGTGAGGATTTCTTCGGGCGATACGTTGTGCATTGCTTTTGTCTTCTCGTTCGCTTTCCGGTGGTTTATGGCACTTTCATAAAAGGTCTTCGAGGTAACCTTACCTGAATAGTAGAGGCTCTGGCGGTGGGCGAGACGGAAGGTGTCCACTGGCTGGCAGGGCATAGCCTGTGAGGCCAGTTGACTGTCCGGCAGCAGGAGCATAGACTCTCGAACTGTCTGGTTCAGCCTTGTGAGTACGAAGTGATGAGAGGTTGCCTTCTGTGGATCCAGTGCGTGTGGGAATCATCGGCTGTGGCGTGATCGGTACGCGACATCTGCAGGCGGCAATGGAATCACCGTTGTTGAGTGTTGCGGCTGTGGCGGATGTGCGGCCGGAAGTGGCGCGGGCAGCGGGAGAGCGTTTTGGCGCTCAAAAAGTCTACGCGGATGGTGCTGCGTTACTGGCAGACGATCGTGTCGAGGCGGTTGTGCTGGCAATGCCCGCAAATATTCGCACCAAGCTTGCGCTGCAGGCCTTTGCTGCGGGGAAGCACGTACTTACTGAGAAACCTGTAGCCCGCTCGGCAGCGGAAGTGCGTCAGCTCATCGCCGCACAGGGTCAGCTTATCGGGGCTTGCTGCTCTTCGCGCATGCGATGCGGACCTTCTGCGGCAGTGGCAGCGGAGGTGCTTGCCCAGGGTTTGCTGGGAGAGCTACGCATGCTGTTCTGCCGGGCTATGAAGGCGGCTGGCGGTCCTCCGACATCGCCGCCACCAACCTGGCGGGTGAGCAAGGCGGAGAATGGCGGAGGCATCCTGATGAACTGGGGCTCTTACGACCTCGATTACCTTTTGGGGCTCACCGGATGGAAGGTACGTCCGCAGTTGGCGCTCGCCCAGGCGTGGAGTGTACCGCCGCTGCTCAGCACACACGTGGCGCCGGGGTCCGATGCGGAGACGCACGTGGCGGCGTTGGTGGCGTGTGCGGATAATGTGATGCTCAGCTATGAGCGCGGAGAGTTTGTCGCCCAAGCCTCGGAAGAATCATGGCGTATTGCCGGCGCCGAGGGAGCGTTACGTCTGCAGATGCCCCCCGGAAAAGGGAAGCAGGTGCTCTTCGATCGGGTAACGCGAGCGCAGGGAACCGTAACGGAGGTGCTCTGGCAGGGTGATGAAGACTGGTCTCTGCTCCATGCCGGGCCGATCAATGATTTTGCCCGAGCAATTCGCGAGGGTCGCCCGCCGAAAACTTCGCTGGAACACGCCTTGATCGTGCAAGCGATCAGCGATGCGATCTATGCATCAGCGGCGATGAACCGGCCGGCGTCCGTCGATGTGTGAGCAACGAGGTGTTTATCTATTAGGAGAGTACGCATGCGTTATGCCTTCATGAGCTTTTCTGCACCGGACGCGAGCCTCGAAGAGCTGTGCCGTTTCGCCCAGCGATCTGGCTATACGGGAATTGAGCCGCGCCTTGGCGCTGGGCATGCGCACGGCATCGAAGTCGATTCGTCATCGGAACAGCGACGCCAGATGCGGCAGCTTGCAACAGACTATGGAGTCGAACTCTGCGCATTGGCGACGTCGGGGCGGCTTGCTGACCCTCATCAGCCGGCAGCGCAGCGCCAGTCGGTGCGTCAGGCGATCGTACTCGCAGCAGAGATTGGGGCACCCATCGTCCGCGTTTTTGGCGGCCCCCGTCCAGCAGACACTTCTCCAGAAACAGCACGATCCACCCTCATCGAGGGGCTAGGAGAAATGGCCATTTTCGGGGCGACCATGGGTGTCAGCGTCTGTCTTGAGACGCATGACGCCTGGTCGGATCCCCGGCTTGTCCGCGATGTGCTGAGTGCCGTGCAACTCCCAGCCGCGGGGGTGGTATGGGACATCATGCATCCGGTGCGGAGCGGTCATTCTCCGATGCAAGCGGCGTGGTCTCTTCTTGCTCCGTGGGTGCGGCACGTTCACGTCCATGATGGGACGCTCGAGCAGCAGCGCTTGGTGTTCCGCCCGATCGGTACCGGTGATTATGACCATCGTGTCCCGCTTCAGTGTCTCAAAGCGGCGAAGTACCCGGGCTTCATCAGTGGTGAATGGATCAACTGGGAGCCTGCTGCGGTGCACCTGCCGCGCGAGCTTGCCGCTTTGCGCCGCCTCGAAGCGGAGAGCTGATGTGCGAATTGCGGTAGGTGCCGTTGACTTTTACATTC
>JAMCRV010000064.1 GCA_023381555.1 Chloroflexota bacterium | reverse complement strand
GGTGAGCAAGAAGCAGACGGGCCGGAAGGTCGCGCTCACGCTTGAGGATTTTGTCATCCCGCTCGACGACGTCCCTGCGGACATTCAGAAGGTAGTGACCCACTGGTCGCAGTGGATCGACTACTGGGCAGTGGACTGGGACAACAAGGGCGACACCTTCCACAACGAGTGGCAGTCGTACCGGACGAGGCGGTCGAACAAGCTCGCGCTCGCCGTAGAACACGAGTATGCCGAGCCAGGCGAGTACACGGTCGTTGTGAAGGTCATCGACATCCTCGGCAACGACACGACGAAGGTCATCCAGCTCAAGGTCAGCGGCCGTGCCTAGGAAGCGTCAATCGCAGGGAGACCAACTCGACCTCCTCCAGGCTCGGGTGACGACAGCGCCGTGCGTGCCGGAGATTCGCAAGGCCGTCAAGGAGTGGCGGCAGGCGAAGTACAAGGGCGCGAGCGACACGACGAAGGCACTGTTCAACTACTGGTTCGTCACGGACCACCGGACGCCGGGGGGCGGGCTCTTCCAGTTCTATTACTCGCAGCGTGAAGCGCTGGAGACGCTCGCCTGGCTGTACGAGGTCGAGAAGGTACGACGCCACCGAGACCTTGTCGAGCGGTTCGCCAAGGTTCCCGGCGTCCACGTCCTCCAGTACGACGACTTCGCCCGGTACGCGGTCAAGATGGCGACTGGGAGCGGGAAAACGAAAGTCATGGCGCTTACGATCGCGTGGCAGTACTTCAATGCTGTCGCTGAGGGACGGGACGACTTCGCCAAGACGTTCCTCGTCGTGGCCCCGAACGTGATCGTGTTCGAGCGGCTGCGCTCGGACTTCGGAGGCGGTCGGGTATTCCGCACCGACCCGATCATCCCACCGGAGCTTCGCATCTTCTGGGAGATGGACTTCTACATGCGCGGTGACCCCGAACGGGCCAGCTCGCAGGGCGCGCTCTACCTGACGAACGTCCAGCAGTTCTACGAGCGCCGCTCGGCCGGGGAGTCGGATGAGCCGGATGAGATGACCGACGTGCTTGGCCCGGTCCCTCCGACGTCCACGACGACCATTGAGGACTTCGACGAACGCATCGCTCGCCGGGAGGGTCGGTGCCTCGTCATCAACGACGAGGGCCATCACGTCCACGACGAGGAGAGCGAGTGGAATCGGATCATCCAGCGCATCCACAGCGACAGCGCCGATGGACTCCTCGGCCAGCTCGACTTCTCGGCGACGCCCCGATACCAGAAGGGCGGCCTGTTCACCTGGACGGTGTACGACTACCCGCTCAAGCAGGCGATCATCGACAACGTCGTGAAGCGCCCCATGAAGGGGATCACGGCAGGGCTCGACGAGGCCCGGTCGGACGTAGCGAGCGTGAAGTACCAGGGGTACATCACGGCAGGCGTCGAGCGTTGGCGTGAGTACCGGGAGCAGCTCAAGCCGCTCGCGAAGAAGCCGGTGCTATTCATCATGCTCAACAGCACGGCTGAAGCCGACGACGTCGGGGACTACCTGCGGGTCAAGTACCCAGCGGAGTTCGGAGCGACCGACAATGGGGATGCACAACTCCTCGTGATCCATACGGACCGGAGCGGGGACGTCTCGAAGAAGGACCTCGACGCCGCACGGAACGTGGCCCGGCGGGTGGACGAGGGCGACAGCCCGGTCAACGCCATTGTGAGCGTGTTGATGCTCCGGGAAGGCTGGGACGTGCAAAACGTCACGGTCATCGTCGGCCTTCGCCCGTACACGGCGAAGGCAAACATCCTTCCCGAGCAGACGATCGGGCGAGGGCTTCGTCTCATGTTTGGAGCGCGCCAGTCGTCCTATGTCGAGCGAGTGGACGTCATCGGAAACCCGGCGTTCCTGAAGTTCGTTGAGCAGTTGGAGAAGGACGAGGATATCACCCTCGACACCTTCGACCTCAAGGACCCGGTGGTCATCACGACCATCGCCCCGGACCCGGAGAAGATGGCGCAAGACATCACGGTTCCGGTCCTCAGTCCGATCCTCGCACGGAAGAAGACGCTTGCCGAGGAGATCGCCGCCATCGACGTTGCGAAGCTCACGTGCCCGAAGCTCCCGAAGAAGGAGGACGACCTGGCGGCGAGCCAGTTTCACTTCGAGGGGTACGACATCATCAGCCTCCAGAAGCTCGTGGAGCGGGAGTACACGATCCCGGAGCCCCAGACGGCGGAGGAGGTCATCTCCTACTACGCCAAGCGGATCGCGCAGGATGTGAAGCTGCCTGCGCAGTTCGCGAATCTCGTGCCGAAGGTGCGCCAGTTCCTCCGGGACCGGGCATTCGGTGAAACCGTCGATCTCGCAGATAAGACGATCATCCGGGCGATCGCGACGAGTGTCGCCCAGTACCTTACGGTCAAGACCTTTGCCACAATCCTGCGGGCGCTCGTCGTCGAGGAGCTGTCTCCTCAACTGGAGCACGCGGGTCGTCCGTTGTCAGAGACGGAGCCGTTCCCGTTCTCTCGCCCGACGTTCGAGGCGAGCAAGACGGTCTTCAATCTCGTCGCTGCGGACAACGACTTCGAGCGGGAGTTCGCACACTACCTCCAGGACGCGACCGACATCAGGTCGTTCGCCAAGCTGCCACGGCGATTCGGGTTCACGATCGAGTACGCGGACAGCGCCACGAACCTCCGGTACTACGAGCCCGACTTCGTCGCCGTCGATCTGGACGGCGTCCACTATGTCATCGAGACGAAGGGGCAGGAGAATATCGACGTTGCGCATAAAGACCGAGCGGCGACGATCTGGTGCGAGAATGCGACCTTGCTGACCGACGTTACGTGGGCGTACGTGAAGGTACCGCAAGCCGAGTTCGGCAAGCTGCAACCGACGGTGTGGAGCGACGCCGTCGTCATGTTCGGCGGAGTCCGGCTGACGCTCGACGGTGCCGAGACGTGATCTGGGACGACGGTATCGCTGGTCCTCATCGAGCATTCGCTGGCTCTACTGAGCGTCGGATCGGCGTCCTAGCAGGCCCGGGCACCGGCAAGACGAGTTACGGCCTAATGCGTCGGGTCGTTCGTCTTCTCAGTGAAGGTGTGCCAGGTGAGCGGATCCTTCTACTGTCCTTCACTCGGACGGCAGCTCACGATCTGCGTAGGAAGGTGGCAGCACTCGGCGTCGAGGGCGCTGACGACGTGCGAGCGACGACTCTCCACTCGTACTGCTTCAGCCTGCTCCAACGAGACGCCGTCCTCGCGATCACCGGGCGGACGCCACGACCGCTGATGAATCACGAAGCCGATCTCATGCTCCGTGATCTCGAAGGCGACTTCGACAACATCTTCAAGCGGAGGGACCTTCTCGAAGCCTTCGAAGCTGGCTGGGCACGGGGTAAAAAGGACCACCCTGGGCTCGCCGTTGGTTCGACGGATAAGGCATTTGAGGCGCAGGTCATCCAGTGGCTGATCCACCATCACGCCATGCTGATCGGCGAGGTCGTACCGCTGGCGTACGACTACCTGAGGCACAATCCCCTCGCCGACGACCTCCAAGCGTTCGATCACGTCATCGTGGACGAATACCAGGACCTCAACTTCTTGGAGCAGCATCTTCTGAACCTTCTGGCTGAATCAGGTTCGACGGCGCTTTGCGTCGCCGGGGATGATGACCAGTCGATCTACGGCTTCCGCCATGCGAATCCCATAGGCATTCAGCAGTTCTGGGAGCGTGCAGACGTCGAGAGTCACGTCATCAACGTCTGTGGCCGATGTCCCCGACGCATCCTCTCGATGGCGAACTCCCTTATCTCGCATGCCATGGGCCGGGACAAGCCCGCGCTGGACTGTCTCCACGCAGACACGGACGGTGACGTGGCGATCGTTCAGTGGCCGGAGCTGGATGACGAAATCGAAGGTGTCGTCGCCGCGATCGTTTCGGATGTCCAGAATGAACGGCGCCAGCCGGGAGACATCCTCGTGCTGACGGGTCGCCACAAGATTGGCGAAGCGATACGGAAGGCTCTGACTTCCCTTGACGTCGCAGCGCACTCGTTCTTCACGGAAGAGGCGGTCCGCACGCCAGACGCCCAGCGCGCCCTCGCGCTCCTCTGGCTCGCGGTGAAGGACGACTCCGTCTCCCTCCGGGTCATCCTCGGCTATGGCGACCAGAACGCTCGGGCGCCTGCGTACCAGAAGCTCATGGAGTACTGCCGATCCAGCGGGATCACGGAGAGGAAAGCGCTGGAAGCCGCACGGGCTGGATCGAAGCTCCCGGTCAACTGCCGAGCCTTTCTCGATCAGTACAACCATGCCCTTGGGTTCATCGAGAAACTGCCGCTCGACGACCTGCCGCTTCTTGTCGATTCCCTGTTTCCAGGAAACGTCGAGGCCGTTTCTGATCTTCGGGCACTTGCGCTTAAGGCGGTCGAGGTAGCGACTTCACCGAGAGAACTCCTTAACGCACTCATCACGGGGATCACCCAGGTTGACGTTCCGCCGAGCCCGGAATACGTGCGCATCATGAGCCTCCACAAGTCAAAGGGTTTGACGAGCCCGGTGGTCTACGTCGTCGGAATGGTCGATGGGATCGTCCCGACGCTCCCGACCCCTGACCGCGCGACCGAGGCGCAGATTGCGGCAGCGGTCGAGGAACAGCGACGACTCTTGTACGTCGCGATCACCCGTGCTTCTTCCCAGTTGGTGCTGACCTATTCGAGCAAGATGGAACTCGGACTGGCCATGAGCCTGCGGGTTCAGGTTATGAAGAGCAAGATTCGGAAAGTGGGCGACATCAAAGCCGCCCCGACGATCGCGAGTAGATATCTCAGAGAGTTGGGGACGGGCGCTCTTCATCCGTCTGCGGGTCCCGACTGGTTGGACTCGTACCTCGTGGGATCGTGATTTGGGACACTGCGAACAATGGCACCAATCAAGACGTTCGCTGATCTAATCACTCCTGACGAGCGAACCCTTCAGTTCACGCCGCTAGGACTGAGCACCGGCAGCATTCTCAAGCCGGAGTATGCAGCCGAGTTCTAGCAAGAAGTGATTGCGAGCTGCGACCTCCATCCCGATGTCCCCGACGACACGCGAAACAGCTTCGAGCGGGTGAGGATGCCGTAGCTGTGGAGCATCCTCACCCGCTCGAAGCGTTCACCGTTGCTGACGATCTCTCTTGGTTAGTCATGGAGCAGGCGTTCCGGAAGCGGTTTGTGACCTACTTCGACGGAATGATCTCCTTCGTCAACGTGAAAACGGGAGACGAAGACTCCATGACCGTGCAGTCCTTCGAGGATGTGTTCCAAGCGGTCACTCGTGGCGGCTCTTATGCGAAATCGGCGTGGCAGCTAAAGCTCCGCTCGACTGGGCAGCCGCTGGAGTTCCGGGCGACGTTCGCCCACCTCCTGAAGTGGGCGAGGGAGGAGGGCTTGCTCCACGGCCAGCGCAATAGGAGAACCGAGGAGGTGTATCGGCGCATTCGGAATCACGTTGCGCACCCGACCTACCACCTGAGAATGCCACCGGATGCCGCACGAACGATCCATGATCTTGCCGAGATCATCAATCGGCTGTGGGGGGCATTCGACCCCTGGGGGTCGCTTGTACCCGGCGCCGCTCGACTGGCAGGTCCTCGTCGTCGCCTGGAGCAGGGATCGGTCGGCGTTCGTGGCAGCCCCCCAGCGAACGGCGTCCAGAAACGCCTCGAGGCGTTCGCACGAGTCCCATCCGTCGATGGTAGGAAGGCCGGCCGTTTCGAGGACCCGAGCACCGGGCTCGAGTTCCCAGACCACCGCCAGGGATTCGTTCAGCGCATCCTCGTCGAGGGATGTGAGCGTAACAAAGTGCTGCGGATGCGAGACATCTGCTCCGCCCGGGGTGGAGGCCTGCACCTCCGCAACGACCCATTGTCGTCTGCGGACCTCGACGAGTTGGCTCGACTCCGGGGGAGCGATGCTCATCGATCGTCACCGCCCGTGCGGCAGGCCTTCACGATGCCGGCTAGGACTTCCGTCGCGGGTGGCGAGCAATCATGTTCCCATACCCGGATTACTGTCCAGCCTGCGGCGCGCAGATGGTCGGATTGCCGTCTGTCGCGCTCCTTGTTCTCCGCCAATTTCGGCAGCCAATAGTCCGTGTTCGACTTGGGAAACGTCGCGTGCTCCGGGCAACCATGCCAGAAACAGCCATCGACGAAGATGCCGACCTTCGGTCCGGGGAACACGACGTCGACCGTCACACCTTCGATGCGTCGGTGGAGACGGAACCGAAGTCCCTCTGCATGAAGCGCTGAGCGGAGCGTACGCTCGGCCACGGAGTTCTTGCTTTTCACCCTGCCCATGTGCTCCGAGCGGCTCAGAGGGCGGTGACCGAGGGGCCTCGGCTCCTGCCTAATCCCGGCTTTCAGCGACACCACTCCTTTATCCCTTGGATCGCCTTCGAATCGCTTGTGTCTGGACGACCAGCCACGATCGGCTTCCCTACCGCCTTCGTCAACTTCCGAAGGGTGGACCAGTGCGATACATTCGGGGGCACGCTCTTACGCCTCCCCTACCTGATGGCTACCGCACAGTATAATCCTAACAGTTCTAGATGGGAGAACCGAAGTGACGTCTCTTTGCGCCGTGGATCTCTTCTGCGGCGCGGGCGGGCTTACCCGCGGCCTGCTCGATGAAGGAGTGCGCGTTCTGGCGGGCTACGACCTTGACCCGGCGTGCCGGTACCCGTATGAGCACAATAACGGAGTCCCATTCGTCGAGCAGGATGTAAGTGGGCTAGACCCTGCCGAAGTGGCAGGGCTGTTCCCCAAAGGCGTGATTCGGACTATCGCTGGCTGTGCGCCGTGCCAGCCCTACTCGAACTACTCGAGGGGCCGCAAGCCGGTGTACGAAGACCGGTGGCACCTGATCGATGCTTATCGTCGGATCGTCGAGCACGTGCGCCCGGAACTGGCGACGATCGAGAATGTGCTCCAGTTGCGAAAGCACCCGTCGTATGCCGAATTGGTGAAAACGCTTAAGGAGTGGGGGTATCACTGGACCGAATTCGAGGTGAAGTGCCGCCTTTATGGCGTCCCGCAAACCCGGACCAGGCTGGTAGGGTTCGCCTCGGTATTCGGTCCGGTCGAGCTCATTGCTCCCACCTATTGCGAGGAAAGCCGCCCGACGGTCAGGCATATAATTGGTCGTCTGCCATCGCTAGCAGCCGGAGGCGTCGATCCACACGATCGGCTGCACGTCGCATCCCGATTGGCCGGGATCAACTTGAAGCGCATCCGAAAGTCGCAGCCCGGAGGCACATGGCGCGATTGGGACGACGACTTGGTTGCGGCCTGCCATAAGGCAAAGACCGGCAAGACCTATCCATCGGTGTACGGACGAATGGAATGGGGCAAGCCGGGACCGACGATCACCACCCAGTTCTACGGTTTTGGCAACGGTCGCTTCGGTCATCCCGACCAGGACCGCGGTCTGTCGCTCCGCGAGGGAGCGCTGCTCCAGACCTTTCCACCGACCTACGAGTTCGTGCCACCGAAAGAACAAGTCCACTTCAAACGCGTCGGGCGTCTGATTGGAAACGCTGTGCCTGTGCTCTTGGCCCGGGCAGTGGCGAGGTCGCTGAAAGGACACGTGGAGCAGCATGGTGCCTGATGCGCCTCCTGCACACCCGTACTCGCTGACTCTCAGCCTCAACATCCTCAATCACCTCGGCATCAATCTCTACAGCAACGTTCCGGCGGTGCTTGCCGAAGTCGTGGCGAACTCCTGGGACGCTGACGCGGAGAACGTCGACATCGATCTCGATCCACAGGGTGGTTGGGTCAAGATCACGGACGACGGCCACGGGATGGACCACGCCGACGTCAACTACAAGTACCTCAACGTCGGCTTCCAGAGACGTGCACAGAAGGATGGGGCGGTGACCCCCAAATGGCAGCGACCCGTCATGGGGCGCAAAGGGATCGGCAAGCTGTCACTGTTCTCCGTCGCTCGCGTCATAGAGGTAGAGACCGCCAAGGACGGCAACCGGAGCGCATTCCGGATGGTGTTGGGTGACATCGAGGAGAAGATCAAAGCGGGGGGTGAGGGCACCTATTATCCGGAGCCGTTGCCAGCGGAAACCGTAGAGTTGGAGCGGGGTACTCGCGTCGTCCTGACCGAGCTCAAGAAGGCGATCTACCAGGCGGAGGCGGCGCTCCGCAAGCGCCTAGCCAGGCGGTTTAGCATCATAGGTAAGAAGTATCACTTCAACGTTCGCATCAATGGATCCCCGATCACCTTGGCTGATAGGGAGTACTTCAGCAAACTCCAGTACGTCTGGTGGTACGGGGAGACCGGTCAGCAGTATGCCGAGGCGTGCCCGAAGCTCGAGCACAATGAGTGCAGGCCGGATAGTCTGGACGGGTCGCCCAATCACATTAGCGGGTGGATAGGCACGGTTGGGGAATCAGGTTCTCTTCGGGACGCTGATGAGAATCTGAACAAGATCACCGTGCTTGTCAGAGGGAAGTTGGCTCAAGAGGACATTCTGGAGGCCTTCTCGGAAGGCGGAATGTACACGAAGTACCTCATGGGTGAGATCAATGCGAACTTCTTGGACGTGGATGATCAGGAAGACATCGCTACCACCAGCCGCCAGCGGGTGATCGAAGATGACCCGCGCTACGAAGAACTCAAGGCCCTCGTCCACCGTGAACTGAAGCACATCGAAAGTCGGTGGACCGAGCTACGGAATCGCCAAGGAGCGGAGAAGGCGCAGGAGCTCCCCGCAATCAGAGAATGGTTGAACGAATTGAACGGGGACACTCGCCGGCGCGCGGAGCGGCTGTTCGGCAGGATCAACCAGATCGCCGTGGAGCGGGAAGATGATCGGCGTCGCTTGTTCGTTCACGGGGTTCTGGCGTTCGAGAGCCTGCGCTATAAGGAGAATCTGGACGCGCTCGACCAGATCTCCACGGAAAACCTCCAAGCCCTCGCTCAGGTATTCACGAATCTGGACGACATCGAAGCTACCCTATATCACCAGATCGTCAGGGAGAGGGTCCAGGTGATCAAGACGCTTCGGGAGAAAGTCGAGCAGAGCGCCAGGGAGAAGGCCATCCAGCAGTACCTTTTCGACCATTTGTGGCTGCTCGATCCTTCCTGGGAGCGCGCCGCCACATCCGAGTACATGGAGAGCAGGCTGCAGAACGAATTCGAGAAGATTGATGCCGGGCTATCCGACGATGAGCGGGCTGGCCGCGTGGACATCAAGTATCGCACCGCTTCCGGTAAGCACATCATTGTCGAATTGAAGAAGGCTGACAGGGTGCTCAGTACTCCCATTCTTCAGGACCAGGTCATGAAGTATCGGAGCGCGCTGCGCAAACTCTTGGTAGCTGACGGGCGGCCAACCGAACCGATCGAGATCATATGCATCGTGGGGCGTGAACTGAGCGACTGGCAGACACTTGATGATCGTAGCACCTCCGAAAAGGCATTGAGTGCCTACGATGCACGAGTGATCATGTACCAGGAACTGATCAATCGGGCATACCAGGCGTATCAAGAATACATGGATCGCAGCTCGGAGGCGGGCCGCCTCACCAGGTTGATCGCGCAGATAGAAAGCCCAGACGACGAGCACGAGGGCAACAATTCGATTGTACCGACGATGGTCGAGTAAGACATGGGTTGGCCAGCGCCATCCTCAGTCCCTGCCGCCCACGATTGTGCGGATCGTCTCGTGACCGGCGCCGTCCGCCACCACTAGCCTCGTGTTCCGCCATTATGCCGTAGCGAGGAGGGCATCGGGCCAGGGGGTGGTGGAATTGTTGGGGAGCCGTTGTGGCGACGGCGGCGAAGATAAATAGAGGCGCCAACTTTCCCGACGCACAGCGGCGAGCATATCAGGGAATGAGGAAGTGGTCTTCTGGCGATACCAGGGACGCAGGGGCCAAGGTGCGCCACGCTGCTCTTGGGAGCGGCCGGCGTACCAGAGCAGGACGAGGGCGGCCATGGGGGCGGTGCGTTCGACGGCTTGGGCAGCCTGGGCGGGGGAATCTTCCAGGCCGAGGTATTGCTTGGCGTCGTGGAACATGACCTCGATCCAGGCGCGCATGCCGTACCAACCGACCTCTGCTGCTTCGGGTGGCAGGTCGGTCAGGATCAGCCAGGGATCCTTGCAGCCCGCCTACCAGCAGGCCAGCAGGGTGCAGGAGAGGCGACGGTGTTTGCCGGTGAAGGCCACCCCCAACCCCTGCCCGGTCGTCCCCGGCCGGGGCACGAACGTGGACAGCCGCCGACCGGCGCGGGCGCAGGCAGGACGGAAGCGGCCCTGGGCATTGACGCGCAGGAACGGATGCCAGCCGAGCCGCCGGATGCGACAAAACAGCCAGCGGACATAGAGACCACGGCCGGCCAGCACAATCACGGTCATCTGGGTGGGAATGGCCGGTCGCACCAGGCGCAGCAAGCGCAACCAGTGGGGTCGCCAGGCGTCGGGCTGGTTCGCTGGCAACACGTGCCAGGCGACCGGGATAGCGCAGCCTCGATAGACCACGCTGAGCGTCAAGACGACAAAGCGCTCGCCCAGGCTGGTGGCGTCCCGGTGTAGCCGGCCAGCACCCAGCGCAACAAGGGTGCAAAGCAGGTGGTGACGTCCCGTGCCTGCCGCTGGTTGCCGCGCTTCTTGTCCGCCGGGTAGCACCATTCCCGCAACTGCTGGCGCACGCTGTTCTCCGCTCGCCCTTGCCAGGCTGCCAAAAACACCGTCACCGCCGTCAGCGCACCACTGCGCCCCAGCACCATCCCCAGACTCCACAACCCAAGCACCGCCGCCTGCGGCCTGCTCAACGCGGGGAACTGGCGCCGGATCGTTTGCGTCCACGGGTACACTACTTCCTGGCATGCCATGGGACCCCTCCTTCGCTCGCTGCGATATCTCCATATCTACAGCTTCCCCGCTGGAGGGCTCCCCCTTCACTCCCACCTTGCTCTCCAGAAAATCTACCTTTTAAAGAGGGGTAGGGAGAGAGGGTCCGAATGAACCCTGCCGGTTTCGGCGACGTCGCCGTGAACGAGGGGCTGTTGAGCACCGACTGGTAGGCAAAAGCGAGCCACACATCCAGGACGGCGGCAACGGGAAGGACGATGTTGGACACCCAAAAGTGGAGGTACCCCAGTCGCAGGCTAAGGAGGTCGACTACGCGACCGTCCATTGCCCCCAGGCCGAACGTATCTACCGTGACGAGGCCGTGGTGCTGTCGCACCGCCTCTTCCTCGGCCCCCAGTCGGACATGGACTGCATTCTGGATGCTATCCGCAAGATCCGCGACCAACGTCGACGAGGTGCCTCGCGGGGAGCGGTAAGCGGCTGGGGCGTAGGTGTGATGGCGTAAGCGCCAAAATGTGATCCAACGGTTACGTCACGACCTGTCCATCCATCAATCCGCAGAGACTGTTGAGGGTTCCGTATGTTATACATATGCATACATACCGAGCAAGGAGGGAGATCCGTGGCAATGACCAAGCGAACCACAATTCTGGCGGATGAGGCCTTGCTCGTGGAGGCGCAGCAGTTTGCCGCGCGCAATGGGACGAGTTTCACTAAACTCGTTGAGACGGCACTCCGCGAGTATCTTGAAGTACATCGGCCTCCACGTCGAATGGAATTCATCGACATGGGTAGCAGTAGCGGCCCAAGTTTTTCCGTCGCCGACGGGTGGGATGAGGAGATTCTGGCTGCTGCTGCCGATCCCGTAGCGGGATGGTCGCCTGGAGCCTCCGTACGTCGTGATGGCGCCGGCACTCGGTCGTAAGCACCGTGCCGGTTCTCGTTGATACCAGCGCACTCTATGCTCTGGCCGACGTGAAAACAGTGGAGCACGGCCGTGTGCGCTCGTACGTGCAATCCAGCACCGACCTTCTGGTCTTGCCCGTCACTGTTCTCCCTGAAGCCGGCTATCTGATCTCCACCCATCTGGGATCGCATGTTGCCGCTGCGCTTTTGCGATCTGTCGTGTCCGGCGAGTTCCGGGTGGAAGGGCTGGGCCACGCTGATCTGGCGCGGTGTTTGGAGCTCATGGAAGCGTATTCCGATACTCCAATCGGACTTGTCGACGCTTCAATCGTTGCAATAGCCGAACGGTTACACATCGGCCACGTCCTCACGTTGGACCGGCGCCACTTTCGCATGCTCCGTCCCCGGCACGTTTCCGCCTTCACGCTGGCACCCTGAGCCCTGGGTTACATCCAGACCACTGACGCCTAAGAGCTCTTTCGTCTCCTCATCGAGATCGTCCGCGAGCAGTTTCGCCGTCAGGCTATGCCCCGGCTTCTTGCCGTAGATTGACGGCTTTATCCAGCTCGATCCATAGCCGGGGATCAACAGGCGGCGCAGGCGGGCGCCCTGTCTGTGATACGGGGATGTTGCGGGTTGAGGAAAGGACTTTGGGTGCCGGCGGTGCGAGTGCTTCCAGAGGCCGGTTCCTCCCCAGTCAAGCAGCACTCGGATGGCTTTGAGAGAGGAGTACCGTGAGCACTAAAGACGGCACTCCCCAGACCATCTCGTCAAGTCACAAAGCAGTCACCCACGGCAGGGGCCGTGATTCGGATACCATGAGTGGTCCTGTAAGGCTGCGGGGACCTACGAGGAGGCTTCGGCGAGATGGGCCCAAACCAGCGTCATTTTTCAGTCGTCGAGCAGAGTAGCACACCGGTCCTGACCGTGGAGTCGCCCGGCGCGGAGGGGAACCAGTACGGCTTTGAGGGTGGAAGGGTGCTGAAACTGGGAAGCGTCTACCACTTGTTTACGTCGGAGATGGCCGGCGATCCCCATACAGTCAAGATGACATTGGCACACTGGACCAGCGACGATCGTCGATCCTGGACGCGCGTATCCTCCCTCTATACATCCAGCGGCGAGTTCGACGGGAAAGATCCGCGGGCGTCATTATGGGCACCGATGCCCATCTACAACGACGAAGAAGGTTGCTGGAATCTGTTTTACGTGGCCTACCGGTCGGCCCCCGATACCGAGACTGCTTATCGAACTAACCACGAGGGCCGGATCTGGCGGGCCATGTCGGCGATCAAAGGCCCCGGGGGTATCGGCGGACCCTATGAGGATGTTGGGGTGATTCTTGAGCCGGGGGTTGCGTCCGACCCCTGGGAAGGCTTGCAAGGGACCGACTCATTCTTCCCGTACCAGGTGAAGGAGACGTGGTACGCCTTGTATGGAAGCGCCAATACCGAGAAAAAGCCTGTCCGATCCTGGCGCGTTGGGTTGGCAGCGGCACCGAGCCTGGGCGGCCCGTGGAAACGATGCTCAGATCTGAATCCGCTGCTGATCGAGCCGGTCTTCATCGAAAACCCCATCGTGACCCAACTCGCGGACGGGTGTTACGTTACCGTCTATGACGCAGGTGGCGAACACATTGGCTGTGCCTTCTCTGACGATGGTGTGCACTGGACGCGGGGGGAACCGATAGCCGTTCGACCGGACGATCCGTCGAGTTGGGCACGCCGCATCCGGACCCCTTTGGGGCTCATCCCCGAGGCCAGTGACACGTTCACACTGTTTTACACCGGGATTCAAAGAGTTAGAGGAGCGAAGTCGCCGGTTGGACCATCGGTATGTGGCATAGGTTTCGTCACCGTGCGGTTGCGCTAAGTCGCCGGTTGGTCAGCTTCGAGTATGGATTGTGCGAGGCTGCTTGACGTTGCGTTGTGTCCCCATTACTGAGGAGGTGCGCGGTGCTCCTCCTCAGTACGGCAGCTTCCTTAAGAGCAGGAGGAGGGGTCGTCATGGATGTTCATATCGGGGTAGCAGCAGCACCACGGCCGGCCGTTGCCGGAGCGAAGTCCATCATCCCGCTGAAGGGGCTCTGGATCGTTGGTGTTGTGCTTGCTGGATTAGTGGTCACCATCGCCGGCAACTGGCTCTGGGCCCTCAACTTCTTCCACGTCGCAGCAGGGAGCTTGTGGACGAGTATTGACCTATTTATGGGCTTTGTCCTGGGTCCGCTGTTGCGGCGTCTGGAGGTTCCGGCGCGCCTGGCCTTGACGCGGCGCTTGATGCCGCAACTGTTGCTGATCATGCCGACACTCGTGCTGGTGACGTTGACATCGGGGTGGCAGCTTGCCCGCTACCTGGGGTACTTGACCATTCCCTATCCGCAACACTGGTGGCTCGTGGCGTCCTTCCTCGTCGTCGGGGTCATGGCCATCATTGCCTATGGGATTCTAGAACCGGCCAATATCACCGTCCTATTGGAACTCCACAAACCCACCCCTAATGGTGCGCTGATTGGCCGGTTGATGCGACGCTTCACCTATACTGCGGGAATCACCGGCTGTATGCAGGTAGCCACCCTCATCATCATGTCGAGGATCGCCACATGGTAGGTACTCCTGAGCCCTACAGCGGAGATACGACGCGGTCGCCTATCGTAGCCTGTACCATCGGCTCGATCGTCTGTTCCTTTCTCGCTATCGGTATCATCGCGGCCTACCTTCCTCAAGCGGTGCCGCTAGTGTGGCCTCTAGCTTTTCTTGCAGCTTCCGGGGTGCTGTTAGCCACAGCGATCGTTTGTCTGCTGCGGCTGCGCCAGTTCGCGTGGCCGCTGTTCTTTGCGGTTGCTCGCTGGATCTTGGTGCTGACAGCGGTTTTCGTTGTCTTGTCTGTCTACGTCTTCACTGTTGATGGTACCAATGGAGTCACACTCACCGTTCTGGCGATTGTTCTCGTATTGACAGCCCTCAACGTCCCGATCCTCGTCGGCTTCTCTGTGGCCCGTCACGAGCGAGGGACCACGCCCAGTGATTACGGCGTCCCGACAGGCGTTTGAGGAGGGGGTCGTTGGTGATTTCTCAGGAATCACCAACTCCGGCTCACCTTGACAGAACAGGAGGCACAGCCTGTGTCACTCCCTACTACGCTCTGCCAGCAGCCTCTCTGGCGGTGGCTCACGTGGTCGGATCTCGATCACCCCGAGATTCGCTCCACGTTCGCCTCGGTGCGCGCCAGCTTACTGCAGCAGCTGCTTGTACTTGCTCTCACTATCTATCTGGCCTGGCACTTTGGTGCACCACTCGTCGACCTCCGCCTCGAGCATTCCGCTACGGACCTCGCGCACCGCTGGGCCCTCTTCCCACTCGTGCTTGCTGTTCTCCTCGGCAGTTGGATCACTCAATCACGTTTTCCACGTCTCGCGGCTTGGATGTTCGTCTTGAGCGGTGCTGCCGTCATCGAAATCGCTCAAGCGCTCACCCCTGCCAGCTGGCTGCCTCTCATCGGCGCGCTACTCTGCTTTGCCGCGGTAGTGCTCCTTCATCCACTAGCAGCGCTCTGCTGTGCTGGCCTCCAGGGAGCAATGTTCCTTCTCCTCGACAACGCTGGCGTCATCTCCTCCGCCTCTGCTACCGCCGGGCCGTTCCTGCTCGTCGCACTGCCGGTGGCAGTTATCCTTGGCGCTGGTTTCGGCCACGTGCTCGTCACTGCGGTGGAATGGTCCGTTGCGAGTCTGGAGAAAGCTTCTCGCAGTGCCGCAGACGCGCTCCAGCACCGCGGAGAACTCGTGCGCACCCTCCAGCAGCTTGATGATGCCTACTACCGTCTCCGTCAGGCCAATGCGGCGCTCGAGGTTGCTTGGCGCGCTGCAGATGCTGCGGAGCGCTCGAAGTCTGAGTTCGTCACAAACATCAGTCACGAACTCCGGACTCCTCTCAATCTCATTGCTGGGTTCAGCGAGATGATGGTGGTCTCACCAGAGAGCTACCGTATTCCACTGCCACCAGAGTATCGAGGCGATGCCCACGCGATCTATCGCAGTGCTCAGCATCTCCTCACCTTGACGGAGGACGTGCTCGATCTTGCGCGCATCGGCATCGGTCGACTTGCCCTAGCAAAGGAGCCCCTCAACTTAAGCGACGTGATCGAGGAAGCTGCCGCGGTAGTGCGCGAGTATCTTACTGCCAAGGGGCTTGCTCTGCACATAGAGATCGCACCGGCGCTCCAGGAGCTGTACTTCGACCGCCTGCGCATCCGGCAGGTGCTCCTCAATTTCCTCACCAATGCCGCACGCTTTACTGAGCACGGTGGGATCACCATCCGTGCAAATACGGATCCTCGGGGGGTGCTCGTCGAAGTGATCGACACCGGCCCAGGGATCCCACCGCAGGACCTCTCGAGGATCTTCGACGAGTACGAGCGCGGGGAGCAGAACACACCAGGGGCAAGGCGGCACCGCGGCTACGGTCTCGGGCTTGCCATCAGTAAGCGGCTCATTGAGCTCCACGGTGGGCAGATCGGGGCAAGCACGCCAGGCACGGGCACAACCTTCTGGTTCACGCTGCCCAGCACCAATGTAACGTCTCACGCGTCCGAACAACTGCGACCCACGGACCTCTCGTGGCTAGCCCGATCCGGTGAGCGTGTCCTAGTCCTGTCAGAAGCGGACGCCAGCACCGCTGATCTGCTTCAACGCCACTTACGCGGGTTTCGTGTGGTTCCTACTTCCTCTTGGAACGATGCATGCGACCGTGCAGCTGCCCTGCACGCTGCTGCCATCCTGGCCGACAGCGCACGCGAGCTCCCTTCGCAGCCACCGTCTGGCCAGGTCATCGTGGCACTACCGCTTCCTCAGCGAGAGCGCCACGCGACCGAGATGGGAGTAAGCTCCTATCTCACGAAGCCTGTGCGGCGCGCCGACCTCCTGCAGGAACTGCGGCGAATCCCCGGTCCACTCAAACGTGTGCTCGTCATCGACGATGACACCCAATTCGTACGCCTGATCCGCCGCTATTTGCAAGCTCCCGGGGCAGGCGTGGATAGCGTCGCCGTCGTTGCTGCCTACACAGCAGCCTCAGCCCTTGAGATTGCTCGACAGCCATTCGATGCAATCATTCTTGATCTACTCCTACCAGACAGCACTGGTCGCGAGCTCCTGACCTCCCTGCGGACACTCGCGGTGCACCGCACTACACCTGTCATCATCATCTCAGCTCACGAAGGCACACAGGAAGACGGTCCCCTTGGAACGCAGCTGACGGTGACGAAGGGTGACGGCTTCCGTTTCGAAGAGCTTCTGTGCATACTCGAGGCGGTCTTAGGCACGCTCGATCCGCCGGTACATCATCCGGAGCCTGACCTCAATGGAGCTGCCGGGTCACTAGAGCACGGCACCGCGTCCTCGTGACCATAGTGCTGTAGTGCTTGGAGGAGCTGCTCTTGACTGACAGGCTTCTGCAAATAGCCGGCAGCACCCAGTGTCAAGGCGATCTCAGGCTCATGGAGTACCGAGCAGACGACGACAGGCGTGTGGGCGGTATCTGGGTCGTGGCGTAGATCCTGTAACAGCTCCCAGCCATCTCGTCCGGGAATCACCACATCGAGGAGCACCAGAGATGGGCGGAGCTGCTTCGTGAGGATGAGCGCCTGCTCGACATCACCAGTGCCCTGCACTCTCCAGGTCGATCCTTCCAGGTAACGGCTCATCAGCATCCGGAAGTCGTCGTTGTTGTCAACAACGAGTAGCAACCTCCGCGCAAGAGTAGGGAACCTCACCGCCCAGTGCCACGGCTCAGGCGATACCACGGTGCCTTGCAGCGCCTCGATGAAGGGCAGCGTAGAAGACGTGTCGAGTCCAGGCGAGCGATCCGGCGCCTCGATGACCCGCACGCTCAGTGACAGCTCTCGAGCTGGCCGCTCCGCCTCGAGGACGATCCGGCCCGCTGGGGCAACGCTTGCGATACCGGTGAGCAAAGTGAGCAGAGCCTGCCGGAAAATGACTCGGTCGCCTATGACGTACCCGAGGTTCGCTCCAAGGACTACATCCAGGATCAAGCCCTTCCGTACCAGGAGCGAATGGAGCAGGGGGATGAGGCCTTGCACTTCCTCTATCACTGTGATGATCCCGGCAGACTCTTGCTCAGAGAAAAGCGCCACCTCTGACTTCGCGAGTGGAGCAACACCGACAACGCCTCTCGCTGCGTGCTGCCTCAGCGTCCACCGCTCCCACAGCTCAGCAGCGACGCCCTGAAGCGCCCGCTGATGCTCTCGATGGTACTGACTCTTGCTGAGGGCCACGTGATCGCTGACCTCGACCGCCTCGAGCCCCTCGATGTAGCGTAGCTCGAGGATCGTGTGTGCTCTCCAAGCACGGGAGTCCGGTGGAGTGTCTGGAGTCGGACGCAATGCCTCAATAGCATCGAGGAGCGCCTGTCGCAGCTCTTTGCCCCGCACCTGGAGGCCCTCGCCTTGCTCCACCAGGTAGGCCTTGAGCGGGTGGTGGTGGAGACGCATGGGATCGTAGAGGTGCAGCAACGCATCGCGCACGGCATCGACGAACTCCTCGGGCGGGGAACTGGACTCGGATTCCACGTCGCTCATCTCAAACGTGACATCACTGTGGGAGTAGTGTGACACTCTCATGCTACTTCTTGTCTTGTCTCGTAGCCAGCGATCGCTGTACGCTACTCAGCAGGAATCGGCACGCTCTCCGCAGCGATGCCAACCTCCGACCATCGCCGGTGTCAGCTCGTAGCCATCCCTACGACAGTGATCTGGGAAGAGAGAAGCGTACTCGCACGCATGGCTACATCCTACCTGAGTAGTCGTGACCTCGCGCACGTTGGGTATCCTCGGGTCGTGCAGCACCAACCCTCGATCCGTCACAATCGCCGGGTCAAGATCACTGGCGATCCTACCGGCGCCCACAAGCGCTGGCTCAGCCGCGTTGCTCTCACCGCGTTGTGGTGGACGCTCGCTCTGCTCTTCGTCCTACCGTTACTCTGGATGATATCCACCTCGGTCAAGAACGATGCCCAGGTGTACCACGTGCCTCCCGTCTGGCTTCCCTGGCCGGTCCGGCCACAGAACTATCTTGAGGCATTGCGCGTTCAACCCTTCGGGCTCTTCTTTCTCAATAGCCTGCAGTATTCCGGCGCCGCCGTTCTTGGTGAGCTCGTCTCGTGCTCCCTTGCTGCCTACGGCTTTAGCCGTCTGCGCTGGCGCGGTCGAGACGTGCTCTTTGCCCTATGCCTGGCAACCATGATGCTGCCTGACCAGGTGACAATGATTCCACTCTTCCTGATCTTCCGCGCACTTGGGTGGATCAACACCTACCGCCCTCTGATCATTCCCACTTTCTTCGGCAGCGGCTACTTCATCTTCCTCCTGCGCCAGTTCTTTCTCACAATTCCGACCGAGTTCTCTGAGGCAGCGCATATCGATGGCGCCACTGAGCTACGGATCTTCCTCGACATCGTGCTCCCACTAGCGAAGCCGGCGCTCGCCGTTCTGGCTCTCTTCGAGTTCTTCTTCACCTGGGATAACTATCTTGGACCCCTCATCTACCTCGATTCCACGCACCTGTACCCAGTTGCTCTCGGTCTACAGCTCATGCAGAGCTCCTTTGTGGAGAAGCTCATCTGGCCTTACCTCATGAGCGCCACTATGGTCTCCATCGTCCCGCTCATCGTGCTCTTCCTGCTGACCCAGCGAGTGTTCGTACAGGGTATCGCGATCTCGGGGCTGCGAGGGTGACCGTTCGGCTCACGGAACCTCGCAAGAGTGGAAGGAGGAACATACCATCGACGATTCCAGCACCAGTTGGTAAGGCTACAGGAGCGCGCCTGGCTGATCTGCGCTCCCCTCCAGCCCATTCCCCGGCAGCACTGCTGGGGATCGCGGTCAGCACAGCTCACAGTCTTCGGCATCACAGCGTGAGATAGATACGTCAAGGAGGATTGTTCGATGACACAACCAGTACGGTCCCGTCGCGAAGTCTTGCGTGCAGCAGCTTTCTTGCCAGTTGGAGCGGTGCTCCTCGCCGCGTGCGGTACAAGCAGCACGGCGGCAACCCAGGCGAGCACGTCTACAAGTTCCACGGCAGCTGCGAAGACAACATCGACGAGTCAAAAAGCGGCGGCCGCTGCCCCGAAACCCACTCCCACGCCGGCGGCAGGCGAGACGCACAAAGGAGCGACGACGACGCTCGATCTCTGGTACGGCTGGGGCGGCGCCACGGCGATCCAAACCTGGCATGCGCTGAATAGCAAGATGGCGTCCGCGCTGCCCAACTTCAATGTCCACTGGCTGACGGCCAACAACAACACCAAGCTGCTGACCGCCATTGCTGGTGGCAGCCCGCCGAACGTCGCCGTAGGCAACGCGCCCTACCCGGAATTCTGGGCGCGTGGCGCCGCCATCCCGCTGGACAGCATGATTGCCCAGAGCAAAGTCATCAACAAGACGGACATCCCCGCCTCCTCCTGGTCCTATGCCAGCTACAAAGGCAAGACCTTCGGCGTGCCAGCGGTGGAAGCTTTCGTGCGCTACGCACTCTGTCTGGACATGACCAACCTCAAAGCGCTCAACATCGATCCCACGAAGCTCTCCTGGGATTGGGGCACGCTTACCCAGATGCAGCAGGAGCTCACCAAGAAGGCTTCGAATGGCAGTATCAGCGTGCTTGGAATCGATCCACTGGATGCGATGGGTGGGGCATTCGGCGGCGGCAACCCCTTCTACTGGGGCCAGGCATGGGGCATCCAGTACTTCGACGAGAACACCGGAAAGTTCAACTTCGCCAACGATCAACTGGCGGAGGCCATGACAACGGTCAAGAAGATCTACGACATCGCGGGTGGCGCCCGGACAGTGGCCGGCTTCCACAACAGCTACGGCACTTGGACGGAAAGCCCGACGGCTGCCTTCCCCTCCGGCGTGGAAGATATGAATGTCAACGGTTACTGGGCCCCTGGTGAGCTGGCGCACAGTTCTCCGAGCCGGGAGTTTGCCTACACGTGGGCGCCGGTGCCGGCCTCGCGGAAGGGTTTCATGTTCCAGTCCACCGGAGGGCATAACGCCTTCATCCCCAAGGGCGCCAAGAATACGAATGAAGCCTTCCAGGTGATCGAGTTCCTGGTCGGTGATACCGCTGAGCAGACGATCTTCGATGGAACAGGCTGGCTGGGGGCGCGCATCTCTTTCCTTGACAAGGTGGATGCCAGCAAGTACAAGGGACTGGACTTTTATATCAACTCGGCGAAGAAGAATGACAAGCTCTACGACATCCCCTCCAATCCGATCGAGAGCTTCACGGCCACGCAGTGGAACACGGCGCTGCAGAACGTGCTCTACGGTAAGGCGCAACCTGCGGAGGCGTTGAAGCAGTTGCAGCAGACAGTGACCAGCCAGATGCAACAGCAGTTTCCGAACGGGTAGCAGCCCGATCGGCTGCGGAAGGTACGAAGAACTATGGCAGTGCTATCGACAGCGGCTTCGCGATCTCACCGGCAGGCAGCAACTAGGCGGGAGTGGCGGCGCTTCGTGATAGGCATGCTCTTTGTGATGCCCTGGCTGTTGGGCTTCATCTTCTGGACCGCCTATCCGATTCTGGCTTCGTTGTACTACAGCTTCACGGCCTATGACGTGCTCAACCCACCGCGCTTCATCGGCTGGGCCAACTACGTCAACTTATTCCAGCACGATAACCTCTTCCAGACCGTGCTGGGGAACACCATCTACTTTGTCGTCGTCGGCGTGCCGGCCGTTCTGATCATCTCCTTCCTGATGGCGAACCTGCTCAACAAGGAAATGCGCTTTCGGGCGCTGTTCCGCACAGCCTTCTTCGTGCCTTCCATCGTACCAGCCGTCGCGTCGGCGATGGTCTGGCTCTGGATGTATAACCCCAACTACGGGCTGATCGACAACATCCTCGCCACCTTCAATATTCCAGCCGTACCGTGGCTTTCTTCCCTGCGGCTCGCGAAGCTATCGCTTATCTTCATCAACGTCTGGGCCAGCGGCAGCGCCATCCTCATCTTCCTGGGCGCCTTGCAGGATGTTCCCCGCAGCCTCTACGACGCGGCGGTGGTCGATGGCGCCAACCGCTGGCAGCGCTTCTGGAACGTCACGGTGCCGATGTCATCCCCTGCTATCCTCTTCGTCGCCATTACCAGTATGATCGGCACCTTCCAATACTTCACCCTGCCCTGGCTACTCACGCAGGGTGGACCAGATAACGCCACGAACCTCTACGCCGTATATCTGTATCAGAACGCCTTCCAGTTCTTTAAGATGGGCTACGCCTCGGCAATGGCCTGGGTGCTCTTCGTCATCATCGTCGTCTTCACCGTACTGATTTTCCGCACCGGAGGCGCCAAGGTGTACTATGGCGGCCAAGTGGACTAGGCTGGGAGGGGTATCGTATGAGTCAAGCGGTGTTGCCCAAAGCGTACACTCCCGCCGCCGCGCGGGGTGCGCGGACGGAGTTTGACGCTGGTTCCATCCTGCGCAGTGGCCTGTTCTACCTAGGCATGCTCGCCCTTGCCCTCATCTTCGTCCTGCCGCTGATCTGGATGCTCTCGACGTCGCTCAAGAACGATGTGCAAACCTACCACGTGCCGCCGATCTGGCTGCCCTGGCCGATGCGCTTCGCCAACTATCCGGAAGCCATGCGCGCCCAGCCTTTCGGTCTGTTCTTCCTGAACTCCTTCCGCTACGCCTTGTTGACCGTCATCGGCCAGTTGCTGTCCTGCGCGCTGGCAGCGTACGGCTTTGCCAGGCTGCGCTGGAAGGGCCGCAACGTCCTGTTCGCCATCTGTCTCGCCACCATGATGATCCCCTTCCAGGTGACCATGGTGCCCCTCTTCATCACTTTCAAGCACCTCGGCTGGATCAACAGCTACAAGCCGCTCATCGTGCCGGCTTTCTTCGGCAGCGCCTACTTTATCTTTCTGCTGCGCCAGTTCTTTCTGAGTATTCCCCAGGAACTGTCCGAAGCGGCGCGCATCGACGGTGCATCAGACCTCGGTATTCTCGTGCGCATTATCCTGCCGCTGGCAAAGCCGGCACTGGCAGTGGTCGGCCTGTTCCAATTCATGGGGGCCTGGGATAACTACCTCGGGCCACTCATCTACCTCAACAGCCAGCACAAGTACCCGGTCGCCCTCGGTCTGCAACTGTTCCAGAGCAACTTCGTGGAAAAGCTGGCCTGGCCCTACCTAATGGCCGCTACGACCGTGACGATCCTGCCAATCATCATTCTCTTCTACGCGACCCAGCGAATTCTGGTGGAGGGAATCAGCATCACCGGTATCAAAGGCTGACCGAGAGGCGACATTCGGCCCTATTTGTGCTTCTCCCAAAGCTAGCGCGGCCCTGTTCAGCGTAGAGGAGTGATGATGAAGCTCTTGCGCCTAGCTCCCTATCTCACCGTATTGGTGGTTCTGTCTGGCTGCTCCGCGTTCGGACAGGCAGCATCAGGAACTGCAACTGCAGCACTATCAGCAGCAACTATCACAACACCCCAGACGACCCGGTCCGTATCATCGCCAGCGACGACCACCCGGACGCCCGCGACGTCGCTGGCAACATCAACCTCAACGTCAAGCCCACGTGCTGCACGCGCAATAACTACGATCAACACGGCTAGCACGCTGGCACAAGATGCGTTTGCCCTTGTCGCCCAGCTTGACACACCCGGTGTCGTACAGATCACCAACGAGCAAGTTCAGCTCTCATCCTTCGGCGGAGACATCGTCCCGGCCGGTGCCGGCACCGGCATCGTTATCGATCATGAAGGTCACATCTTAACGAATGACCACGTCATCCGGGGCGCGCAGCGTCTCCTTGTTACAACGGCGGACGGAGCCAAGCAGTATCCCGCACGACTCGTCGGCGCAGACCCGCGAACAGACCTCGCTGTAGTGCAGGTGCAGGGGGCCAATCTCACCCCTTTACCCCTTGGCGACTCTGACAAGCTTCAAGTCGGTCAGTGGGTTGTCGCTATCGGCAATGCCCTTGCCCTGCGCGGTGGTCCAACCGTGACAACGGGGGTCGTGAGCGCCCTCGGTCGTACGGTCCAGGAACCAGCTACGGCCAGTACTCCGGGCACCTTCCTCTTCGATGTGATCCAGACCAGTGCTCCCATCAATCCTGGGAACAGTGGTGGCCCACTGGTTGACCTGCAAGGGCGTGTCATAGGAATCAACACGCTCCAAGCAGGGCAGTCTGAACCAGGAGGACCCCAAGCCCAAGGTATCGGCTTTGCCATCGCGATCAACACTGCCAACCGCATCGCACAGGAGCTCATCAAGGACGGACACGTTACCTACGCATACCTCGGCGTCACCGTGACCACCAACTCTGCTGGTATCGCCGCCCAGTTCGGCTTCGCGAATACGCCGGGAGCTCTCGTAGTGAGTGTCAATCCTTCAGCGCCCGCGGAACAAGCTGGTATCCGGCGTGGTGATGTGATCACGAAGATCGATACCCACGGGATCACCAGTACGTCGGAGCTCCTCGCCGCTCTACAAGAGCTGAAGCCAGGACAGAAAGTCAATGTCACCTGGGTGAACCCTCGTGGTGCTACGCTCAGTCGCACGGTCACGCTCGGAGCCATTCAAGGGTGATCAAGGAAGGAAGCGAGATGGTCAGTATTGACGCTCCATCTCCCCGCCACATACGCTTGAGCTAGTAGCAGTAGGGAGGAAGGGCAGCGATCCCATGAAACTGGCGGGGAAAATCACTGTTGTCACGGGCGCCGGCTCCGGCATCGGTCAAGCGATTGCGCAGACCTTGGCCGCCGCAGGTGCCCGTATAGCCGTTGTCGACTTCTCAGAGACCGGCGGACAGGAAACCGTCCGCTTGATCACGGAACAAGGGGGCGAAGCCTTCTTCGTGCAAGCGGATGTTTCCCATAGGAGCGATGTAGAGCGCTACGTCAAGGCCGTGGTGGAGCGTTACGGGAGGATCGATATCCTGTGCAATAACGCGGGTATTGGTGTTGCGGCGACAGTCACCGAAACTACTGAGGAAGATTGGGATCGTGTGCTTGCCGTTGATCTGAAGGGTGTCTATCTCGGTTGCAAATACACCATCCCGGTGATGCTTCGCCAAGGCGGCGGAGTCATCGTCAACACTGCCTCCGTTGCCGGTATGGTTGGTGTGCTCAATCGTGCTGCCTACTGCGCCGCAAAGGCCGGAGTGGTCGGTCTGACGAAGTCGATCGCGGTGGACTACGTGAGCCAGAATATCCGCTGCAATGCCGTCTGCCCTGGAACCGTAGACTCACCCTGGATTCAGAGGATCCTGAGCCAGCAGCCTGACCCAGTAGCGGAGCGCCAGCGGATGGTTGAGCGTCAACCTATGGGTCGCATGGGGCGGCCAGATGAGGTCGCCAGGGCCGTCCTCTACCTGGCCTGTGATGACAGCGCTTTTGTGACTGGATCGACCCTCGTCATTGATGGAGGTCTCACAGCTCGGTGAGCCGCACCCGCCAGCCGTTGCCGTGGGGACTTCCGCACATTCTGCTGATCATCCTGCTCACGGCTGTCTGCTGGGGGATCGTCCTCTACATCGTGCACTTCACGCAGCTGCTCTCGCACCTTCACGATCCGACAATGGAAGCGCTGGGGGTTACAGCCGCGCTCTACCTGACGCTCTTCCTGGTCATCCTTACCGTCATTGGGAGCACAGGCGGCCTCAGCAGGCTCGGGTTTCACTTCCCGGGCTGGCGCCCCCTCCTCATCGTGCTTGCGTGCATCCCGGCGTGGTATCTCCTGCTTGCTGGTACCGGCTATGTCGCAGCCATCCTCTTCAACCACGGAACGTCCATACCTTCGAACGTCACCTCTATTTTCGGGAACAAAGCACCTGCACACGTTGGAGCCATCGACATAGCGCTTGCTGTGCTCGTGGTTTCCATCCTGGCACCACTCGTGGAAGAGACGCTCTTCCGCGGGGTGCTCTATCAGTGGCTGCACAGCTTCGCCGGTACTCCGGCAGCGGTCATCCTCAGCGCAGCACTGTTTGGGGGAGCGCACTTCATCCTACTACTTACCCCCGTGTTGTTCGTCATGGGGTGTGTGCTCGCTGTGACCTTTCAGGTGACGAAGAGTCTGTTTGCATCGATGTTGCTTCACAGCGTCAACAACACAGTAGCGCTGCTCGTACTCCTGATGGGACTCATACGCTGAGCGGAGAACGCCTCTCGAGGCGCCAGCCGGGAGGCATTAGACACGGCGCTCACCCTCGCGCGGCGGCTGCAGTGCCGGATGCTCCCCACGGGGTTCGAGAGCGGGAGCGCTATATGCTCCGATCTGCTTGTTCACCTGCTTCCGTACGAAGCGATAGGCGCGCACCCACGGCAAGTTGTCGAAGCGCGCTCTCTTGTAGGCGCGAATAAGCGCTCGGGACGCCTCGATACCCTCCTCGAGCTGTTGGACATAGGCGGCAATCCCCTCCAAGTGCATTGCCGCTTCCTCCCGCTCGCGCGATGAAGCCGTCGCATCGTAGTTTTCCAGCACAAGCCACTGGGTACGCGCCCGGTCGAGGCTGCGCCGGGCAACAGCGAGGTCACGAGAGCGCTGCTCAATGAGCGTTTCTTGCTCGTCAACCAACTGCAGAAGACTCGCTGAATCGAGGCCACCACTGACTGGGAGATGCTGCTCGTCCGGAACCTCTTCAAGAGGGGGTAACCGCCGAGTGACGCTGAGGTTTCGCATGTCGTCCCTTCCGACACTGCTCCACTATACGGTAATGCTCGAGGGTGGTCAATAGTGCCCACCGTGTCGGTATAGCACACGTTGTGCCAAGAGATCGCGAGCCAGCAGGATGACAAAAGCGGGTAGGGCCAGCATTCGCTTGTAACGCCAGGGCTCAAGCCAGAGGCGATAGATCCACTCGAGGCCTGCTTGCCGCAGCAAGCGCGGAGCGCGAGGCTTACGACCGGCAAGGAAATCGAATGCGCCTCCAACCCCCATCGCAACCTGTACCGAGGTGCGCGTAAGATTGCGGGCGATCCAAAGATCCTGCTGTGGCGCTCCATAGGCAACGAGTAGTACTTCGGGTCGAGCAAGACGTAGATGCTCCAAGATTGCGGGTTCATCGGCTAGTACGGGAGAACCCGACCAGACCCCCGCAACGCGCAAGCCCGGGGCGTGTTGTTGCAACGCCGCTGCCGCCAGCGCAGCAACACCAGGTGCTGCCCCGAGGAAGAAGACACCCCAGCCACGGAGAGCACAGCGCTCGGCAAGGAGCGGCAGCAGGTCCGCTCCTGTCACCCTACCACGTACCGGTCTACCCAGCAGCCGCGCTGCCAGCACAACCCCTGCCCCGTCAGCCGTCGCCAAGCTTGCCCGCCTCAGCACGGCCCGAAATGCCCGATGGTAACGCGCTGCGACGAGGAACTCTGGATTGACCGTAACAATCTGATGCTGCCGCCCGGAAGCCATGAGGTGCTCGATGCGATCAACGGTCTCCGAAAGCGAGAGGCAGTCGACCGGCACACCGAGCACGGCAACGCGACTGGGGGTAGCATCCGTCGCCGTGTGCGCCATCACTCGCTGACTCGCGGAGCGAGCGGCTCACCTGCCTCCGCCACAGCCCTGACGGCAAACCCGAAGTCCGTGGTATCCGTGAGTGTCACTGCCGTCATCTGGTTGTGCAATGGTAGGTGATGGCACATCTGAACCCGGAGATAGTTATCTGTCAGCCCCTGCCATACCCCGGGCTGGACTTCCTCCTCCCACAATACGTCCATCGTGGCTCCCCGCTGAGCATCGTGAAAGCGGCGTGCATGGTAATCGGCGAGCTGAGCAAGCCGCACCAGGCGCCGGCGGGCTTCACGGGGAGCGACCTGGTCAGTCAGAGTAGCTGCTTCCGTTCCTTCACGTACCGAGTAAGGGAAAAGATGGACTTTAGCAAAGGACACTTCGTCGACGAACTGACAGGTAGCAGCGAAGTCACCATCCGTTTCTCCTGGGAACCCCACGATGAGATCAGTCGTGATTGCTGCGCCTGGAACGAACGCCCGAATTGCTTCGGTGAGTGCCTGGTACCGCTCTCGTGTATATCCCCGGCGCATTCGACGTAACACGGGATTGCTCCCACTTTGAGCCGGGAGATGAAAGTGACGGCAAAGGCGACGATCTTGCCACAAGTCAAGATGGCTCACTGGAAAATCCTGCGGCTCGACAGATGAGAGACGGAGACGTGCGATGCCGGTCTGCTCCAGAATAGCGCCGATGAGGTCCGCAAGGCTGGCTGGCCGGTTCCCCCCTTCTGGTCGCTGCAGCGTGAGGTCGCGTCCGTAGCCGCCAAGATGAGTGCCCGTCAAGACGACTTCCTTGTAGCCTTCCGCCACAAACTGGTGCACCATCCGGATACACTCCCCGATGGGACGGCTCACCTGTCGACCTCTGGCGCTAGGAACGATACAGAAGCTGCAGCGGTTGTTGCACCCTTCTTCGACCTTGAGCTGCACGCGTGTCCGTCCCAGCCAGCCGGGTAACGGTGCAGGGAGATCGTCTATGGCCGGAGCCAGCACCTGGCCGCGGCCGCGCAGCAACTCGCTGACCCGGTGAATGAGTCCACTCTTCTCACGGTTACTCAGCACGAGCGTCGCGCCTACTACTCTTGCTGCTTCCACAGGGGCGACGGATGGATAGCATCCGGTGAGAACGACGACGGCATTGGGGTTGGTGCGCGCAGCGCACCGTACTGCCTGCCGCGACTGCCGGTCAGCAATGTGCGTCACGGTGCAGGAATTGACAATGACGACGTCGGCACGCTCTAGGTCGTTGATGACACGGTAGCCTTCGTGAAGAAAGCGGCGCGCCAACTCCTCGGAATCGGCCTGATTGAGCCGGCAGCCAAGTGTCTCAATAGCTACCGAGGGGTGTTCAGTCAACTGATCCACCACTGTTCCACGCTCCCGCCAGACAAAACACAGCGGCACATGCCGCGATAGCGGCAGTCTCCGCGCGCAGTGTGCGCCTCCCTAACGATACGAGATGCACCCCAACCCCTTGGACCTGTTCGACTTCTTGCTGGCTCCAACCACCTTCGGGCCCGATCAGGAGCGCGACGGTCTGTAGCGGCTCCGTACCAAAGAGAGGGCGGAAGTCGTTCGCTTGATCGAGTGCGCAGCAGCAGACGAGATCAGCCTGCAGGGCTACGTTGAGTGCCTGAGCAAACGATAACGGAGGAATAACGATGGGCAAACGCGCTCGACCCGATTGCTCTGTAGCCTCTCGCACGATGCTGCCCCAGCGGGACAGCATGCCCTTCTGAGCACTCCCATCCGGCCGTACGACGGTATGATGCGTCACCATTGGTGTGATCCGCGCCACGCCGAGCTCTGTAACCTTCTGCAGCATCACTTCGAAGCGGGCTGTCCGGATGAGTGCGGGAAAGAGCCAGACCTCTACCCCAGCATCGACGGAGTTCTCCCGCCACTCCTGGAAGCGCACGGTCACCGTAGATCCTTGTACGGTGGAGACCTCGCTGACAACCTCTGACCCGCTGCCATCAAACAGCACGATCTGTTCTCCAGGGCGGAGCCGCAGCACATGCCCTATCTGATGCGCGAGGGGGCCGGCAAGTGTTGTACCCGATCCGCGAAGCGCCGAAGACGGGACAAGAAAGCGATGCATTACGGTACCCGCACAAACTTGATTGCACGCCACTCCCCTTCTTGGAGCCGCTCCACGGGATCGAGTCCACGCGCCGCGAATCCTATGAGCACCTCTAGCTCGGCCGAATCGATGATGCCAGAGAGAATCAGCGTGCCTCCAGGCGGGAGCGCCTCCACGAGATCATCCGCGAGCTCGAGAAGCACGCGCGCAATGATGTTGGCCACCACGACAGAGAATCGACCGCCTCCAGCGCGAACACCCACCGCAACCGACCCTACCTCGACCTGGATACGGTCAGACAGGTGGTTCGCGGCCACATTTTGGCGTGCCACTTCCACAGCTACGTCGCTGACATCGACTGCTGTGACACGGTCTGCACCGAGGAGAGCGGCCGCAATCGCCAAGATACCCGAGCCGGCGCCAGCATCGAGCACGTGACTACCTGTGACTGCCGCGTGCTCGAGAAGACGGAGCGCCAGGCGCGTCGTCGGATGCAGCCCCGTGCCAAAGGCGCCCCCTGGATCCAAGCGGATGATCTTATCTCCCGAGTCACCTTCAAAATCTTCCCACGAAGGGACTACTATCAGATGCTCACCGATGCGCTGGGCGTGGTAGTGCTGTTTCCATGCGTTGGCCCAGTCTTCTTCAGTCACTTCTCGGAATGCCGGTCCGGAAATGGGGGCTGGTGCGATGCGCGAGAGGTGCCACACCGCCTCTTCGATTCGCCGCTGCGTGTCAGCGGTACCGGCCGCGGGGAGATAGCCACGGAGCACTACTGGTCCCGCTGGGATAGCCCCCGCCCAGTCTGCATCAGCACCTTCTTCAGCAGGCTGCATGTGTTGGAGGGCCACGATGCCATCAGGGCAAAGGGGGCGGAGCACGCCAGTGAGCTCCTCCGCCGTTTCTGGATCCGCCTCTACTGTTACTTCAATCCAACACACCATTCGTTTCCCCATCTCTCCCATCAAGCACGGTCGCACTCATTGCAGCGACAATGCGTGAAGTGTCCGTGACAGGGAAAGCTAGTGACCAGCGTGGTCCCGAATTCGTACACCAGAAGATTTTCGTGGCTCATGGAACAGCTGGAAGCAGACGACGGTCGCAGCAGCGAACAGCACGAAAGTCCCTGCGAGCACCATGAGCCAGCCAGCGAGCTGCTGATCAGCAAGCGGCTTCAAGCCGAACAAGGGGCGTGCGTCACTCGGTAGGATGTAGAGCGTGTGGGGCACGATGGCCAGAATAAAGCCGGGAACCTTCAACGCGGTGCTTCCGATGAAGAGATAGAGGAGCTTGCCCATTTCGGCGAACTCGGCTGGCCACGCGGGCCACGGCTCGATGACGGGCCACCAAAAGAGCAAGGCAGTGGCTGTTACAACCGCACCCTCAAGGAATCGTAAACTCGCATTCTGGAGCGCGACGTTGAGGAGGCGCGGTAGATAGCACACAGAGATAGCGAGCACGAACATCGTGACTGCCCGAGGAGGCTGTGTCAGCGCCCAGGCAAGCCGGCGTAAGTGGGGATGACTGAACAGTGGCAACAAAGCCGCCCGTGGCACTCCGAGTAGCAACAGCGGGGCGGCGGCGAAGGCCAGAAGCACGTGCGAAATCATCTCGGGAAGCACGCTGTGCGTGGGAACAGCAAACCCTACAAAGAGGCTGAGTAACCCCAGGGTGAGCAACACCAACCGGGCCTTGCTGAATCGGGGAAGGGGACGGTGCGTGCGCCGCGCGTGGGCGAGTGCTGCCAAGATGAGCACGAAGATGCCACAGGTGAGTACTCCGGATGCTGCGAGGATTACCCAGTCGTCTGGACGCATGGCACTCATGACCCAATCGGGTGTTGACTTCAGGAATGCTTGTCCTGGACTCTCCCATATTCTCATAGTACCAACCAGAAATGCCTCAATACACTGAGAGGACGCCGATGGCGGCATCAATCGAGGAAGCTGCGGGCACGGCCGCGCCAGGCCTTTCCCCAGCGACTCGATCTCACGGGCGCAGCGGCACGGTGCCAGTATGAGGCACACCGATAAGCTGGCACTCGTCACCGGTCTGGCAACCGAGCAGAGGCTCAGGGCCAGGAATATACCATTCCACCGACTGGCCCGAGCGAGCGTCCTTGATAAGGACTGAAGTCACGTGCTGCGCGTCGCCGAGCAGCATATTGATGATGGCCTGACCATCACTCAAATTCAGTGACGCGCTGGTCTCCTGACCACCAGAAGGGATGACCACAACCTGAGGCACTAGGGAAGAGAGGGAAGTCTTTCCCGTGGGGATCACAGCAATCTGGAGCTGGAGCTGGGCCAGTGTTGGGCGGAGAGCCCACAATCGAATCTTCATGTCAGGAGCCAACACCACTCCCTGACCAGGCTTGGCGGTGATCATCTGCACGCCACAACTCGAGAGAAGCACGATGCCAAGACTAAGGAGGATGAGGTTGCGGAAAGTTCGCATGGAACTCCTTCCGCGGAGTGCAGACAGCAAAATGAACGCTCAGACCCTTGCGTGACAACACTATACCGTGCTCAACTTAGAGAAGGAATATGCTCTTTCCCTCGCGTAGGAGAAACGTTGAGCGCTGCTGCAGGTCTGCTACTCAGCGCGTGTTGCCACTCGATACGCTTGCCGGCCCCACTTTCCACCGCAAGTAGGCCTCCATGAATGCATCGAGATCGCCATCGAGCACGGCCAACACGTTGCTTGTCTCGGCCCCGCTCCGCAGATCCTTGACCAGGTTGTAGGGGTGCAAGACGTAGTTGCGGATCTGTGAGCCAAACTCTGCAGACTGGACTTCTCCGCGCAGGCGTGCCTGCTCCGCCGCCTGCTCTTCGAGACGGCGCTCAAGCAGACGGGCCCGCAAGATATTCATCGCCACCTCACGGTTCTGGATCTGTGAGCGCTCATTCTGACAGGTCACTACAATACCTGTGGGCAGGTGGGTAAGGCGTACGGCTGAATCGGTCTTATTGATGTGCTGCCCACCGGCTCCTGTAGAGCGATAGGTGTCGACCCGGAGATCGTTGGGATCGATGTGCACCTCGACGTCCTGCTCCACTTCAGGCATCACTTGTACCAAGGCAAACGAAGTGTGGCGTCGGTGCGCTGAGTCAAATGGCGACAGTCGCACGAGACGGTGGGTTCCCCGTTCTGCCGAGAGGTAGCCGTAGGCATAGCGGCCGCGGATCATGAACGTCGCGCTCTTGATGCCGGCCTCTTCTCCTGGCTGCTCATCGAGCATCTCGGCCTCGAAGTTCCGCTGCTGGGCCCAGCGCAGATACATCCTCACGAGCATCTGTGCCCAATCCTGCGCCTCGACTCCGCCCGCACCCGGCGTCACCTCGACGATGGCATGGTTTACGTCATACTTGCCGTTGAGGAGTAGATCGAACTCCATCTTACCCAGGCGCGAAGTCAGTGAGCTCGCTTGTGCCTCAATCTCTGCGAGGAGATCAGGATCGCCATCAGCAAGCTCAGCGAGCTCGCGTAGCTCAGCAATCTCCTGACCGAGCGTGAGCCAGCGCTCAGTCTGCTCTCGCAGAGCAGTCAGGCTCTGGAGGACCCTCTGAGCGTCCCGCGGGTCATCCCAGAAGGTGGGGGCAGCGGCTCTCTGCTCGAGCTCAGCAATTTGTTGCCTCTTGCCGGCTAGGTCAAAGACGCACCTGAAACTCTTCAGTACGTTCGGCAAGCCCCTTGAGCAGTGTGCTGACTTCGACCATCCTTACCAGCTCTCCCATTCTCTCTGACTGCGTGACCCTGAGCACACGGTGCACTCTACCACTGTCCTGTTCCAGTGAGCCTACTCTCAGTTAATGATGTGCTCTCGTATTGCCGGCGCGGCTCCCACACGACGGTGACCAGCATCACTCGAGCGTCTGCTGCCAGGCGGCAACGACACACGCCACCAGAGCGCCATTTTCCTCTGGGAGCACGGTGCGCGGATCGATGAGCAGACGCTCGTCCTGAATTCGTGCCGCTACTGCCGGAGAGCCGCCACGGAGCGCCGCAGCCAGCACGTCGACTCGAGTTCCGGTGAGCGCAACAAGCGTGGTGGGTAGAGTCTCCCCGGGAAGTGAGCCACCGCCGATGGTCGAGCGGCCGGGTAAGAGCTCTGCTGGCACACCCTGGCCGAGCAGTATCTGCTGCCAGGCGCGCGCACGCGTCGTGAGCTCTTCTAAGCTCCTGCTTATCATCCACCAGACTGGCACGAGCATCTCAGCTTCGTCCCAAAGATAGTGGCGGAGCGTCACTTCAAGCGCAGCGAGGCTCGCTTTGTCGATACGCACCGCCCTGGCAAGGGGATGGCGGCGCATCTCTTGCACGGGTGAGCGCGCCCCTACCACCACTCCACACTGCGGACCTCCAAGCAGCTTGTCCCCGGAAAAACACACCGCGTCGACGCCTGCTGCCAGACTTTCTTGGACCATTGGCTCGTGGGCCAATCCATAGCGAGCCGTGTCGAGCAGGGCGCCACTGCCGAGATCATCGATGATGAGAACGTTGCGCCGCCGGGCGATGTCTACGAGCTCAACGAGCGACGGTTGGTGGACAAAGCCCTGCTGGGCGAAGTTGCTCGGGTGCACACGCAGAATTGCGGCGGTCTCAGGAGTGCAGGCCGCATCATAGTCTTCAGCATACGTGCGATTGGTTGTGCCAACCTCGACGAGCCGCGCGCCACTCTGATTCAGCACGTCCGGGATCCGGAATCCGCCGCCGATCTCCACCAGCTGTCCCCGAGAAACGAGGACGTCACGACCGCGAGCTAGCGCAGCGAGGGCCAAGAGCACTGCGGAAGCATTATTGTTGACAACGATCGCTCCCTCAACTCCGAGGAGATCACGCAGGAGCGTCGCGAGGATGCTCTGGCGGCTACCGCGCTCGCCGCGTGCGAGATCAAACTCAAGGTTCGAGTAGCCACTGGCGAGTGTGAGCATCGCTTCGAGAGCAGCTTTAGAGAGGGGAGCTCTGCCGAGATTCGTGTGGAGCACCACTCCCGTTGCGTTGATGACACGCCTGAGCTGCGGGTGGCGCCATTCCTCGAGCCGGCGGCGAACCCTACGCTCGATCTCGTCTGGTGGGGGTGGCAGCTCGCCGCGGCGCACGGCTTCCCGAGCAGTGGCTAGCACCTCACGGGTAGCACGGACGGCGACAGAGCGCGGCGGCGCGGCCCCCTCTCCTGTACCACCAAGTCGCCGGAGCACGATATCCACCGACGGCAACGAGCGGAAAACTTCAGACACTCTATGAAGAGCCCTGCCTCGACCCGACTGCTGCAAGAGCATCCGCGAGCGCAGCTGCCTCATCGGGAGTCAGCTTGCTCTCCGTGACGCCGTTCTTGACGGCCTTTGCGTAGACGCGCGTGGACTGACGGGCGTGCAAGCTCGTCAGCAAGACGCCCTGGTGATGCTCATTGAGGAGGGCAAGGACAAAGCTATAATCTCCACCAGTATCCGGATAGGGATTATAGCGTCGGAGTGCCAGAGCACGGGTTGCGCTCTGCAACCGGCCGTCGTGTTCGTGGGCCCGATCTTCGAGCTCGCTGATGTGTGCTTCCGTCCGTCTGAGGTCTTCTTGCAGCCGCTTACCTAGCTCTTCCTGCCCTGAAGTACGCTGGCTCATCTCGATGAGACGTTCCTCTTGCGTTGCTTGTCGCTCTTCGAGTCGCGCCAAACGCTCCAGTAATGGCACAACCACAGGGTCGAGACTGGCCAGCTCGCCAGACTGAACGAGCATTTGCGGTAGCCGGACTGCACTGAGGGCACTGCGCATCCGAGTCAGCGCGATGAGTGTCCCCAACAGTAGTAAAGCCAGCACTGCACTGGTAGCTCCGAGTGCTGCGATCACTGTGGTGGTCGTCACGCGTGCTCCTCCCTTCTGTTGTCTCCAGCACTGCGAAGCTGCCCTCAAGGCCGGACTGATCACGAGTATACGGAGCAGTTGGGGACGCTGCGTCGCAGTGAGAACGACTTGGTCCACTGTCGGGACTGTGCCAAAGAGGCGGGCAGGCACTGTTACCGCGCGGGCTCCATGACAGTAATGTTGCACGTAACGAAACTCCTCTACTCTCAGCTTTAAGCAGAAGGGGAGAAGCCAGATGATCAACACGGGGATGGAAGTGATCAGCCGCGACGGTCACGTAGTGGGCACCGTGAATAAGCTGGTGGGCGACAGCGACGCCTTTGCTCCTGGCCTTATCCTCGACATGCCTGTGTTCTTGGGCCTGCGCCGCCGCCAGGTGGCTCTCACCACCTACGATGTCTCTGACGTCTCCGGCGCTACGGTTCTCCTGCGCATCAGTCGGTGGGACGTGCGCAACCGCGAGCCCTTGGCAGTAGTAGCGGCAAGGTCGCTACTGTCCCCTGTTTCCCAGACTGCCGCAATCTAGCCGCCAGCCAGAGGATCCACACTGCGCGATCAGGGTTGGATCCTTAGAGGCACGACAATGCCGAGAGTCTGGAAGCACGTGCGCTTCCAGACTCGATCACTCTCTGGTATCTACGCGCTGGCCCGCTGAGCAATAGTCACCGTCTGTCGCAGTGACTCGAGGTCATCTCCGCTGGGGCGGTACTCCAAACCCACATAGCCACCATAGCCTAGACGTTCGATTGCTCGCAGAACGTTTACATAGTTGATCTCACCGCTTCCCGGCTCGTGTCTACCTGGATTATCGGCAATGTGGAAGTGCCCGATGTGTCCGAAATGTTGTGTAATGTTGTGGATAATGTTGCCCTCCGTGATCTGCTGGTGATACACGTCGTAGAGGGCCTTGATCGCAGGACTACCGATCTCGTCGAGGATCTGGAACGTCTCATCTGAGGTCGACAGATAATAGCCCTTGTGGTTGATGAGCACGTTGAGCGGTTCGACTACAATAGTCACGTCCGCAGCCTCCGCGGTGGGCGCAAGCTTCTGGAGAGCCTCGACGATCGCTGCGTGCTGTTCAGCCCGGGGCACACCAGGGAGCTCCTGTCCCACCGTAACAATGACGGTTCGGCAGTGCAGTATATCTGCGGCCTTCCGTACGCCATCGAAGTGCGCAAGAAATGCACCATGATTGGCGCGGTCGACGATGTCCCCAGGGCTACGATAAGCGAAGCTGGATACAACGAGGCCGCGCCTCTCGGTAGCATGGGCTATACTAGGGAGGTCTTTATCTGCCCAACCCCAAAACTCAACCGCAGGGAGACCAGCATCCGCAACACGGGCGATTCGCTCCTCCACCGGTAGATCCCGAAAAATCATTTCAATGCACGCCGATAGACGCAGCACGGTCCCGTCCTTTCCAGAAATGCCACCACCATCGACCAACAGTTCCACGTTCATGCTCTATCATTGCCCAGAGAGAAAGAGCACCTTACGCAGTAATGACGAACAGTAGCACAAGCATACGGAGCACGGTGAATCGGCTCAAGGGAGTGACGCGGCGACAGCTCTTAGGGGCTATTGCTGCCTTGATGCTCGCCGGGTGCTCAAGTGGGAGTGAGAGTGCGAGCAAGCAGGTCGTGCTCTGGTACGAGTCCGGTCTCCCCATCGCCCCGATCCTCCCTCAGCTGGTAGCCAAGTTCAATGCAACTAAGCCTACTCGTACTGTGCTCGCTCAGCCGCAGCCGGACCTATCTATCAAACTGCTCGTGGTGATCGGCGCACACGATGCTCCGAACGTCGTGCTCTATCCGCGCTCTCGGGCGTGGCCACTCGCCTCCCGAGGTGCCGCCATCCCCCTGACGGGTTTCGCGCACCGCGACAGCGTAACGTCCGCGCTCTTTTCCCAAACACTCTGGGAGGGTGGTCAGAACGGCACAGTACTGTGGGGCCTCCCCATCGCAACCGATGCCCGCGTCCTCGTCTACAACGAGAAGCTCCTGGGGAGCATCCACGTCCAGCCCACCGCCTTCTGGCCGGCCGGGGCCTTCAATGAAGCTTGCCAGAGACTCGTGCAGCGTGATACCACCGGACACCTCATCCAAACGGGAGCTGTGCTCCAAGGACTCCCGTTCGAGATCTGGTTGTGGCAGTTCGGTACCGACATCTTGTCTCCAGACGGGAAGGACTTGGGTTTCACAGGTCCAGCTGCAGTGCAAGCTCTCAGATGGCTACTGAACAATGAACAGCTCAATGGAGGCGCTCAGGAGATTGGGCGCCTCGTAAGCCTGACGACGCTGACCGAAGGCGTTACAGGGCTTTTTACGCATGGCAAGCTGGGCGCCATGCCAACAACGTTCAGTCAGTTCCGGCGACTACGGAGTCAGACACCACAGTTGCCAATGGGCATTGCGACACTGCCAACACTTCCTGGTGGAAAGCCGAGCACCGAGCTCGACGCCATCTATGCCTTCTCACCTCAGCAGAGCTCCCACCCATATCCTGATGCCTCGTGGCAGTTCATCAAGTGGCTCGCGACTGACCCGGAGGCGCAGGCGCTGATCTATCAGGCCGGCACAATTCCGGCGCTACAGAGCGCACAACAGTCGTCCTCCATTGTCAGCGACGCCTCTGCGCAAGCGATGCTAAAGGCAATGACGGCCGGACGCTTCCCTCAGAAATTCCTCTCTGCCCAAGAAATCGCCAGCGATCTCGACAATGCAGTCAATCGCGCGCTCTTACAAGGCAGTGGCGCCAAGGCAGCGATCGCGACCGCCGAACGCCAGGGCGAGCAGATATTGAAGCAGAACGCTGCTCTCAACAAGGCCAGCAAAGGCTAACACAGCACCCCTTGGCGCTCCGCGAGAGCACTACTCCGTTCCGGAAGATGCGGTGGTGAGTGACCACGGCGTCTCGGCAATGCGGACCACGCTCAGCCCGTTGCCGTGTGTCACGATTTCCGTGATGCTGCAGTTGGGGATAGTGAAGTGCTCTGTATAGCCAAGTAGACCACGTTGCCACCAGGTCAAGAAACCGTTGATGACACCTCCATGTGTGACAAGCGCAACAGTCTGCCCTTGGTGCCTGTTAAGCAGATCCTGGATTCTCGTAATTATGCGCTTATAGTAGGCGACGCGAGACTCACCACCTGGCCAGCTCCAATCGGGATGATCCGCCTCCACCGACCGCAGAAAGGGGGAGAGGTAGGGGAAGCGTTGCAGCACCTCGGCGATCGAAAGCCCCTCAGCTTCGCCGAAGTGGATCTCATTGAGATGGGGGTCGACACGTACGTCTATAACTCGGGAGAGCTGCTCCTGAATAAAGCGGGCTGTCTCATGGGTGCGGCGAAGCCCACTCACGTAGAAGACGTCTGGAGGCGGCTGCGTCGCAAGCCAGCGACCAAGAGCTTTCGCCTGTTCCTGCCCTTTCACGGTAAGGACGTCATCACGCAGGCCGGCAAGACGCTCCTGAACGTTCCAGGTAGTCTGTCCGTGGCGCAAGAGCAAGAGGCGTGCCGGGCGCGAGCCAGTGACCTGTGCCCGTATGGTTCCATCTCTCACACTACGTCCAACCCCTCGTCACATGCGGAGCACGGGCCACTCTGGGCCTGACTCTGAGTATTCCATGGGCGTACGAGCGATCAGCCCATAACGCGCGTCAGCACTGGGCGGTCTGACCCACGCCTGTGGCAGCATTTACGCTCGCAGGAAGCTGCGTGTTACCTTCACCCGCGACAGCAAGAGGAGTACGATGTGGCAGCACCAACAGCATACCGGGGCGTCTTCCCTGTGGTTCCAACGGCGTTCACCACCAGTGGCGAGCTGGACCTCACGAGCCAGTTACGCATCATCGACTATCTCATCAATACGAACGTGGATGGCATCTGTATCCTCGCCAGCGACCACGTTCGAGCGCCACAAAGTCCACACTCGGCGCGGACTCCTGGAACTAGCCCGGCGACTCGACGTGCTGGCATTGCGCTGGTCGCACTAGCATCCTGGCATCTCTTACCATAAGAAGTGCCCTGCTCACAGCCGAAAGACATTGCTGGATGCGTGAGGATACCGGACCTGTTGCGATTCTCGGTGCGGGCGCTCTTGGCCTCACCCTCGCCTATCGCTTGGCGCAACGCGGCATCTCCTGTACGGTGTTCGAGCAAGGGAATGAGCCTGGCGGGCTTGCTGCTGGATTCCGCATCAGCGACAGCTATCTCGAGAAGTTCTATCATCATCTCTTTGGTACCGACCGTGCTGCCATCGCGCTAATTCAAGAGCTCGGACTCGGTGACCGCCTGACCTGGCAGGCGCCGATTTCTGCCGTGCTCCATGAAGGAAAGATCTGGGAGCTGGATTCTCCAGCATCGGTCCTCCGGTTCGGTGCATTACCACTGTTTGATCGCTTGCGTATGGGGGCGGCCATTGCCTATCTGAAGCTCCAACACCACCATCAGCCGTTTGAGACGACGACAGCGAAGGCCTGGCTGTCACGATGGATGGGGAACCGTGCTTACGAAGTGGTGTGGGAGCCGCTCCTGCGTGCAAAGTTCGGCTCCTATGCTGATGAGATACTCATGTCGTGGATGTGGGCCCGCTTCTCCTGCCGGACCACAAAGCTCGGCTATCTCCGCGGAGGCTTCCAGCACTTCTATGACCGTCTCGTCGAGCGCATCGAGCAATTCGGAGGATCACTGCGCTTCGGTGAGGCTGTCAATCGTATCACTTCTTCCTCAAGCCAAGGGTTCGAGGTCTACACTGCTGTCCGCAGCGCCCACTTTGCACGCGTCGTCTCCACGGCGCCTCTCGCGCGAACGATGCATATCGTTGAGGGACTGCCAGAAGAGTTTGTTGAACGGTACAGCTGGAACAAGGCATTCGGTGCGCACTGCGTCATTCTCGAGCTCGCGCACTCACTCATGCCCGCATACTGGCTCTGCATCAATGATCCGGGCTTCCCCTTCCTGGCCGTAGTGGAGCACACCCGCTTGATGCCACGCAGCGACTATGCCGGGAAACACCTGCTCTATCTAGGAAACTACCTCCCTCACGACCATCCGCTCTTCAACCGGTCAGAGCAGGACATCGTCGCCGAGTTCAGCGCCGCACTGAAGAGCATCAACCCACGATTTGAATCTAGCTGGATCCTCGGAGTCCACACGTTCCAGGCGCCCTATGCACAACCCATCGTCACTCCAGGGTACGCAGCGCACATCCCGCCGCACGAGACCCCGATCCCTAGACTCTACCTAGCGAACATGTTCCAGGTCTATCCTCAGGATCGGGGGCAGAACTACAGCATCGCCCTCGCCAACTCGCTCGCCCGGCGCCTCCTCGCTACGTCAGGCAACGAGGGGTAGCTCACGTCGTCGCGAGCGTCACGATGGCACCGACGACGTGATGCACGGCTGGATCAGCGTGTGATGATGAGCTCAACAGGCGCGCGAAGCGGCCGGTGGATCATTCAGCGGCAAGCAAGCTCTCTCCGAGAGAGCTACGGGGCAGACGATTGAACCGGCTCGCTTGATGGATCGTCGGAGGATATCGTGTGTAGTGATCCAGGAAACGAGCGGCGAGGCAACGTGACACTGCTCCGGTGAGCATCTCCCAGCCTTGTTGCGCTGGCGTCGAGATCCTCAAATCCGATCACTTCTCGCAAGAGGTAGAGTGGCCGATCCTTGACCTCGTCGTAGATGCGACCAAGATACTCCCCGATGATGCCCAATGACATGAGCTGGATGCCGCCGATGAAAAGCACGGCGACAAGCGTTGTAGCCTGACCAGCAACGGTGTGGTTGGCAAGCCGGAGAATGACCGCGAGCACGATGCCCACGAGGCTCAGGCCAGCGATTGAGAAGCCTAGCGTGGTGGCAAGCTGGAGAGGCAGGTAGGAAAAGCTCGTCATGGCATCGATTGCAAGGCGCAGCATCTTGCGAAAGGGATAGTGCGTGGCACCAGCGTAGCGCTCCTGTCGCTGGTAGCGCACGCCGGTCTGACGGAAGCCGACCCACGAGGACAGACCGCGCATAAATCGGTAGTGCTCACGGAGACGGCGCAACGCGAGCACAGCACGTCGATCCATCAATCGGAAGTCACCGGTATCATGGGGAATCTGAACCGCAGCGATGCGCGAGAGCAACCGATAGAAGAGCTTCGCCGTTGCAAGCTTGAAAGCCGTCTCTCCAGTGCGCGCTGCCCGAATGGCGAAGACGACTTCATAACCCTTCCGCCATTCAGCGACCAGGTGGGTGATGACTTCCGGAGGATCTTGCAGGTCCGAATCGATGATCACTACCGCATCGCCATCCGCGACGTCCAGACCGGCAGTGATGGCAATTTGGTGGCCAAAGTTGCGAGCAAAGCTCAGGATCTTCACGCGGGCATCGGCGGCGCGAAATTCTCTCAGCAGGTACAGCGACTGGTCACGGCTACCATCATCGACGAAGATGAGCTCATACGGCTCGCCCAGCTCATTGAGAACCGCTCGGATACGCTCGAAGAATACTGGAAGCGTCTCCGCCTCATTGAAGACGGGTGCAACGATGGAGAGAGACACAACTGGAGAGTCGCTTTCTTCACCCGAAGTCTAAATCGGTACACTACCACTATGACATACGCTGTAGCGGTCAAGCTACTAAGGTCAACGAGCACCTGCCGCGCACAGCCACAAAGAGAAACGCGGGCTGTAATGTGCGACGGGTAGGACGCTGGATCGGCCTTGTGCTTAGCCTCGCGCTCGTGGTGTTCTTACTTCACAAGGTGCAGAACCTGGGAGAAGTCAAGCAAGCACTGGCGAGTGCAGACTACCGCTGGGTTGTAGCCGCAGCGGCACTCTATCTGTGCAGCTTCGTTCCACGTGGGCTTCGCTGGCAGCGACTCCTCAAAGGAGCACGCACAATCCGACTCGCCGCGCTCTGTGAGGTACTCGCCATCGGCTTCATGGCCAACAATGCACTTCCGCTACGCCTGGGAGAGTTTGTCCGCGCGTACGTCCTCGGCCGGAAGGAGCGCATCTCGGCCACGACGGCTTTCGCGACCATCGTAGTCGAGCGGGCCTGTGATGGTCTGACCCTGGTGCTCGCACTGGCGATCGTCTCCTCGTTCTATCCCTTTCCTCTGTGGGTCAAGCGGCTCGGGCTTGTCGCCGCAGTATTGTTTCTTGGGATCGTCGCGTTCCTCGTTCTTCTCGCCTACCGCCGCACCTGGGCGGAGCGCATTGCTGGCGTAGCGCTGCGTCCCTTGCCACCGATCCTGCGGACACGACTGCTTGGCGCCCTTGACGAGGTCGATCGTGGCTTGCATCTGTTGCGCTCCCCTTGGGATGCACTTGCTGTGCTCGGTCTGTCAGTCTTGATCTGGTCGATCGAGTTCGCTGTCTACACACGAGTGCTCGCCGCCTTTTCTGCCCCCATCTTCCACGAGCTGGGGCACCCAGTGCCATTGCACACAGTGTTGCTGCTCCTCGTCGTCTTGAACTTTGGCATCATGATTCCCAGCGCACCGGGGTACATCGGCCCCTTCCAAGCAGCAGTGATCGCTGTGCTCGCAGGTGTTGCCGGTCTCACTAATGCCGTCGCCTTCAGCATCTCCTGGGTGCTATGGGGAACACTCGTGCTGCCCATCGTGGTGATCGGACTGGTGCTGCTATCGTTCGAACAGATCAGCCTTGCCAAGCTGACAGTGGCGGCCCGCAGCGGCAACATGGAGCGCATTGGTCCTCCGGCGGGACCGTGAGTCTGATTGTTCGCTCCAGCGAGAGGGCACAATCACCGATAGTCACTGCTCTATATCTCTCCGTCAGACGCAACAAGAGGTACAGGGACACGCGCGCCGGTGCTGGGGAAGAGCGATCCGTTACATCGAGCGGTACGACGTCTACGCCACTCGAGCATTCTTGACGGGGAAAAGGGTCGTGCACCCGCTCTCGACCGGCGACCTCACCGCCATGCCCAAGAAGTGGCTCCGGTAGGCTTCCCTGCGGCACCCGAAGTGAACCACTTACCGCTGCTTCGTTCCCGACCTGACGGGGTTCGTGGGACTTCGCCGCGCAGGACCCAACCATCCACGCCACACTCAAAGGTCAGAATCGGCGGGAGCACGGCCTCAAGAGGGACTTCCACCCCGCCTTATGGTGGATTTCGGGTTGAGGGTACCACCAGCACCCCGTGTAGCACGACCCACTAGCAGGTTACCACTGCCAGAAGAAATACTCAACGGCACGGTCGACCCCGCCGTCAATGGTACCCTTCACACGCACGCCGAGAGGATACGCCTATGGCAAACGAGCGCCAGTTCAAGCTGCGCACGCACTTCATTGCCACTCGAGGTGTGCGCGAATATCGGGAAACAATCCCCTCTCTGATCAAGAGCTCTGACCAAGTACTTGAGATCGGGTGCGAGTGGGGCACAACCACTGCCATCCTTGCCCAGCACTGTGGGGCCGTCATTGGCACAGACATCAGCCCCGACTGCATCGCCCGAGCTCGCCAGCTGCACCCCGACATCCGCTTCGAGGTGCTCGACGCCTTTGACGTGCGTTCCGCCCTCGGCTTTGGACATCCCTTCACGAAGATCTACGTCGACCTCTCCGGGTTTTCGGGCTATCGTGCCTTACTCGACGTCATCTCCCTGCTGACGATGTATGCCACCATCTTCCAGCCTGAGGCCATTGTCATCAAGAGCGGTGCACTCAAGCAGTTCGCAACGCTGTGCCGCCCCTGGCGCTCTCTAAGCGCTCTTGCCCAATCCAACGACCATTCCGAGACTGCCACCGAAGATGAGGCTCCAGTGGGCTAGCTGATGCACGTCGGGGCAGCTCGCATCACGATCCATCTTCCTGCCAGCCGCTCGCTCAAGGATAAGCGCTCCACCGTACGTGCGATGGTCAACAAGCTTCAGCAGGCGCACTATGCTGCCGCCGAAGTAGACACCCTTGACCAGTGGCAGCTCATCACGCTGGGAATCACCACAGTGACCAATGACGGCGCTCAAGCGCACCGGCTTCTTGCGTCCGCTGTGGCACTCATTGAGGCGCATCTCACAGAAGGGCTCGTCACCGACGTCCAGACAGAAGTCCTGACCATGCTGACATAGACTGAGGTGAGCGGAGGGGGTGGGATTCGAACCCACGATGCCCTCACGGGCATACCGACTTTCCAGGTCGGCGCCATAGACCAACTAGGCGACCCCTCCCCACGGCTGTCCGCGGGGCGGAGAGGGAGGGATTCGAACCCCCGGTACCTTTTGGGCACACCGCTTTTCGAGAGCGGCACCATAAACCACTCGGACACCTCTCCGCGAGTACAGTACCATACTCA
>JAMCRV010000097.1 GCA_023381555.1 Chloroflexota bacterium | reverse complement strand
GGCAGTGCAGGTACTCGTGCCGAGCGCGCTGCGCGGCTTAACAGGAGATCAGGCGAAAGTCGAAGCATCGGGCTCAACACTACGCGAGATCATCGATGACCTCGAGCAGCGCTACCCGGGTGTCGGGACCCGCCTGCGCAATGCCGACGGCAGCTTGCGCCAGTTCGTGAATGTCTTCATCGATGGTGAAGATGCCCGCCGCAAGGGCGGGCTCGATGCGACCATTACGGACGGTAGTGAGGTTGGCATCATGCCGGCCATGGCTGGTGGGAGCGGCTTCAGCGCCGACGAGGTCGTCCGCTATAGCCGGCACATTCTCATGCCGGAAGTCGGTAGTATTGGTCAACGTAAGTTGAAGAACGCCAAGGTACTCGTAGTGGGCGCGGGTGGTCTCGGTAGCCCCGCGGCGCTCTACCTAGCCGCGGCTGGTGTTGGAACAATTGGTCTGGTTGACTTCGACGATGTTGATGTCTCCAATCTTCAGCGCCAGATCCTGCACCATACTCACGACGTTGGACGCCCAAAGGTATTGTCGGCCAAGGACGGACTCTACGATATCAACCCATACGTAAACGTCGTCCCTCATCAAGTTGCACTCGACTCGAGCAACGCCCAAGACATCATTAGTCAGTACGACATCCTGGTGAACGGCTGCGACAACTTCGCAACTCGCTACCTGCTCAGTGACGTCGCCTACTGGACTAAGAGGCCACTCGTCGACGGTAGCATTCTGCGCTTCGATGGACAGGCCACTGTCTTCCTCCCAGGCCGCGGCTGCTATCGCTGCCTCTTCCCGGTACCACCTCCTCCCGGTGAGGTTCCCAGCTGCGCCGAGGCCGGTGTACTCGGGATGATGACAGGGATCGTTGGATCCATCCAGGCCGTAGAGGCCACGAAGCTCATCCTCGGTATCGGAGAACCACTCGCTGGAAAGCTCCTTGTGGTCGACGCGCTCACTATGGACTTCCGTGTGATGCGAACGCCGCACGACCCGAACTGCCCAGTATGTGGCGATCACCCCACCATCTTCGAGCCCATTGACTACGTCCAGTTCTGCGGCGCACCACACGCAGAAGTTGCGGCTGGAGCCGCCGTCTAATGCGGGTCCAGCAGAGCTTTCTTGATGCAATCATCGCCCATGCCCGGGAGGGACGTACCCAGAATTCAGAGATCTGTGGTGTGCTCCTCGGGCGTGGGGGAACAGTGATAGAACTCGTACGCATCAAGAACGTCGATCCAACGCCGCGCATCCGCTACTTCATGGACCCGGAAGGCCTCTTCAAGATGATGCGCCGCATCGAAGACGAGCAGTTGGAGCTCATCGCCATCTACCATTCGCACCCGCACACACGCGCGTATCCATCCGAGACAGATCGCCGCAACGCCCACGATGACGAGGGGAACCCTCTGTGGCCTGATACGGTGTACGTCATCTGTTCGCTCGAACAACCCGAGAAGCCCGTTGTTCGTGCCTTCCGTCTCTTCCTTGATCATTCCGAGGATGAGCCTCTCGATGTCATTGCGACAGTAGGTCAAGGCTGATGAATTTGAGGAGTAGGGCAGTGAGTGTTGAGGCGCAGGAGCCTTTCAAGCGCATCTTTGTCGAAGAAGCGAAGCGACTCATCGACAGCGGAGTCCCAGTTATCGATGTGCGCGAGCTGGGAGAGTACCAAAATGGCCACGTGCCAGGGGCCAAACTGGTTCCCCTGAACTCCTTTCTCCGCGACGCTAGCAAGCACCTTCCAGCCCAAGGACCAGTCATCTTTGTCTGTGCTGTGGGCCAGCGCTCTGCCGTTGCTTCCGAGATGGCAGCAGCCGTGGGCGCGACCGAGGTCTACAACGTCGAGGGCGGGACGAAGGCCTGGATCGCCAAGGGGTACCCCATCGACCGCTAACGACGCGCGTCAACGGCCTGACTCCTTCGAAAATCCGGGTCAACTTCGTGCCCCTTCCTCCAGATACGGCCCCCCCGGCCCGTCGGCAAATTCGAGCCGGTTGCCGAACGGATCGGCGCAGTAGAACCGCCGTACCCCCGGTATGAGATCATCCGGTGAGGTCCGTATGCCCGCCTCTTCGAGCTGCTGCCGCAGTTGGCTCACATTGGCACAGAGAAAGGCCGGATGGGCCTTTCGAGCTGGTTGAAACGACTGCTCGACGCCAAGGTGAAGCTGCTGTCCAGATGCCAGTTGAAACCAACACCCACCGCGTGCGACCAGTGACGCCGGCTTGCCAATCTCGCGCAGGCCGAGCAAACGGCCGTAGAAGTCTCGGGCAACTTCTTCGGATCCCCCTGGAATGGCCAGTTGCACGTGGAGAAGAGCCTCGATCACACTGCCCTCCAACCAACCTCTAGCCGCGAGCCAGCTCTCTTCAATCTTGGGCACGTCTAGACTCCTGGTCGGATGTAGACGCTGTTACTCAGGCACTGGCGAACTCGACCTCTTCCAATGCCGAGATCCCTTGCTCTTCTAGCCATCGCTCGGCATCAATCGCTGCCTTGCAGCCCTCGCCCGCGGCGGTGATAGCCTGGCGATAGCGACGATCGCGAATATCGCCGGCAGCGAACACACCCTCGATATTCGTATACGTCGTAGCTGGATCTGGCATGAGGACGTATCCTGTCTCATCGAGGTCAAGTTGCCCCTTGAAGATCGCCGTGTTGGGCTGGTGGCCTATCGCCATAAAGACACCATCGGTCTCCACAGTCGAATCCTCGTCAGTCACAACGTTGTGCAGTCGCACCGCCGTGACCTTGTCAGGTCCGACAATCTCACTGACCACGCTGTCCCAGATGAAGCTGATCTTGGAGTGAGTCATCGCTCGCTGCTGCATGACTTTGCTGGCCCGTAGCGAGTCACGTCGATGAACAATGGTGACGTGGCTGGCGTAGCGCGTCAGGAAGAGTGCCTCCTCGAGCGCTGTATCCCCCCCGCCCACAACGATAAGCCGCTTATCGCGGAAGAAAAAGCCATCGCAGGTCGCGCACGCCGATACCCCGCGACCGCGCAGACTCGTCTCACCTGGAACACCCAACCACTTCGCAGAGGCGCCCGTCGCAACAATCACACTGTGCGCGCTAACGGGCCCTTCATCGGTTTCGATCCGGAACGGCCGGTGCATCAGGTCGACAGCAGTCGCATCAACCTCCATCACTTCCGTGCCGAACCGCTCCGCCTGAGCACGGAGGTCCTCCATCATCTCAGGCCCCATCGTGCCCTTGGGATACCCTGGGAAGTTCTCCACTTCCGAGGTCAGCATAAGCTGACCGCCAGGGGCATATCCCGCGATGACCAGCGGATGGAGGTTGGCACGCGCTGCATAGAGCGCAGCCGTCCAGCCGGCAGGTCCAGAACCGATGATCACCACCTGACGGGTCACGCCATGTTCATCCATATCTACACTCCTTCGATAGCGTCCTGCCATGGTACCGACCCACTACTAGAGTCGCATTAGAGCCTTACTGGCCGTGCAGGCGCTGTGGGGGCGTGGCACCAATTCTCACTGCCCTCTCAGTGCATTGCGGCCATCTTCACATCGCACTACCATCGCTACTGCTACAGAAGAGGAGACCAATGCAGAGAGAGTCCTATCGTGTCGCCATCATCGGCTGCGGACGGCGTCCGCAACGCGATGCAGAAGGGAGGCTGCGGGTCGGGATCGCAGAGAGCCACGCCAAGGCCTACGAAGCAGTGCCAGCGACGAAGATCGTAGCCGCCGCCGATATAGATCCCGATAACCTCAGGGACTTCTGCGCTCGCCACACAGTGCCAGCCGCCTATACCGATTACCGGGAGATGCTTGCCAAGGAGCAACTGGACATCATCAGCGTCTGTACGTGGGTATCGCTGCACAGTAGGATCGTGCAAGATTGCGCCGAGGCCCAGCCGCGTGCCATCCTCTGTGAGAAACCCATGGCGATGACCATCCCCGAGGCCGATGCGATGCTCCAAGCCTGTGCTGCCCACAATGTCATTCTCGCGGTCAACCATCAGCGCCGGCTCAGTCAGCCTTTCCACACGGCGAAGGAGCTGTTGCAATCGGGTCGCATCGGAGACCTCCTCCGCATAGAGAGCCACGTACCCGCTGGCACACTGTTGGATTGGGGCACGCACTGGATCGACATGTCCTTCTTCTACTTGGACCAACAACCAGTCGAGTGGGTCGTGGCAATGGCCGACCGCCATACCAATCGTGTGCTCTTCGGCGAAGAGCAGGAAGATCAGGCCATCGTGCACTACCAGTTCCAGTCGGGTGTTCGCGCCTATCTCGACCTCGGCTCACCCATCATCGGGCAACCAGCAAATCGCCTCATCGGTACCGAGGGCGTCATCGAAGTAGGAGTGCCTCAAGGCGCCACTGTCCGTGTACGCGGCAGCGGCGATTCTACATGGCACACTATCCCGACCAGCGAGGGCATTCACGGGCTTGAGCACTTTATTCACTCCGTTGATGCGGTGGTGCGAGCAGTCGAGCACCACGAGCCTGTACCGCAGAGCGGAACACATGCTCGCCAGACATTGGAAGTTATTCTTGCGGCGTACGATTCGGTCGTGCGCCGCAGCAAAGTGCAACTCCCGTATTCAGACACGGAGAGCTCCGTGAGGAAACTCATGAGTGTCTGGCGCAGGAGCGGCTAGCCACATTGGAATGATAAGCTTCAGATAGTGGTGGAGCAACTCGATGCTGCACCGTTGCGCAAGCGATCAGAGTACTATAGAGCGCCAAACGGTAATCTCCCTTGTAGTGTTTATGGGTCACAACCACCACAATACCCACAATGGGTACACTAGCCGCCAGAGGAGACCGAAGCTATGGAGGGCACGTTAGAGGGTGCCTCCGTTGTAATCGTCGAAGACGACCTTCCCCTCCTGGAGGTGACCAAGGAGGTTCTCGAGGTGCAAGGCTGCAGGGTGCGCGCATTCGACTCCGCACCGCCAGCCATCCAATCGCTATCGGCGTCTGCACCTGATCTCCTCATCGTTGATCTCGGTCTGCCTGGAATCAATGGCCTCACCCTTATCGAACGGGCACACGACATCGACCCAATGTTGCCCATCCTCGTTATCACCGCCTGGCAGACCGCACAGAGCGCGATCTCTGCTGCTGATCTTGGTGTCACCGGCTATCTACGCAAGCCCGCCCCGACAGATCGTGTAGTTGCAGCTGCAAAGCGCGCCCTTGGTATTCGCCAGTTCGAGCGCCGTATTCGCTCGCAAGACTCCGCTCGGGCAGCAGAAGTAGCACGGAATGATGCCGTGCGCAAAATTGCTGATAGCATTCCCCACGAGCTGCATCAGCCACTGAGTGTGATCCTTGGCTACGCCTCTCTGTTGCGGGATGAAGATGCGATTCGTGATTCCGAGCTGCGCTCCTATGTTGATGAAATCATCTCAGCGGGCCGGCGTCTGAAAGACCTCATCTTACGCTTCTCAGAAGCCCAGGTCTACACCACTCGTGAGTTTGGTGCAAACCAGGTCTTCGACGTCACCAAAGCGGCAACCTTGAGCCATCACTCGGCACCCGAGCGCGAAGCCTGAGCCACGAGGCTGCCAGACAGGTGGCTTCCGCTTCCATCACACGGAGTTCTCACCCCGGCCGTACGTGTTCCCGCAGCTATGTTCTGGATCGCCATGCGCTGCTGTAGCACGATGAGCGCTTCGCTCAAGCAGGACGCAGCACTGCTACTGGCCGGCTTGCCAGGCGGTCAAGCAAGCGCGGCACCTCGTGAATCCAATCATTGCCGAGTACCTTCAATGGCAGACGGAGCTGCGATGGCGTGAGCTTCACCGCCGCGCCGTATGTGCGATAGATTGCTGACCGGCTGAGTATCCCCTCACTGGGAAGCTTCACCGTGAGCTCACCATCCTTGACGGTAACCAAGGGAATACCCAGCACGGCGGCTCGTGCCTTAACCTCCACAATGGTGATCAGGTTGTCTGCTGGCTCAGGCAGCGGACCAAACCGATCCCGAAGCTCCTGCCGCAAATGCTCAACCTCTTCAAGGGTACTGAGCGCTGCCAGTCGCCGGTAGAGATCAACCTTTGCGCTCTCGTCTCCAATGTAGTCATCAGGCAGGCGAGCGCCCACAGGAAGCTCCACGACCACCTGCAAAGGAGTTTGTTCTGGAACACCCCGGAGCTTGTCAACCTCCTCTGCCAGCATCTGTGTATAGAGGTGGAAGCCAACAGCCCCAACGTGCCCGCTCTGCGCCGCACCAAGAAGATCCCCCGCGCCACGAATCTCGAGGTCGCGCATAGCGATCTTGAAGCCTGCGCCAAGCTCAGAGGCTTCGAAGATAGCTCTAAGCCGCCGCTTCGCTGTCTCCGATGGCTCACCGCCCTTGGCGTGGAGCAGGTAGGCGTATGCGCGGCGGTTACTCCTCCCGACACGTCCCCTAAGCTGGTAAAGCTGCGCCAACCCAAGATGGGTGGCGCGGTCGATGATGATGGTGTTGGCATTGGGAATGTCGAGGCCATTCTCGATAATTACAGTACACAACAAGAGATCGACCTTGCCGCCGGCAAAGTCCCGCATGACCCGTTCAAGACGATCAGGAGCCATCTGGCCGTGGGCAATACCGATTGTTGCTTCAGGAACGAGCTCACGGAGTCGTGAAGCGATCACATCAATGGTTTGAACACGATTGTGGAGGAAGTACACCTGTCCATGACGATCGAGCTCGCGCAGGATCGCACTCCGGATCAGCCGCTCATCTTCTTGCGTAATGAAGGTCTTGACCGGAAGTCGCTCTTCCGGCGGCGTATCAATGACACTGAGATCTCTGAGGCCGGCGAGCGACATATTGAGAGTCCGGGGTATGGGAGTTGCAGTGAGCGTGAGCACGTCAACCTCCTGACGAAGCTGCTTGAGCCGCTCCTTGTGCTCCACGCCAAAACGCTGCTCTTCGTCAATGATCACGAGACCGAGATGCGCGAACTGCACATCCTGCTGCAGGAGCCGGTGTGTGCCGACGACAATCTCGACTTTGCCCTCGTTGATCGCGACAACCACCTTGGACTGATCCGCGCGCGAGCGGAACCTGCTGAGTAGCTCTACACGAACAGGAAAGTTCTCGAAGCGCTTCTTGAAGGTGAGGAAGTGCTGCTCGGCAAGTACTGTCGTCGGAACGAGCAAAGCGACCTGCTTTCCACTGATCGCGGCCTTGAAAGCTGCTCGCAGCGCTACCTCGGTCTTGCCGTAACCCACGTCACCGCACACGAGCCGGTCCATGATGCGTGGACGCTCCATATCCGCCTTGACATCTTCGACGGCGCGGAGTTGATCGGGAGTTTCGACGTGAGGAAAGGCTGCCTCCATCTCCCGCTGCCACTCGTTATCAGGAGGGAAAGCGAAGCCTTTTCGTGACGTCCGGATAGCGTAGAGACGTAGAAGATCCGCGGCAATATCCCGCGCAGCCTTCCGCGCGTGCTCTTTAGTGCGTGCCCACTCTGCGCTCCCAAGCCGGTTGAGCTTCGGCGCTTGTTCCCCCACACCCACGTAGCGCGTGACGTTATGGAGCTGATCCGTCGGAACGAAGAGACTGTCGTTTCCCTGATATTCGAGATGAATGTAATCGCGCATTCCAGCGCCGAAGTCTCTCGTCACGATGCCAACATAGCGCCCAACACCGTGTTCTACGTGAACGATGTAGTCCCCCGTCTGGAGCTCTGCAAGGAATGCTCGATCGACCTGCGGTCGCCGGACTGTGGTGCGCTGCGCCTGCTGGCCAAATAGCTCTGTGTCGGTGAAGAGGGCGACGTGCAGGCTCTGACTCTGCCAGCCCTGTTCGACTGGCGCCTGAACGGTGGTGATCACGGTACTCGACCAAGGATCCGCGAGACGATCATTGCGCCGGACGGGAAGATCGAAGCTTTCCAGCAACTCTTGCACCCGATCTGCTTGCGGCGTCCCGATCGCGACACTGAATCCCTGGTCGAGCAGTTCATGCAGATGTTCGGTGAGCAACCGAAAACGATTGGCGAAGTGCAGGGGGCTGACCAGATCACACTCCACGGCGAATGACCGGACTGAGACATCCGATAGGATTGCCGTAAAGTCGCGGATTGCAGGATGGCTGAGTCCTTCGATACCAGTCGACGATTGCTCGATGAGCACTGTTCGAAGCTCATTCAGCGACTGCAGCGCCTCGGACCACATCCTGTAAGGACGCCGTAAACCGGGCGGAATGTCCCCAATAGCAAGCGCATCTCGTCGCGCTTGCTCGCTCTCCTCGATGAGCGTCTCTACACGATGTTCACACTCTGTGACGTTGATGAAGACGACGAGACTCTTCTCTTGCAGTTCCTGCAGTGGGAACGTCAGATCGCTGAGATAGGCACGAAAGAACTCGATGCCATCAACAGAGTTGCCGGCTGCCATCTCCTCTACGTCGGCTTCCCAGCGTGCTCGCACATCCTCGCGCAGGGAAGAGAGTGGTAAGCCTCTCAGCTCACCAAGGGCTTCCGCGACCAGTGGTGGAAACGCTTCACGAGCTGGAGGGACGAGAACCTCCTCCACTTCTTCTGCTGATCGCTGCGACGCGGGATCGAAGGTCCGGATCGACTCGATCTCATCACCGAGAAGCTCAAGGCGATATGGGCACTCCGCTGCTATGGGATAAATGTCGATGACGCCACCACGCCGGCTGAAGGTGCCCGGCTCTTCGACCAGTGATGCTGGCTCATAGCCGTGTTGGAGCCACGTGGCAAGCGTCTTCTGCAGGAGTAGACGATCACCCCTCCGCCATAACCGAGTGCGTGCACGAACCTCATCTACGGAAAGCGTGGCCTGAATCAGCGCCCCAGCGGTTGTCACAACCACAGGGCTCTCCCCACGGGCAAGCGAGAGCAGGCAATGAACGCGCTGGCTGGTGACGTGGGCGTCGCCGATGAGACGCTCAAAAGGCTGTGCTTCCGGTGCTGGGAAAAGCAACACCGGGCGCTCTGAGCCAATCCATCCACTCAGCTCTCCGTGGAGTTGGCTCGCGCCAGTAGCGCTTCCTGTCACCACCAGCACTGGCCGGTCCGTGGCCAGAGCGAGACCAGCCACTGCAGCGGCCGTTGCCGCCTCGACTACTCCTTCGAAGACGGCAGCACGCCCCTGACTCGCCGTGCCCGCGAAACGCGCGACCTCCTCGGGCAACAATGCCGTAACAACAGACTGCCGGACATCCGTTGGCGTCGTCATGCGGCGCCCGCTCCTCTCACTGGCCGTCATACAGACAACACCACCACCCCCTCGGTAACGCGACCGTAGGGGGGTCTCTCATTATCCGTGAAAGCGCAAACAGAGGAGGCGCGCTAGCCCTGAGTGTCGGGAGCGCTCCCATTGACACTATTCATCGCCTCTTGCACCCCGGTCAAGATCCAAAGCCCCACGGCTTCTACAGCTTTCGTCCGCGCTTCGGCAATCGCTGGCTCTTCTTCTGGAGCAAAAGGGGAGAGGACGAAATCGATGACACCATCTCTAGACGCCGGGCGGCCGATTCCAACTCGTAGTCGAGGAAAGTCCCGTTGTCCGGTCTCGCGGAAGATCGACTCCAGCCCGTGATGACCGCCAGCCGCTCCGCCAGCGCGAAGTCTGACTCGTGCCAGTGGAAGATCGAGATCATCATAGATGATGAGAAGTCTGTTCGGCGGTAGCGCCAGCCACGCCTGCAACGCGGTCACCGCCTTGCCACTCTCATTCATCCACGTCAGCGGCTGGATAAGAGCGACGCGATGCCCTTCGATGCTGCCCATTCCGACACGAGAGCGTGCCTTGCGCTGTGTGAGCACGATTCCGTAGCGAGCAGCAAGCAGATCCACCACCTGGAACCCGATGTTATGTCGATGTCGAGCATAACCGGGCTCGGGGTTGCCGAGACCGATCACCCCAAACTCGACCCGCCCCGCGCTCGACCCAGGAGATGCTTCATCACGTCCCTCTGCCAATCTCTTCACTAGGCGCTCAGCGAACGATCTCACAACGAGTCCTCAGGGGTAACCTGGGGAAGCATGGTAGTGACCTCCTCCACCAGGCGCCGCCATTCGTCGAGCGCCAGAGTCTCCGCCCTCCGTATCCCATCGATGGCAGCGCGGCCGAGCAGCACGTCCACTTGAGAGGTCGTGAGGTGCAAGTTGATGCGCAGCGCATTGTGAAGCTGCTTGCGCCGGTCGTTGAACCCCGCTTGCGCGAGTCGAAAGAAAGTCGAGATGAGCTCGGGGGGCACAACTGGGGCCGGACGTACCTCGAGCAGGAGCAGGGCCGATTCAACTTGCGGTGCCGGGAAGAAGCTATCAGCCCCGATGCGCAAGACAATACGCGGCTCAGCGTACAGTTGCACACTCAGCGTCAGCAAACTCGTATCCCCTGGCTTTGCGCAAATGCGCTCGGCAACTTCGCGCTGTACGAGCAGCGAGAGCACTGTGGGAGGGGCCTTCGCTTCGAGAAAGTGACGAATCGCTGCCGACGTGATGTAGTACGGGAGATTGGCAACGACTTTATAAGCACCGTCCCCGACGATATCCTCCGGGGCCATGCTCAAGATATTAGCCTCGACCACCGAGAGGTTCGGATAGCTCCGTCGCAGATCAGCGAGTACACCGATCATGCCGCGGTCGATCTCGACGGCCACGACGCGGCCGGCGCGCGCCGCAAGACGCTTGGTGAGAAATCCTGGTCCAGGTCCAACCTCGATCACAGTGTCGGTCGGCTCAATCCGTGCCGAGTCGATACTCACCTCCATCACGTGAGGGTCAAGGAGAAAGTGCTGTCCGAGAGACTTCGATGGACGGATCTTTCGCGCACGCAATGTGGCGAGTAGCCACTGACGCAGCTGATCGGGTGTCTCCTCATCGAATCCATCGCGGCGGCGCAACACTCGTCAGCTCCTCTTCAGCATAAGCGGCTTCATTATTCCCGGAAATCCAGCTGAGCGTCAGGCTCGCTGAACAGCAACCAGTCAAACTTCGGCACAAGTTGTGCAACATTTATGAAGAGTTTCTTCCCCAGAGATTTCCTTTCGATACTGTAGAGAAGGGGAGGTCTGCTGATAGAGAACACTTGAACACTCTCGACAGTTCATCAGTCGAGGCCCTGTAGAGTCTTGTCTGGTAGAAAGAAAGATGTTGGCCATCTTATGTTGAAGCGCTTCTTGGCATCCGTCGGTCTCGCCGCTGTTTTGACTGCCACCGTTGTTGGCGGTGTATTCGCGGCTCAGAGCGTCACCGTCCCCATCGCTGCCCAGAACAACTCCGGCATCTCTGGAACCGCTACTTTGACAGCCATGGGCAGCCAGACTCAAGTAGTTCTCAGCCTTACGGGTGAGCCAGCTGGAGGATCGGAACCTGCCCACATTCACACCGGGACCTG